>CAZSAF010000019.1:0-20413 GCA_964604605.1 uncultured Lachnospiraceae bacterium
CATAGCTCAGGCCGCCCAGCAGCAGAAATACCACCACCATACATACCACCAGGGAAATGTAGGATCCGCGGCTGGTCCCCTGTTCCCTTGCCTCCCGGAACAGGGAAGGCAGCATGCCGGTGATCAGGCCGATGAACAGGCAGACCGACGGGTCCGGATATTTTTCCAGGAAAAAGGCCAGCAGATTGGCAATGCCCAGGAAGCCAATGACACCGCCCAGAAACACCGGGATCAGCTTGGGAACGTGGGTCTTAAAGTTGGCAATGGGGTTGGAGAGCAGCTCCATAATGGGCTTGTAAACGCCGAAGATAACCCCCAGAACGCCGCCGGAAATGCCGGGCAGAACCGCGCCCAGCCCGATCAGCGCCCCCTGCAGGACCCGGATCAGGAAGCGGACGGGGGAAAGGGATTCCGTTTTGGTTGTTTTGCTGGAATTCATGTATCAATTCTCCATTCATTCTATTTACTGGTATGATACTGCGCTGTGCAGGATAACATACGCAGAGCATTATAACATTAGACGGGGGAAAAAGCCACAGGAATTTTGAGGCGGGATGGACGGCGGAAGGCTGCCGCTTCTGCGCACGCTGTCCCCATTCCACCGAGGCGTGCAGAAAAGAACCCCCGGAATTGCAAGACCGGGGAGACGGGCATTGGGTAGCCTGCCACGCAATGTAAGATACCTCACAGCCGGCGCAGCCTTGCACTGCAGCCGGCTTTTTACTGCCGGGGAGTTGTCCGCAGAATCGTGCGGATAATGCGGCGTGTGGAGTCATCTGCCCGCCGGTATGCCTCCAACAGGGCCAGTTCCTCCCGGCTTAGATTGGGATAGAGGGATAGGTTTGCGTTCCGCCCCAGCAGATAGTCCAGATTGACATAAAAAAAATCCGCCATGCGAATCAACAGGTCGTAGGGCGGCTGGCGGTGTCCGTTCTCATACATGGAAATATTTCCGCGGGACGTATGGAGTTCTTTTGCCAGGGCTTTCTGCGTAAATCCGGCCTGCTTGCGGAGGTACCGCAGGCGGGCGCCAAATTCTTCTTCAAACAAGGAGCTTCTCCTTTGTGTTGGGATAATCCGATTATAACGGGGAAGTCTCCGTATTTCCAATAACGCAACGGATTGATACGTATACGCAGCGTGACGCAAGAAAATGCAACAATTTGTTACAGAAGTTGCGCCGCCCTTAAGAGTCTTTCTTCTTGTTGCCAAAAGACGGGCGATGCATGATCTGGTGATGATATTCAAAGTGCAGGACAGCTAGAGTGGCTTCCTTCCCCCGCTTGTCCAGGAGACGGAATTCTTTGAGCATTTCCAGTTCTTCCTCGGTGATCTCTGGCACCGGCTGAGGAAAATCGGTAATGCCCAACAGGTAATCGACACTGACATGATAGTAACGGGCCAGGCTGATCAGGATTTCATAAGGCGGCTGCCGATGCCCGTTTTCATACATGGAATAGGCTTCCCGGGTGATGTGGATTTTCTGGGCCACTTCCTGCTGGCTCAGGTTTACGCTCCGGCGAAGCAGTTTTAAGCGTTCTAGCAGCACACGGAGTTACTCCTTTATGTAAGATACTCCGATTATACCTGTTCCGAAAGAAAATTGTAGGTTCTGAAACGGAATGTTACGAAAACTGGAAAAATTTTCCAATTTTCGTAACAAAATGCACCAATAAGAAAGGGAGAAGGAAGAGGCCTTTCAGATGTTCAGGGATTTCCATTTTTCCAGCAGGATTTCCCGGGTATTCCACTCCGGATGCTCCAGGACCAGCTGCAGCAGCTGGTTCAGCACCTGCCCCATCTGGGGGCCGGGCTGCATGCCGGCGGCAATCAGATCCCGGCCGGTGATGGCTAGCTGCCGCAGGGTGACACAGTCCCTGTCCATCCGGATCTCCTGGTACATCTCCTCCAGCTGCTGGATGCGGGGAAGCAGCCGCTCCTGGGCATAAAGGCTTTTGGCCAGGGTATCCGCCCGGACAATCTGCAGCAGAGCGGGAAACAGATCCTCCCCCACCCGGCAGATCGCCCGGCGCAGGTTGGCCTTGGTCATGTCAAAGGAATAGTCGTGGTAGCGGACCAGGGTGGTCACCGATTCCACGGTGGCATTGTCAAAGCGCAGCTCCCGGAGAAACTGGCGGGCAAACTCCGCACTGGCCTTACCATGGCCATAAAAATGGTCAATTCCCCGTTCGTCCGTGGAGTGGGTGGTGGTTTTCCCGGTATCGTGGAGCAGGGCACACCAGCGGAGCAGAGGCTCCGGCGGGGTATGGGTGAGCATCCGCAGGGTGTGTTCCCCCACGGTACAGCAGTGGTAAGGGTTATTCTGGGCCAGTACCATCATCTCATCAAAACGGGGAAACAGGATGCGGGTGATCCCCGTCTCATAGAGCAGCCGGAATTTTTCCGGGTGGGGGGATTTCAGCAGCTTGTTCAGCTCCGTCTGAATCCGCTCCCGGCTGATCCGCTGGAGACGGCCGGCAAAGGAGGCGATGGCCTGAAGTGTATGTCCCTCAATGGAAAAGCCCAGCTGGGCGGAAAAACGGATGGCACGGAGGATCCGCAGGGCATCCTCCTGGAACCGCTCCTCCGGCACGCCCACGGCACGGATGAGGCCAGCCTCCAGATCCCGGGCACCGCCAAACAGGTCCACCAGCCCCTGGTCCGGGTGGTAGGCCATGGCGTTGATGGTGAAATCCCGGCGCCTCAGATCCTCCGAGAGCAGCGGCGTAAAGGAAACCTCCTTGGGGTGGCGGCCATCCAGATACTCCCCGTCAATCCGGTAGGTGGTGACCTCAAAGCCTTCCTTGCCCATCATCACCGTGACGGTGCCGTGCTGGATGCCGGTGTCTATGGTGCGGCGGAACAGGGCTTTCACCTGCTCCGGTCGGGCGGAGGTGGTAATATCCCAGTCCTCCGGGGTGCGGCCCAGCAGGGCGTCCCGGACGCAGCCGCCCACGGCGTAGGCCTCAAAACCGGCGTTGGTCAATTGAAAGAGAATCTGGGAGACAGGCTCCGGAAGCTGTAAGGTCATAGGTGCCTCCTTTGGAAGGAAATTGGCGGAAACCCTGCCAACGGCAAAGGGCGACCGCGGTAACGGCTATAGTTTAGCATATCGAAAATGGGAAATGCAAGCGGCAGACGGGGGAAATCCGGCGCTTCTCTGGAAAAGGCGGCCTCTTTCTGGTATAATTTCCGAAAGGTATGTATCATCCTGAAAAAACAGCTGTTTGAGGAGGTTTTTATGGCTCATCGTTTGGAACGGGGGGCAGGCATCCTGCTCCCCATTTTTTCCCTGCCTTCGCCCTACGGCATTGGCACCCTGGGGCCGGAGGCCAGGGAATTTGTGGATTTTCTGGCGGAGGCGGGGCAGCGGTACTGGCAGGTGCTGCCGGTGGGCCCCACCGGCTATGGGGACAGCCCCTATCAGACCCTGTCCCTGCTGGCGGGGAATCCGTATCTTATTGACCTGGCCCAGCTGGCGGCGGAGGGCCTGCTGCATCCGGAGGAGCTGGAAGCAGAAGAATGGGGGGAGGAGCCGGACCGGGTGGATTACGGCCTCCTGTACCGGAACCGCTGGACCCTGCTGCGCCTGGCCGCCAGCCGTTTTCGCCCCGGCGGGGCGCTGCGGGAGGAATGGGAACGCTTCCGGCAGGAAAATGGGGACTGGCTGCCGGATTTTGCTCTGTACATGGCCCTGAAGGTGCAGGAGGGAGGGGCCCCCTGGACCCAGTGGCCCCGGCCCCTGCGCTTCCGGGAGCCGGAGGCCCCGGAGGAGGCCCGGAACCGGTGGCGGGAGGAGATTCACCTCCAGGAGTTCTGCCAGTTCCAGTTTTTCCGCCAGTGGCAGGCGCTGCGGGAGTACGCGGGCAGCCGGGGGATCCTTCTGATCGGGGACATGCCCATCTATGCAGCCCTGGACAGCGTGGATGTCTGGGCCAACCCGGCCTGCTTCCAGCTGGATGAGGAGCGGCGGCCCCGGGCGGTGGCGGGAGTGCCGCCGGACGCCTTTACGGAGCTGGGGCAGCTGTGGGGGAATCCCCTGTACGACTGGGACTATATGGAGCAGAACGGTTTTGCCTGGTGGCGCCGCCGCATGGGGCTGGCGGCCCGGCTGTTTGACGTGGTGCGGATTGACCACTTTATCGGCCTGGTCCGGTATTACTCGGTGCCGGCGGAGGCGGAGGATGCCCGGGGCGGCACCTATTTTCCGGGGCCGGGCAGGAGGCTGACAGATGCCCTGGAGGAGGCGGCCGGCCGCACCGCCATTGTGGCGGAGGATCTGGGGGTCTTTCTGCCGGAGGTGCAGGAGCTGCTGGAGGAGACCGGCTACCCCAACATGAAGGTGCTGGAGTTTGCCTTTGACAGCGGGCCGGACAACGGGCATCTGCCCCACCACTACCGGTCCAACTGCGTGGTCTACGGCGGCACCCATGACAATGAGACCCTGGCCGGCTTTCTGGACAGCCAGCCGGACGAGGCGCTGGCTTACATGCGGGCGTACCTGGGGGCCGCGTACCGGGAGGAGCTGCCGGAGGCGCTGCTGCGGGCCGCCTATGCCAGTGTGGCGGATGTGGCCATCTTCCAGGCCCAGGACCTGCTAGGTCTGGGCAGCGAGGCCCGCATGAATTTTCCCGGCCGTTCCCAGGGCAACTGGCAGTGGCGGCTGCTGCCCGGCCAGCTGACGGAGGCGCTGGCGGAAAGGCTGCGGAACTTGGCCTGGGTCTACGGACGGCGGCGATAGCGGCCGCTGCTCCTTGAATAAAGTAAGCCCGGAGTTCATACAATGAAATGGCACAGTTGGAGAGCCGGGGAGGTATCGTATGAACGAGCGGGAAATGGAATTGTGGGAGCAGTATCCCTTCGCTGTGGAAAAATCAGTCGAGTTCGCGTGGCCTTCCTTTGCGAGACGAAGGAAGGCCTTCTCTATCTCCGGGAAACCGGCAGCACAGAGAACCGGCTGCGCTGGGAAAACCGGATTCTGGAGCAGCTGGAGGAGCGGACGGGGATTCCGATGGATTCCTATGTGGAAAATAAGGAGGGAAACCTGCTGACGGAGAGCAGCGATCAGCGAACCTATGCCGTGAAGCGCTGGCCGGGAGGCGGGGGACGGAGGTGCTGGCCCGGCTCCACCGGGGGCTGGAGGACCTGTCCGGGGACGCCGGGCGGGAAGAGGAAAAGGTGGAGGATTGGCGGGAGGAGCTGTCCCGCCATACCCGGGAGCTTCTGCGGACCCGCAATTATATTCGGAAGAAACGGCACAAATCGGACCTGGAGCTGCAGATTCTGGGGGGCTTTCCCCGGTACTATGAGGCGGCCCGGCAGGCAGCGGAGCAGGCGGCCGGGGAGGAGATGGGGGAACTGCTGCTCTGCCACGGGGACTATACCCACCATCATCTGCTGGTCCGGGAGCGGGATCTGGCGGTGGTGGACTTTTCCCACATGGGCTGGGGGATCCCGGCGGGGGATCTGTATCTGTTTCTGCGCAAGGCCATGGAAAAACACAGCTGGAACCGGCGCCTGGGGGAAGCCATGCTGGCCGGCTACCAGAAAATCCGCCCGCTGGCGGATGCGGAGCGGCGGTATCTGAATATCCGTCTCCATTATCCGGAAAAATTCTGGAAACAGGTGAATTATTACTATAACCGGAAAAAGAGCTGGATGCCTTTCCGGAACCTGAAGAAACTGCCGCTTTTGGAAAAGCAGCAGGAGCAGCAGCTTTTCCTGGAGGCCATGGAGGGCAGGGGGCTGCTGTAGCCGGAGCCCCCGGGAGCCCCGCTGCGGGAAGCTCCCGACGCCGCTTTTCGGAATCCCCTGTTTTACCGGCCTTTTACGGAAAGATCCTTGTAAAGAAGTGAAAAATACCCTATAATAAAAGCGCCGGAGCAGGCGGAGACAGCAAATTTGCAGCGGGACATCCAAAGCGCCGGCAGGTAGAAAACGTTTAAGAATGGAGGAACGCGGTATGGGATATCGGGAGGCCTATCAGGAGTGGCTGAGCAATCCGTATTTTGACCAGGCTACCAGAGAGGAACTTCGGAGCATAGAAGACAATGAGCAGGAGATCAAGGAGCGGTTTTACGCAGACCTGGAGTTTGGCACTGGCGGACTTCGGGGTATCATTGGAGCCGGCACCAACCGGATGAACCGCTACACCGTGCGGAAGGCGACCCAGGGGTTGGCCAACTTTATTTTGAAGGAAGGCACCCAGGCAAAGGGTGTGGCCATTGCCCATGACTCCCGGCGCATGTCCCCGGAGTTTGCGGAGGAGGCAGCCCTCTGCCTCTGCGCCAACGGTATTAAGGCCTATGTTTTTGACAGCCTGCGCCCCACGCCGGAGCTTTCCTTTGCGGTGCGGAAGCTGGGCTGCACCGCCGGCATTGTGGTGACGGCCAGTCACAACCCGCCGGAATACAACGGATATAAGGTCTACTGGGCAGACGGCGCCCAGATCACCCCGCCTTATGACACGGGCATTCTGGCGGAGGTGAAGGCGGTGATGGATTACGCCACCGTCAAGAGCATGGACCGGAAGGCGGCGGAGGAGGCCGGCCTTTTTGTGACCATCGGCCCGGAGATGGATGACGCCTACATGGCGGAGCTGAAAAAGCAGATCAAGCGGCAGGACTGCATCGACGCAGTGGGCAAGGATCTGAAGATTGTCTACACGCCCCTCCACGGCACCGGCAACATCCCGGCCCGCCGGATCCTGCGGGAGATCGGCTTCCCCAACGTATACGTGGTGCCGGAGCAGGAGCTGCCGGACGGCAACTTCCCCACAGTCAGCTACCCCAACCCGGAGGCAGCGGAGGCCTTTGCCCTAGCCCTGAAGCTTGCCAAAGAAAAAGACGCGGACCTGGTGCTGGCCACAGACCCGGATGCGGACCGGCTGGGCGTTTATGCCAAGGACGGCAAGACCGGGGAGTACAAGTGCTTTACCGGCAACATGTCCGGCTGCCTGTTGGCGGACTATGAGATCGGCCAGTGGAAGGAGCAGAAGGGCTTGCCGGCAGACGGCACCCTGGTCAAGACCATCGTCACCACCAACATGGCGGACGCCATTGCCAAAAAGTACGGAGTGCGGGAGATTGAAGTGCTCACCGGCTTCAAGTACATCGGCGAGCAGATCCGGAAGTTTGAGGAAACCGGGGATGGCACCTATCTGTTCGGCTTTGAGGAAAGCTACGGCTGCCTCATTGGCACCCACGCCCGGGACAAGGACGCCATTGTGGCCACCATGGCCCTGTGCGAGGCGGCGGCCTACTACCGGACCAAGGGGATGACCCTGTGGGATGCCATGATCCAGCTGTACGAGGAGGTGGGCTACTACCAGGACGGCATCTTCTCCCTGACCATGAAGGGGCTGGACGGCAAGGCTCAGATCCAGAAGATTATGGATACCCTGCGGCAAAACCCGCCCAAAGAGATTGGCGCTTACACGGTGGAGGCGTTCCGGGATTACCAGGCCAATGTGATCCGGGACAACCGCACCGGCGAGACCCGGGAGACCGGCCTGCCCCAGTCCAACGTGCTGTATTTTGAGCTCAATGAGGACAGCTGGTGCTGCGCCCGCCCCTCCGGCACTGAGCCCAAGATTAAATTTTACTATGGTGTGAAGGGAACGTCCCTGGAGGACGCCCAGGCCAAGACCCAGGCCATTGAGAAGGCCCTGCGGGAGATGGTGGAGAAAATCTGAGACATGGATACCATTCTGTTTGATCTGGACGGGACCCTGCTCCCCATGGATCAGGACGTGTTTGTAAGACAGTATATGGTGGAGCTGGCGGAGCGGTTCACGCCCCCGGACGTGGACCGGAAGGCCTTTGGCCAGGCCCTGGTGGCGGCCACCCTGGCCCAGGTGAAAAATACCACGGATCACACCAATGAGGAGATTTTCTGGCAGGTGTTTGCGGAACAGACCGTGCCGGATATCCGGAGCCGGGAGCCGGAGTTCCTGCGCTACTATGAGACGGACTACCAGAACCTGAGCCGGGTGGTCCGGACCGGCGGGAAGGCCCGGAAGGCGGTGGATTTGCTGAAGGGTAAAGGATACCAGCTGGTGCTGGCCACCAACCCCCTGTTTCCCCGGGCGGCGGTGTGGCCCCGGATCCAGTGGGCGGGGCTGACACCGGAGGATTTCTCCCACATCACCACCTTTGAGAACAGCCGCCGCTGCAAGCCCAATCCCGCTTACTTTGAGGATCTGCTGGCGCTGCTGGGAAAACGCCCGGAGGACTGCATGATGGTGGGGAACGACGTGGAGGACGACATGGTTTCTTCCTCCTCCCTGGGAATCCGGAATTACCTGGTCACGGATTTTCTGTTGAACCGGAAGGAGCGGGATGTGAACCAGTGGCCCCACGGGAGCTTTGAGGAATTCCTGGAATTTGCCGCCGGTCTGCCGGAGGCGGGAAAATAGGAATCCTGCCTGTCCGGATTCCCTGTTAAAAGAAAAAGGCCGGGCTTCCGCGCCCGGTGAAAAAGCGGACGGAGACGCCCCTCTGCGGGGCAGCCTGCGTCCGCTTTATTTTCCAAAGAGAATTTGATGATGGCCATGATACACGGATTGCTTGTATCCTTTTATACAAGGATTTTGGTGCAGGCAATGGCCAGGGCCCCGGGGCCGATATGGCAGGATACGCTGAGGGATAGGGGATCCATGACAATCTCCTGGTGCGGAAAAATCTGCTGGACCTCCTGGCGGAAGATTTCCGCTTCCTGCCGGTCTCCGGTGTAAGCCATCTCCAGGTACATGCCGGTGCCCTGCTCGTCTGTGCCAAAGCGCTGGGTAAAGTCGTGCTGGATGGCCTTGATCATAACGTTTTTGGCCTGTTTGACGGAGCGGGCCTTGGCAAAGGCGTCCAGCTTTTCCCCCTGGATCTGCAGCACCGGCTTCAGCTTCAGGAACGTGCCGATGGCTGCGGCGGCAGGGGTAATCCGGCCGCCCTTCTTCAGGTAATACAGGGTGTCTACCATAATATAGATGCTGGAGTCGTACTTGGTGTCCTCCAGGATTTTTTTGATCTCCCCGGCGGATTTCCCCTGCCGGGCCAGCTCCATGGCGTCCAGCACCGACTGCTTCTGGGTCACGGAGATCCGCTGGTTGTTGACCACCTCCACACGGCCATTGTATTTCTGGGCCAGGGCCATGGCGGTCTCACAGGAACCGCTGAGGCCGCTGGACATGGGAATATGTACCACCTGCTCGTAGGACTGCAGCAGTTCGTCCCACAGGTCCAGCACATTGGCCACCACCGGCTGGGAGGTGGAAATGTTGGCGCCTGCTGCCAGCTTTTCGTAAAACTGCTCCTGGGACAGGTTGATGTCCTCATAGTACATGGTATCGTCAATATAAAAAGGCATAGGAAGAACACGGATGCCCAGCCGCGCGGCCTGGGCCTGGGTGATTCCACTGTTGCTGTCTGTGACAACGGCTACCCGGTTCATGGGTCTCTCCTTTCATCTGCCTGCCGTGTTTCCCACGGCATAAAGGTACACCCGGAGGGTGCTTCATCTTAACGTAGTTTCTATTATATCGGCAGAGGAATCCTTTTGGCAAGGCTTTTTTTTCGCCTTTTTCGCCGGTGGAGAAATTTGACAAGAGGTGTAGGGTTCAGTATAATAAAAAGCGCCTGTTCCAAGGGCACAGGAAACCGCGGCGGCGCGGAGGCCGCCGCAAGTGACGGAACGATAGAAAGAGGCAACATGGGAATTGTGCGGACAGACCGGCTGGTCTATGAATACGTCCGGAGGGACGAGGAAAATCAGATTGAGGAGACGCTGCGGGCGGTGGACGGCGTCAGCCTGGATGTGCAGGAAGGGCAGTTTGTGGCCATCCTGGGCCGCAATGGCTCCGGCAAATCTACGCTGGCCAAGCACATCAATGCCCTGCTGTTTCCCACCGACGGCGTGATCTGGGTGGGCGGCATGGATACCCGGCAGGAGGAGCAGATCTGGGACATCCGCCAGACCGCCGGCATGGTGTTCCAGAATCCGGACAACCAGATCATTGCCACGGTGGTGGAGGAGGATGTGGGCTTCGGCCCGGAGAACATGGGCGTCCCCACCCCGGAGATCTGGAAGCGGGTGCAGGAAAGCCTGGAGGCGGTGGGCATGACCGCCTATCGGAAGGCATCCCCCAACCATCTGTCCGGCGGGCAGAAGCAGCGGGTGGCCATTGCCGGGGTCATGGCCATGCGGCCCCGGTGCATTGTGCTGGATGAGCCCACGGCCATGCTGGATCCCAGCGGCCGGCGGGAGGTGATCCGCACGGTGCAGAAGCTGAACCGGGAGGAGGGGATCACCGTGATCCTCATCACCCATTATATGGAAGAAACGGTCCAGGCGGACCAGATTTTTGTGATGGACAACGGGAAACTGCGGATGTCCGGCGTGCCCCGGGAAATTTTTGCCCGGGTGGAGGAACTGAAGGCCCTGGGGCTGGATGTGCCCCAGGCCACAGAGCTGGGTTCCCGTCTGGCGGCGGACGGGCTGCCGGTGCCCTCAGGGATCCTGACCATCTCTGAGCTGACCCAGTCGCTGCAGGAGGCCCGGGCGGCAGGGGCCCAGGTGGACGGACCGCGGAGCGAATCGGCAGAACCCGCAGCCGGCGGGGAGGCGTTCCCTTCCGGAGGAGAAAATCCCTCCGGGCAGGCGCCGGTGCTGGAGGTGCGGGACGTGACCTACCGGTACGGCGCCGGAACCCCCATGGAAACCCAGGTGTTAAAGGGCGTCTCCTTCTCCATCCCCCAGGGACAGTTTGTCAGTATCATCGGCCACACCGGCTCCGGCAAGTCCACCCTGATCCAGCATCTCAATGGCCTGCTGAAGCCGGATACCGGGGAGGTGCGCTTCCACGGGGAAAATATCTTTGGGGAGGGCTATAACCGGCGGATGCTCCGGGGCAAGGTGGGCATGGTGTTCCAGTACCCGGAGCACCAGCTGTTTGAGGTGGACGTGCTGACGGACGTTTGCTTTGGCCCCAAAAACCTGGGATGCTCCCAGGAGGAGGCGGAGGCCCGGGCCCGGGAGGCGCTGCGGCTGGTGGGAATGGATGAAAGTTTTTACCGCCGTTCCCCTTTTGAGCTTTCCGGCGGGCAGAAGCGCCGGGCGGCCATTGCCGGGGTGCTGGCTATGGAGCCGGAGGTGCTGGTGCTGGACGAGCCCACCGCCGGGCTGGACCCGGCAGGCCGGGACGAGATTCTGGACCAGGTGGCCCGGCTGCACCGGGAGAAGGGCATGGCGGTGGTGCTGGTTTCCCACAGCATGGAGGATGTGGCCCGGTACGCGGAGCGGCTGATTGTGCTGGACGACGGGCTGGTGGCCTTTGACGGGACACCCCGGGAGGTGTTCTGCCACCACCGGGAGTTGGAGAAGATGGGGCTTTCCGCTCCCCAGGTTACGTATCTGATGGAGGAGCTGCGGCAGGCCGGCTTCCCGGTCTCCGGGGAGGTGACCACGGTGGCGGAGGCAGAGCAGGAGATCCTCCGGTGCTTTGGAGAGGAGAAGGCAGAATGAGGATACAGGCATGTTAAAGGATATTACACTGGGACAATATTATCCGGTGGCCTCGCCGGTTCACCGGTTGGACCCCCGGGTCAAGCTGATGGGGACGCTGATCTTTCTGATCTCCCTGTTTGTGGCGGATGCGTGGCCCTGCTACCTGCTGGCCACCCTGTTTCTGGGCGGCTGCATTGGGCTTTCCCGGGTTCCCCTAGGCTACATTCTCCGGGGGCTGAAAACGGTGATCTTTCTCCTGCTGTTCAGCGTGGTGTTCAACATTTTTCTGACGCCGGGGCAGGTGCTGGTGCAGGTGTGGATTTTCCGGATTACCCGGGAGGGCCTGGTCCAGGGAGCCTACATGGCGGTGCGGCTGATCTATCTGATCATGGGTTCCTCCCTGATGACCTTTACCACCACCCCCAACTCCCTGACCGATGGCCTGGAGAAGGGCCTGGGCTTTCTGAAGGTTTTCCGGGTGCCGGTCCATGAGCTGGCCATGACCATGTCCATTGCCCTGCGGTTTATCCCGCTGCTCACCGAGGAGGCGGACAAGATTATGAAGGCCCAGATGGCCCGGGGAGCGGATTTTGAGTCCGGCAGCCTGGTGCAGCGGGCCAAGGCGCTGATTCCGCTGCTGGTGCCTCTGTTCATCTCCGCCTTCCGCCGGGCCACGGACCTGGCCATGGCCATGGAGTCCCGGTGCTACCGGGGCGGGGCCGGGCGCACCAAAATGCACCCGCTGCGGTATCGGCGCCGGGATGTGGCAGCCTATCTGCTGCTGGCCGCGTACCTGGGGCTGATGATCGCCCTGAAGATTCTTCTGTAATGGAGGAAAAATTTAAAATTCCTTGCCATTTTCCGTCCTCCATGCTATAGTAGAGCCAGACAATCCAAAAGAATTGTGTCATCCCGCCTGTAAAGGCTCCGGCCAGGGTGGGGCGTTAGATGGAATGGGGTAAAAGCCCCGCGTTACCGGCACTGTGAGCGTGAGGACGCACCGAAGCGGCAGAGGCATCTGCCGTCTGGACGAAAGTCCGCCACTGCGGGAGCAGATTCCCGTGGGAAGGTAGGCTGCGGACGCAGGGAGCCTGTCCGAAAGGGCCGGAGGCTCCCGGGAGCGCGAGTCAGGAAACTTACACGATTCTCGAAGCGGATCCGAGGGGGGACACTCGTATCCGTACCGAGCACAGGAATACGGCTGTGCCAGTTTTTTATGAAGCTGGTGCGGCTTTTTTTGTGGGAACCGCCTCCTCCAGAGGGAGGCCTCCGGGTTTCCGGAAAGCAGAAAAGCCCTGCCGGACCGGGAGGAGAAGGCAAGTGAAAAAACGAAGGTGGATACAGCGTATCCTGCATATTCTGGCGGTGCTCATAGGCGTCAGCTTTCTGAGCTTCCTGCTGATGGATCTGGCGCCGGGGGATCCGGTTCGCTCCCTGTTTGCGGTCAGCGGTACCATTCCCTCGGAGGAAGTGCTGGAGGAGATGCGGGAGGAGATGGGGCTCAATGAGCCTTTTCTGGTACGGTATGGGAACTGGGTGTGGAACTGCCTCCATGGGGACTTTGGCACCTCCTACTCGGAGGGGCAGCCGGTGGCCCAGCTGCTGGCTGCCCGGGTGCTTCCCACGGTGTGGCTGGCCCTGCTGGCCCTGGGGATGATGCTGGCCCTGGCGTTGCCCCTGGGGATCCTCTCAGCCCTGCACCAGAACCGGCCTCTGGACTATCTGCTCCGGGGCGGCACGTTTCTAGGCATCTCCATGCCCAATTTCTGGGTGGGTCTGCTGCTGCTCTACGTGGTGGCCATGAAGTGGAAGCTGGTGCCGGTGGTCTCCAACCAGATCACGTTCCAGCGGATGCTGCTGCCGGCCTTTACCCTGGCCTTTGCCATGGCAGGCAAGTATGCCCGGCAGGTGCGGGCGGCGGTGTTGGAGGAGCTGCGCCAGGACTATGTGGCCGGCGCCCGGGCCCGGGGGATTTCGGAAAAGAAGATCCTCTGGTGCCATGTGCTGCCCAACGCCATGCTGCCGCTGCTGACCCTGCTGGGCCTGTCCCTGGGCTCCTTGCTGGGAGGCACCGCGGTGGTGGAGGTGATCTTCTCCTACCCGGCGCTGGGAAGCCTGGCCATCTCCGCCATCACCTCCATGGACTATCCGCTGATCCAGGGGTATGTGCTGTGGATTGCCCTGATCTACATGGCGGTGAACCTGGTGGTGGATCTCTCCTATAACCGGCTGGATCCCCGGCTGCGGAAGGAGGTGGGCCGATGAGAAAGGCAAAAATCCGTTTTGGGATTTTTCTGGCCCTGGTGCTGCTGCTGGCGGCAGCGGCAGTGCTGGCCCCGGTGCTGGCCACCCATGACCCCCAGGAGGCGGTGCTGACGGACGCGCTGCAGCCGCCCAGCTCCGAGTATTGGTTTGGCACGGACCGCATGGGCCGGGACCTGTATTCCCGGGTGATTTACGGCGCCCGCACCTCCCTGGCCTCCTCCCTGACCCTGGTGGCCGGCATTCTGGTGGTGGGCGGCCTGCTGGGCACAGTGGCCGGCTTCCTGGGCGGCCCGGTGGATGCGGTGATCATGCGGGTGGCGGACATGATGGTTTCCTTCCCGGGCATGGCGCTGGCTATTGCCATGGCGGGCATGCTGGGCCCCAGCATCACCAACGCCATGCTGGCCATTCTGGCGGTGAGCTGGACCAAGTACGCCCGACTGGCCCGGAGTCTGGTGCTGAAGGCCCGGCAGCAGGATTACGTGTTGGCGGCCCGAATGGCCGGGACCCGGGAACGGCACATTCTGAGCCGGTATATGCTGCCCTCGGTGCTGCCTACCCTGGCCGTCACCGCCGCCACGGATGTGGGCGGCATGATGCTGGAGCTGGCCGGATTCTCCTTCCTGGGACTGGGGGCCCAGTCCACCTCCATTGAGTGGGGCTACATGCTCAGTGAGGGACGGGGAAACATGGAAGCCAACCCCTGGCTGATGATCTTTCCGGGGCTGGCCATCTTTCTGACCGTCATGCTGTTCAACCTGCTGGGGGATAGCCTCCGGGATCTGCTGGATCCCCGGGAGGAAGGACAGGCGCAGCCCCGGAGGAAAAAGGGGCGGCAGCCGGCCGGTTCCGGATCCAGGAGGCGGTGCGGGTCTGCGGGACAGCTGCGGAAGCGGCTGGCGGTGCTGGCAGCCGCGGCGGTGGTGGCGGTGCTGCTGGCCTGGGGCGGCGGTAGTGCCGACGGGGAGGAACACCTGCGCTTTGGCTGCTACAATTATTCCGACTCCCTGGACCCGGCCACCAATGTCAACTCCAGCTGGTGCGGCGTCCGCTACGGCATCACCGAGTGCCTGTTCCGGTTTGACGATCAGGTGGTGGCTCAGCCCTGGCTGTGCGATTCCTACACGGTTTCGGAGGACTACCGCACCTGGACCCTCCATATCCGGGAGGGTGTTTCCTTCTCCAACGGCAGGCCGGTGACGGCCTCGGCGGTGGTGGCTTCCCTGGAGCGGCTGTATGCGGAGACGGATGCGGACCGGGGAGGCACCGGCAACTCCAATCCGGAGATCTACCTGACCTACCAGAGCCTTACGGCGGATGACGCCGCCGGCACCGTAACCGTGGTCTGCGCCTCGCCCACCGGCAATCTGCCGGGCATTCTGGCCTACCCGTACTTTTCCGTGATCGATGTGGAGGAGGCGGAGGCAGGGGCCATTGTGGGCACCGGCCCGTACCGGGTGGAGAGCACGGAGGCCGGCGTCAGCCTGGAGATGGTTCGGAATGAGTATTACTGGAACGGGGAGGTGCCCTACGACCGGGTGACGGTGCTGTTCATTGAGGACAGCTCCACCAAATCCATGGCCCTGCAGAGCGGGGATGTGGACCTGGTGGAGAATGTAACCACCGCCAGTGACCTGGAAAAGCTGTCCCAGGACGATGCCTACCATGTCTCCACGGCGGCGGGGGTCCGCACCGGCAACTCCTACATCAATTTCCACGGGGTGCTGGCCAACGACGCCCTGCGCCAGGCGGTCCTCATGGCCCTGGACTCCCAGACCATGTGTGAGACCACGGTGGCGGGCATGTACACCGCCGGCATCTCTGTGCTTCCCTCCTCCCTGGCCTACAACTATGACCAGCTGACTAATCCGTACCCTTACGATCCGGCCCAGGCGGAAGCGCTGCTGGACCAGGCTGGGATTGTGGATACGGACGGGGATGGCATCCGGGAGCTGGAGGGGGAGGAGCTGGACCTGAACTATGTGGCGTACACCAGCCGGAACCTCAACGAGTTTGCCCAGGCCATCGCCCTGCAGCTGGAAAAGATTGGCATTGGCGTTACGGTGACGGTGTGCGATTACGATACGGCCCTGGCCCTGCAGAACGCCGGGGAGTTTGACCTGATTACCGCCAATACAACCACCGTGGGCACCGGGGATCCCCAGGATTTCCTGGGGGGCTGGTATTCGGGTAATTCCCAGAGCTATGGATATTACCGGAATGAGGAGTACGACCGGCTGTATGAGGAGCTGATGGTGACCCTGGATGCGGACCGGCGGCTGGACCTGATCACCCGGCTGCAGCAGATCCTCATTGACGACGCGGCCACCATTGTCCATGGGTATTACAACAGCCGGATGCTCAGCCGGACGGACCGGGTGGCCGGAGCAGAGATTGCCACGGTGGACTATTACTGGCTGACCACGGAAATTCGACCGGCATCCTGAAAAGTGGAGAGCGGAAGCGGAACCGGCGCCCGGAAAGGCCGGAGGAGGAAAGCAATGCTGGAGATACAACATTTAACCGTATCCTATGGCGGCAAGCAGCCCGCCCTGGAGGATTTTTCCCTGTGCCTGCAGCCGGGGGAGATTGTGGCCCTGGTGGGGGAAAGCGGCAGTGGGAAGACCACGGCGGTCCGGGCGGTCCTGGGGCTGCTGCCGCCGGGGGGAGAGGTGACCGGCGGCAGTGTCCGCCTGGACGGGGAGGAGCTGCTGGAGCTGCCGCCGGAGGATTGGCAGCGGCTGCGGGGGGAGCGGATGGCGGTGATCTTTCAGGATGCCGGCGCCATGCTCAATCCCATCCGGACCATCGGCGGACAGTTTGTGGAATTTATCCGGGCCCACCGGCAGGTGAGCAAAGGAGAAGCGCAGAAACAGGGTGCGGAGATGCTGGCCCGCATGGGTCTGCCGGATCCGGAGGATATTCTGCGATCCTACCCCTTCCAGCTCTCCGGCGGCCAGCGGCAGCGGGTGGGCATTGCCCTGGCCATGACCTTTCAGCCCCAGTTGCTGCTGGCGGATGAGCCCACCAGCGCCCTGGACGTGACCACCCAGGCCCAGATCATCCGGCAGATGGCGGCGCTGCGGGAGGAGTTTGGCACAGCCATCCTGCTGGTGACCCATCACCTGGGGGTGGCCTCCTACCTGGCGGACCGGATTCTGGTTATGCGGGCCGGCCAGGTGGTGGACCAGGGGAAGAAACCAGGCTTTTTTGACGGAATATCCAACGATTGCACCCGGCAGCTGCTGGCGGCGGCGCCGGATATGGAGGGGGAGCGGTATGTCTGAGTATTTGCTGGAAGGCCGGGGGCTGACCCGCCGGTACCGCCGGGAGGATGGCCGGAAGCTGGTTGCCTGCCGGGGGGTAAGCCTGCACCTGTCCCCGGGGGAGACCCTGGGGGTGGTAGGGGAGAGCGGCTGCGGAAAGAGTACCCTGCTACGGCTGTTGGCCCAGCTGGAGCGGCCGGATGCCGGGCAGCTATTTTTCCGGGGGACGGACATCACCGGCCTCCGGGGGGAGGCGCTGCGCCGGCACCGCCCCCATATCCAGATGGTATTCCAGGACCCGGCGGCGGCCTTCTTCCCACGGATGCGGGCCGGGGATGCGGTGGGAGAGCCCATCCGGAATTTTTCCCGCTGTTCCCGGCAGGAGGCCCGGGAGCGGGCGGCGGAGCTGCTGGAGCAGGTGGGGCTGCCCCGGGAGCTGGGGGAGCGGTATCCCCACTCCATGAGCGGCGGCCAACGGCAGCGGGTGGGACTGGCCCGGGCCCTGGCTCTGGAGCCGGAGGTGCTCCTGTGCGATGAGATCACCTCCGCCCTGGACGCCTCCAGCCAGAAGCAGCTGGCAGAGCTTTTGGTAAGGCTGCAGCGGGAGCGGAACCTGGCCCTGCTCTTTGTCTGCCATGACCTGGCCCTGGTGCGGCAGCTGGCCCACCGGGTGATGGTTATGTATCTGGGGCAGGTGGTGGAGGTGCTGCCGGGGGACGGGCTGGGTGCCGCGGCACATCCCTACACCCAGGCCCTGGCGGCATCGGTTTTTTCCTGGGGCATGGACCGGTCCCAGCCCATGGAGACACTGGCGGGGGAAATCCCCAGCCCGGTGGATGCGCCGGATGGCTGCCCCTTCCATACCCGCTGCCGCCAGTGCCGGGAAATTTGCCGGCGGCAACGGCCTCCCCTGGTATCCATGGCACCGGATCACCAGGTGGCCTGCCATCTCTGGAATGAAAACATGGAAAGCGAGGATAAGGAATGAATCGAGTGGAGATCTGCCCGGTGGCAGAGGGAAAAGAGAAGGCCTTTCTCCCCCTGGAGGGGGGCGGCAGACTGCCGGTGTGGACGGTACAGGGAGAGGGGGACGGCCCTACCCTGGCGCTGACCGCTGGGGTTCACGGCGGGGAATATGTGGGCATTCTGGCCCTACGGCGGCTGTTTGCGGAGGCCGATCCCCGAAAGCTGAGGGGGCGCCTGGTCCTGCTGCCCCTGATGAACCGGGAGGGCTTTTACGCCGGGGCTAAGCGGGTGGTGCCGGAGGACGGCAAGAACCTGAACCGGGTGTTCCCCGCCGCCTCCGGCGGCACCCAGGCGGAGCAGCTTGCCTGGGCCATCCAGGAGCAGGTTTATCCGGAGGCGGATTTTTTGCTGGATCTCCATGGCGGGGACGTGAACGAGGCCATGACGCCCCTGGTGTTCTTTCCGACCACGGCTGCGCCGGCGGTGGCGGAGCGCTCCCGGGAGGCGGCGGCCCATCTGGAGGTGGAATACCGGATCCCTTCCACGGCGGAGGACGGCCTGTATAGCTGCGCCGCCCACCGGGGCATTCCGGCCCTTCTGATGGAGGTGGGCGGCCTGGGCCGCTGGTCGGAGGCGGAAGTGGAAAGCGAGCTGAGGAGCCTCCGGAGCCTCATGGGTTTTCTGGGGATGGGCGGGGAGCCGCACCGGAACCGGGAGCAGCGGGAATCCCGGGAGACGGTGTATGAGGAGGCGGCGGCCTCCGGGCTCTGGTTCCACCAGGTGCAGCCGGGGCAGCCGGTGTGCCAGGGCCAGTTGCTGGGGATCCTGGAGGATCTGGACGGACGTCCGCTTCAGACAATCACCGCCCGGTGGGACGGCACCGTCCTGTACCACACCGTTTCCCTGGGCGTGATGGCAGGGGACGCCCTGGTGGCCTACGGACAGTGCTGATTTTTCGGATTTTACACAAATTTAACATATACCCCTCCAAAATAGGTTATAATATTTTACATTGATCTGGTATGGTAGCCTTACATAAGTATGCGATGGACGGAGGGGTATTCCATGTGGGCAGTAATTGACATTGGTTCCAACACAATCCGGCTGGTGATTTATTCCAAACAGGGCGGCCAGCTGCATTCGGTGTTGAATAAGAAATATTCGGCGGGGCTGGCCGGCTATATGGACCCGGAGAACCGGCTGAATCCGGAGGGGGTGCAAAAGCTGGTGGATATTTTGTCGGAGATTCGTTCTATTCTGGATCACATCCATGTGGAGCGGATTTTTCCCTTTGGCACAGCCTCCCTCCGGAACAGCACCAACCGGGAGGAGGTGCTGGATCTGGTGCGGGAAAAGTGCCGGCTGGACGTGCGGATCCTCTCCGGCGAGGAGGAGGCCACCTTTGACTATTACGGGGCTATGCACAACGGCATCAATTCCAGCGGCCTGGTCGTGGATGTGGGCGGGGGCAGCACGGAGCTGACCTTTTTCCATGAAAAGAAGATTGTGACCGCCACTTCCATGCCCATCGGCTCCCTGAATCTGTACAAGCGGTTTGTGGAGGGGCTGCTTCCCACGGAAAAGGAAATTCGGAAGATCCGGAAAGAGGTGCGGAGCCATCTGGAAGGGGTGCAGCTGCCGCTGTCTCCGGAGGAGCTGGTGACTCAGCCGATCTACAGCATCGGCGGTACCGCCCGGGCGTCCCTGCTGCTGATGCGAGAGCGGTTCGGCATTCCGGAAAAAAGCCGGGAGTATACCCGGAAGCAGCTGAGCGAGTTCTTAAAGATTACCGATGAGAATGTGAAGGGCCTTCAGGACAGCATCCTCCGGGCAGCGCCGGAACGGATCCACACCATGATCCCCGGCCTGCTGATCTTTGAATCCGTCTCCAAATTCTACCAGTCCCGCAGCTTTGTGGTTTGCAGCTACGGGGTCCGGGAGGGGTATTTGACCTACCTGCTGGAGGAAAAAGGAGGGGTGGCATGAGTGAGCTTTACCAAAAAGGCTTTTCTCAGAACCGGGAGCTGTCTTGGCTGCAGTTCAATGACCGGGTCTTAAGCGAAGCCAGAGATGAATCCGTTCCCCTGTTGGAGCGGCTGAAGTTTATTGAGATCTTTACCAGCAACCTGGATGAGTTCTTTATGATCCGGGTGGGCAGCCTGTTTGACATTATGAACGCCAACCCGGAGCAGATTGACAACAAATCCGGTATGACGCCCCGGGAGCAGCTGCGGCGGATCTTTGAGGCGGTGCGCCCCCTGTACCAGAAGCGGGAACAGATTTTCAACGAGGTGGAGAAGCAGCTGCGGGTGCGGGATATTTTCCACCTGAGCTTTTCGGAGCTGGAAGAAAACGAAAGAAAAAGTGTAAAGCAATATTTCAAAGCGTCTATTGAACCCATTCTTTCGCCTCAGATTGTG
>CAZSAF010000019.1:20423-24811 GCA_964604605.1 uncultured Lachnospiraceae bacterium
TGTGGATGTCCAGCATCCGTTCCCCCACCTGGCCAACAAAGTCATTCATATCGGCGTTATGCTGAAGCACAAAAACCGGGAGATTTTCGGCGTGATCCCTGTGCCGGAAGCGCTGCCGGACGTGTTTTATCTGCCGGGCGCCCACGCCCGCTACATCCGAGTGGAAAACATTATCCTAGAGTATGCGGAGCAGCTGTTTGCCCCTTATGCGGTGGCGGAAAAGGTGGTTTTTGCGGTGACCCGCAATGCGGATGTGAATCCGGATGACGAGGTGTTTGCGGAAGAGGTGGATTTCCGGAAGCGGATGAAAAAGGTGCTGGGCCGCCGGCGCCGGCTGGCTCCGGTGCGGCTGGAGCTGTCCGCCCCCATCAGCGAAAACTTTACCCAGTATTTCATGGAAAAGCTGGGGCTGGCCAAGGCGCAGATTTATACCACCATCACCCCTCTGAAGATGAAGTACGTCTACGGCCGGGGCGGATCCGGAAAGGGGAAAGCATCATCCGCCAGATTGAAAAGAGCGATCTGCTGTTGGCCTATCCCTTTGAGAGCATGAAGACTTTCCTGCAGCTGCTGAAGGAGGCGGCGGAGGACCCTTCGGTGGTCTCCATTAAGATTACCATCTACCGGCTGGCCAGCAAGGCCAAGCTGGTGGAGCGCCTGTGCGCCGCCGCGGAAAACGGCAAGAGCGTGACGGTGCTTATCGAGCTGCGGGCCCGGTTTGACGAGCAGAACAACATTGACTGGTCCGAACGGCTGGAGGAAGCCGGCTGCAATATTATCTACGGCTTTGACTTTTACAAGGTACACTCCAAGGTATGCCTGATCACCCGCAATGGAAAGAACGGCGTGGAGTACATTACCCAGGTGGGGACCGGCAACTACAACGAAAACACCGCCAAGCTGTATACGGACCTCTCCTTAATTACGGCCAACCAGCAGATTGGAACGGATGTGGCGGAGTTCTTTAAGAACATGTCCATTGCCAACCTCCAGGGCCATTATCACCACCTTTTGATTGCGCCGGTGTCGTTGAAATCTACGGTGCTGCATCTGATGGACCGGGAGATTGCCAAGGGGCCGGCAGGAAAGTTCTTTATTAAAATTAATTCCTTGACGGACGAGGACATCATTGATAAGCTGTCCCAGGCTTCCTGCGCCGGGGTTTTCGTGCGGATGGTGCTCCGGGGCATCTGCTGCCTGCTGCCGGGAATTCCCGGGAAGACGGAGAACATCCAGATCAGCAGCGTGGTGGGCCGTTATCTGGAACACTCCCGGATCTATTGCTTTGGCGAGGGTTCCGATGAGCAGATGTACATTTCCTCCGCCGATTTTATGACCCGCAACACGGAGCGGCGGGTGGAGGCGGCCTGCCCCATTTATGATGAAAAATGCCGGGCCAAAATCCACCGGATTATGGATACCCTGGAGCAGGATACCCGGAAAGCCCGGGTGCTGATGGCGGACGGTTCCTATGTGGAGAAGGACCAGAGCCGGGAGCCTCTGGACAGCCAGCAGTACCTGATGGCCCTGGCGGAGCAGGAGGCAGTGCGTCAGGAAGCCGCGCCCCAGCCGGAGAAGAAAAACGGTGGCCTGCTCCAGGCCCTGCGGCGCCTGTTGGGAAGGTAGGCAGAGAAAAGGCAAAACCCCGCCGGATGGCAGCCCAGCGCTGTCCTGCGGGGTTTTTGCGCGATCAGCCCGGCGGCGTGCGTTTTCAGCGGGATTTTTCCGCAGCCGTCACATCCGCTGGATGGCGTCCATGGCCAAGGCGGAGCGCTCGCACTCCTCTGCGGTGAGGGTGATCTGGCAGCAGAGGGGGCTTCCCTTCATCTTTTCCGAAGCGTAGCTGAGGCCGTTGGTCCGCTCGTCCAGCAGCGGGTGGTCAATCTGGCCCGGGTCTCCCAGGAGAATGATCTTGGTCCCCTTGCCCGCCCGGGTGATGATTCCCTTGGCCTGCTTGGGCGTCAGGTTCTGGGCTTCGTCAATGACCAGGTAGGTTTTGACCACGGAGCGCCCACGGATAAAGTTCAGGGCCTGGGCGCTGACAATGCCCCGGTCGAACAGTTCCTCTACTTTGTCTGCCAGGCTCCGCTCATCGGTGTAGCGTTCCTTTTCATTCTGGTCTACCAGCTGCTCCAGATTGTCAATGGCAGGGCGCAGCAGAGGGGCGATCTTTTCCGATTCATCGCCGGGCAGAAAACCGATGTCATCGTCAAACTGGGCGTTGGGCCGGCTGATGAGGATTTTCCGGTAAGGGGGCTCCTCCATCTCCATCAGGGCATGGAGGCCCACCGCCAGGGTGTAGAAGGTTTTTGCGGTGCCGGCCATTCCCTTGATGATCACCAGCGGCGCCTCCTCGGCGCTGAGCATCAGGGCTTCCTGCATGAAATACTGACCTACGTTCCGGGGAGAAACCCCGTAGGGCTTTTTCTTTTTGCAGGCCAGCGGAAGAATGTATTTCCCGTTGTAGCGTCCCAGCTGGGTCTTTTTCCGGGAAGCGTCCGCCCGCAGGATTACAAACTGGTTGACCACCAGCTCCACCGGCAGCTTTTCCCCGTTTTCGTCCACCTGGTAGACATCCTCCTGGGTCAGATGCTTTTTCTTGAAATCCTCAAATTTCTGTTCCGGCACGAATACCTCGCAGCGGCCGGTGTACTGATCCTGGCTTACCGGCGCCTGCTCGGTGGTGAAATCCTCCGCCTCTATGCCCATCATCTGCGCCTTGATCCGGACCACAATATCCTTTGTAACCAGCACCACCCGGTCCTCCGATCCGGCCTGGTTTTTTAAGGCCTGGCAGACCCGGAGAATCCGGTTGTCGTTTTTGTGTTCCGGCAGGCCCGGGGGCAGCTCCGTGTTCACGCAGTTCAGCTCCAGCCGCAGGGTGCCGCCGGAGGGAAGCGGCGCGCCGGTGAGCAGGCTGCCGGTGCACCGCAGTGTTTCCAGAAAGCGGATGGCCTGCCGGGCGTTGGCACCCCGCTCCCCCTCGGCGGTCTTCAGGTTATCCAGCTCCTCCAGCACTGCCAGGGGCAGCACAATGTGGTTATCCTCAAAGGACTGGAGGGCATAGGGGGCCTGAATCAGCACATTGGTGTCCAGTACATAGGTTTTTTGCATTGCGTAATCATATCCTTTCCGTCTCTGCCAAGAAAGACTGGCGTTTTCTTCTTATGATTCCCGGCGGGGCCAGAAATCATAATAGAAAGCAGCCGGCTTTTCAGCAGGAAAAACGCAAGGGAACACGCGTTGAATTGGGAGGAAAAGCCAGCTGCTGATGGTATTCTAGCAGAGTAGGAAAAGAAACGGGTGGGGTTTGGGTTAAAAGTTTGTAAAACCGTTCAAAGGGCCTGGATGATCTGCAGTAGGAAATACAGCAGGAACACCACCATCAGCACCCGGACCAGGGGCGCCAGGTAGGAGCTGTGCTCCACCTGGGGAAAGGGGCTCGGATCCCGCGGATGCTGCTTCAGCTGAAAGCCATCCAGAACAAAATGCCAGCCGTCCGGAAGCGGGTAGACGTTTACCTCCGTGGAGGCCAGATAATTCTGGACCGGCATCCGATAGGGCTCACTGGTGATCTGCCGGGGGGCGGAGGCGCCAGGCTCCCAGAATTCCACCTGAAGGGTGTACTGCCAGGTATAGGAAACCCGGCCCCGGGAACGGGAGACCGGCACCGCGGCTCGCTGGATGCTCACAATGGTGCCGGGCAGCGGAGGAATTTCTTCCAGTGCCCGCCGGTGTGTCTGCCGGGCACGGAGCGCCCGATGCATCTGCCGGACCGCCATTTCCAGGGGAAGCAGTCCGGCCAGAAGGAACAAAATGAGGAAAAACTGGAATCCGCCGGCCAGAATGACGCGGAGCAGCGTGGCATACCAGACCAGAGAAAAAAGAATGGAATAGACAACGCCGCCCATTTGCTGAGAGGCCGGCCGGATTTTCTTTTTGGACATGGGAACCCTCCCGATTGTGCGCGGCACAGGGCCGCTTTCATGCCAACAGTATAACGCGGGGAATTTTGATTTGCAAGTATGAAAAACTTTCGTTCGGATCATACTGAAAAGGAAGCATGCTGAGAAATTTCGTCAACAGCGGGAAAAGAGAGTTGACAATCTTTCCTATATATGATAAAGTTTTAACGTTAAATTAATAACAAGACAGGAAATGGAGGAGATGGAAATGAAGATGAAAGGCTTTGCGATGCTGGGGATTGGGAAAACCGGCTGGATTGAGAAGGACGTTCCGGCCTGCGGCCCGCTGGATGCTATTGTAAAACCCATTGCGGTTTCCCCTTGTACATCGGATATTCATACGGTTTGGGAAGGCGCCATTGGTGAGCGCACGGATATGATCCTGGGCCATGAGGCAGTGGGAGAGATTGTGGAAGTAGGCAA
>CAZSAF010000020.1:0-22956 GCA_964604605.1 uncultured Lachnospiraceae bacterium
ACAAGGGAAAGCGGCTGCGCCTCTACTATATCACCCAGGTGGCGGTGAAGCCGCCCACCTTTGTGATCTTTGTCAACGACCGGGAGCTGATGCACTTTTCCTATACCCGGTACATTGAAAACAAGATCCGGGAGGCCTTTGGCTTCCGGGGAACATCGCTGAAATTCATTATTCGGGAGAGGAAAGAGAAGTAGCATGGAGCGAATTCTTTGTCTGGCCATCGGCTATGTCTGCGGCCTGTTCCAGACCGCGTATATCTATGGAAAACTCAACGGCATTGACATCCGCCAGCACGGCAGCGGCAATTCCGGCACCACCAACGCCCTGCGGGTTATGGGCATGAAGGCAGGGATTATCGTTTTTCTGGGGGATGTGGCCAAGGTAATCGTGGCTATGCTGGCGGCCCATTGGATCCTGCTGGGGGGTACGCCCCTGCACCAGGGACCCAGCCTGCTGTGGATGCTCTACGCCGGCTTTGGCGCGGTCTTGGGGCACAACTATCCCTTTTATCTGCACTTTAAGGGAGGCAAGGGCATTGCCGTCACGGCCGGTGTCATTTTGATGCTGGATTGGCGGATTACTCTGATCTGCCTGGTGGCCTTTGTGCTGGTGGTGCTGATCAGCCGCTACATATCCCTGGGCTCGCTGGTGGTGGTGAGCCTGTTTTTCCTGCTCTGGGTAATCCTGGGGCAGACCGGCAATCTGAGCCTTTCCCCGGAGCTGCTGACGGAGTCCTACGTGGTGGTATTCCTGTGGGCGGCGCTGGCCTTTTGGCGGCACCGCTCCAATCTGGTGCGGCTCTGCAATGGGACGGAAAATAAATTCGGATCAAAGAAAAAGGAGTAATCTATGGCAAACATCAGCATATTCGGCGCAGGTACCTGGGGACTGGGCATTGCGGTTCTGCTGCACAACAATGGTCATAAGGTCACCGTCTGGTCTGCGGTACCGGCGGAAATTGAATCCCTGGAGGCCACCCGGGAACAGAAAAACCTGCCGGGCGTCCATTTTTCCCCGGAGATTGTCTTTACCACGGATCTGGAAACGTCCGTCCGGCAGGCGGACCTGCTGGTGATGGCGGTGGCCTCCATCTACACCCGGGCCACTGCCCGGCGCCTGGCTCCTTATGTGGCGGAGGGCCAGGTGATCGTCAATGTGGCAAAGGGGATCGAGGAGGGGACTCTGGATCTGCTCTGTGACCAGATCCGGCAGGAAATCCCCCAGGCGGACGTGGCTGTACTCTCCGGGCCCAGCCACGCGGAGGAAGTAAGCCGGGGGATTCCCACCACCTGCGTGGCCGGAGCCAAAACCCAGAAGACCGCAGAGATGATCCAGAACCTGTTTATGAGCCCGGTGTTCCGGGTGTACACCAGCCCGGATGTGCTGGGCATTGAGCTGGGCGGCTCCCTGAAGAATGTCATTGCCCTGGCAGCGGGAATTGCGGACGGCCTGGGCTACGGGGACAATACCAAGGCGGCCCTGATCACCCGGGGACTTGCGGAAATCACCCGGCTGGGTACAGCCATGGGGGCCAAGACCGAAACCCTCTATGGCCTTTCCGGAATTGGTGATCTAATTGTCACCTGTGCCAGTATGCACAGCCGCAACCGCCGGGCCGGCATCCTCATGGGCCAGGGGCGCTCCATGGAGGAGGTCATGGCAGAGGTGGGCATGGTGGTGGAAGGCGTGTACTCGGCCAAAGCAGCCCGGGCGCTGGCGGAAAAATATCAGGTGACCATGCCCATTGTGGAACAGGTAAACCAGATCCTGTTTGAGGGAAAACCGGCAGCCCAGGCGGTGGAGGACCTGATGCTGCGGGACAAGCGGATTGAGCATCCGGGCCTGCCCTGGAATTAAGGTTTCCCCTGGGAATAAGTCATTTTTATGTAAACCTGCATGCCCGCTGGCGTGGGCATCACCAACCATGAAAACCCTTTGGTTAGAGGAAAGGAGGTTTCCATGAAGTTACGGAAAATGGCAGCATGGCTGACAGCCTTGCTAATGGGCGTCTCCCTGCTGGCCGGATGCCAGGGAAACACGGCGGAGAACAGTGCAGTCGGCACTGCCCCGGAATCCACGGCAGAAGAGACGGAGACAGTGGAAGAGCCTACGGCGGAGAATACGCTGATCATTGGCTCCGGAGAAATGCAGCAGACCTTTCTGCCGCTGTTTGACACGGCGGAGGGGGATCAGACGGTGGTGGACCTGACCCAGGCTCGGCTGCTGACCGTGGCCCGGGACGGCTCTGTGGTGGAGAATGCCATCGCCGGCACTTCCCTGAATTACAAAGGGATCGACTATACCTATTCCGGCCTGGCAGACGTGGCCGCCGCCTATGACGCGGCCTCCAATGTGACCACCTACACGGTAAAGCTGCGGGAGGGGGTTACCTTCTCCGATGGCACGCCCCTGACGGCGGACGATGTGGTGTTCACCTACTATGTGCTCTGCGATGCCGCCTATGACGGCCCCTACACGGTGAACCAGCAGGGAATTCTGGGGCAGGAGGCATACCAGAAAAACAATTCCGCTGCTCCGGACACCACGGTGACGGAGGAGGAGATTTCCGCCGCCCTGGCCAACCCTACTGAGGAGCTGCGGAACGCAATCATTGAGCAGATCACCCGCCCGGTGCTGGAGGAGGAGCGGGCCTGGTGCGAGGCCAACTGGGAGCAGTATGTGGACCGGGGCTACGGCAATTCCGCGGAGGAATTCTTTGTCACCCTGTATACCTCCTCGGTGGACAGCTCCTACAGCATCGAGGGCAAGAGCTTTGACGACATCGTCAATGACACGGTGAACCTGTACGGCATGGATTATACCCATCTGGCCACCAACTACCAGGGAGACCCCTCCTATTTTAACAGCCAGGTCCATGATATCACCTACAACCTGCTGCTGAACAATAAGATGCAGGCGGCGGGAGGCACGGAGGTCTCCGCCATCCAGGGCATCCAGAAGGTGGACGATTCCACGGTCACCCTCTCCGTCAGCGGTTACGATCCCCAGAAAATCTATACCCTGCTTGACGTGCCGGTGCTCTCCCTGGCCTACTATGGGGATGCGTCCAGCTACAATTATGAAGGGGGCCAGTACGGCTTTGCTCGGGGGGATCTGTCCTCGGTGAAGGCCCGGTCGGCGGAGCCTCTGGGGGCAGGGCCCTACCGGTTTGTGGAGTATGCGGACGGCGTTGCCTACCTGGAGGCCAATCCTTTCTACTATAAGGGTGAGCCGGCCATCCCTTACGTCCAGGTGCAGACGGTGGAGGAAGACATCCGCGTGGCTTCCGCCACCCAGGGCAAGGTGGACGTGGTGGAGTCCAGCCTCACCGCTTCCAGCCTGCCGGAGGATCTGGAGACCATGGAGACGGCGGAGGCCATCCTGGCGGGCGTCTCCTATTACAGCTATATTGGCATCAACAGCGCGGCGGTGAAGGTGGGGACGGAGTCGGATTCGGAGGCCAGCCTGTATCTGCGCCGGGCCCTGGCCACGGTGCTGGGCGCCGGCCGTCCGGCAGTCTGTGACCTGTACCTGGGCAACGCCGGCACGGTGCTCCAGTACCCGGCAGCGGATGGTTCCTGGACGGCCCTCTCGGAAGGGCAGGAAGGCTATCAGGAAGCCTACTCGGTGCGGGCGGACGGTTCCTCCCTGTACACGGCGGACATGGATCTGAGCGGGCGGACCGAGGCGGCCATTGCGGCGGCCCGGGAGTACTTTCAGCTAGCCGGCTTCACCTACGATGAGGCCTCCGGCACCTTTACGGCGGCTCCGGAGGGGGCCAAGCTGACCTACCAGGTGCTGATCCCCTCCTATTTTGCCGGCGATAATCAGATGACCAATCTGCTGGCCCACGCCAACGCCATGCTGAACCGGTTTGGCATGAGCCTGGAAACAGTCCTCCTGGACAACGACAGCGATTTCAACAGCCGGCTATCCTCCGGCACCCAGGAGCTCTGGTGTGCGGAGCGGGTGGTTACCCAGGTGCCGGATCTGTACAGCGCCTACCACAGCGGCAACGGCCAGAATGCCTACGGCGCCCACGGGGATCTGGACACGCTGATTGCGGACACCCGGAATTTCCATGACCAGGCCTCCCTGAAGAGCTTGTACCAGCAGTGCTACAGCTTGGTGTTGAATTACGGCCTGGAGGTTCCCTGCTTCCAGCGGCTGTCCGGGACGCTGTTCAACATCACCAAGATCGACCGTGCTTCCATAGCAGGCGGATATACCTCCTCCTACAGCTGGATGGAGGACATCCAGCTGCTGCAGATGGGTGGCGCGGAATGAGGAACGACAAGCATACGAGCACGCTGCGGTAGCTGGAGCAGCGGCGGACAGACAGTCTGCTCTACGTATTTTACGGCCTCCTGGTAGGATTACTGGGAGGCCTTGCTGCGATTTTGTACCGCTGGCTGCTGGTGATTTTGGGAATCCTGCTGGGAGTGGCCGGAGCAGAAAAGGTGCTGGATTCCTTCCTGGTGCCGGTGGGAAGCCCGGTGGAAGGAAAATAGATCCGGGAGATCCCCTGGCACCGGAACTGCCTGGTGGCTTCCCTGATCCGGGAAGGGCGAACCCTGCGCCCAAGGGGGATACCACCATAGAGGCCGGGGATGAGCTGCTGGTGCTCATCGCACGGGATCAGTATGCGGATGACCGCGCTTATATCAGCCGCCTGATCTACGGGAACCGTGAGAAATAAACGAGCTGGGAAAACGAAAAACAGTCATAGACAAAGATACAGGCCCGGACCGGTGGGGAAATCTACATCGGGGTGGTGGGGCCGGAGATTGTCAAGCAGGGCAGTAAGTTTGGCGAGCGGATGCGGGCCTCCGCTCCCTCCATCCACATGATCCAGGCGGAAATCCGCACGGAAATTTTACCGCTGGTGGGCAGCGAGGAGCAGGCCGGAGACCTGGTCCAGTACATAAAGAATTCGGAAAATCAGAGCGAGGAGGGGATCTGGGACACCAATATCTTCGGCAAGTCCATTGGCCAGATTGTCAATGAAGGCATCCAGGCTAAGACGGCAGGCATGAGTGAGGACTGCCAGCAGAAGCTCCAGAAAGCGCTGCAGAAAATTGTGAATACCAACAGCAACGGGATGATTTGCATTATTCTGTAAAAGCGGGCGGACCCTTTCATCCAAATTCCTTCTTTCCGAAAGAAAATTCCCGAAGAAGTTACGATTATTCGACAAAGAGTCCCAGGGTTGACAGCCCCGGGGCTCTTTTCTATAATGGAAAAAGATGCCGTTTCTTGCGCGGCTATGGGAATCCCTGGGGGACGGGGCTTTCCGGAATCTGACTTGGATGTGAGGTGCAACATGAAACTGATGAGCGGAAAAAACTGGGTTCGTATGCTGGTGGGGACCCTTCTCTACGTACTGGGGATCAATCTGTTTTTAGTTCCCTGCGGCCTTTATACCGGTGGCTTGATGGGTGTCAGCCAGCTGCTGCGTACTCTGGTGGCGGATGTGCTCCACATCCCTCTGGGGAGCTTTGATTTTGCCGGTATTATTCTGTACGTCTTTAATATCCCCATTTATCTGATCGCTTTCAAGATGATTGGGAAACGCTTTTTCTTTTCCAGCCTGATCTGCACCACCCTGATGACCGTGCTGTTCTCTCTGGTGCCCATTCCCCATGTACCGCTGTTGGAGGAGGATACGCTGGCGTCCGCCATCATCGGCGGCTATCTCAGCGGCTACGGCATTGGCCTGGTGCTTCAGGCAGGTACCTCCGCCGGCGGCTCGGAGATGGTGGGCCTGATGATTATTCAGAAAAAGGGCGATTTCAGCGTGGGAAAGATCAACCTGGGCATCAACCTGGTGGTGTACCTCTGCTGCCTGTTCTTCTTTAACATGCAGGTGGTGGTTTACTCGGTGATTGCAGCGGTGGCCAGCTCCCTGGCTATTGACCGGACCCACACCCAGAATATCAATGTGGAAGTGCGGATTATCAGCAAGAAGTTCAGCCGGGAGATGAAAGAGGAAATCATGGAGCGCATGCACCGCGGCATAACGATCATTCCGGCTCAGGGGGCTTACACCGGAGAAATGGAGGAAGTGCTCTACATGCTGGTTTCCAAATATGAAGTGAGCCAGCTGTACCATATTGTATCCCGGTATGACCCGGAAGCCTTTTTTGTAACCAATGAAAAGGCCACTGTCCACGGAAATTACCTAAAAAAGCTGGAGGGCTGAGCTTGCAGGCCGCGGGGTCTTGTGGTACACTGGAGTGGAATTCCGGAGAGCGGGAACAAGACTGTGTGGACAAACTTCAACGGTCGGAAAGGAGTATCTTATGGACGAAAAAATATTGGAAATCTTGACAGCAATACAGGCCGAAATGCAGGGCATGAAGTCCGAAATGCAGGGCACGAAGGCCGAAATGCAGGGCATGAAGGCCGAAATGCAGGAAATGAAATCCGAGATAAAGGATCTGCGTTCCCAGGTGAATTGTATCGACAACAGACTTGCGGATGTAGACAACCGTACCCGGAACATAGAGCTGACGCTGGAGAATGTTGTTGCCAAGGAAATCCAGATTATTGCGGAAGGACATCTGGATATTTCACGTAATCTGGAGAACTATCGGAAGGATGCCGAAGAACTCAAGATATATCGGGAAAATTTTGAAATACGTTTGCTGGAGCTGGAAAAGGAAGTTCAAAAGCTGAAAAGTGAAAGGAAAATGGCGTAGCAGAGGACGGAAAAGCAGTGACTGCCGCTGTTCCGTTAAATCAATATAAAATTTCAGGAGGCTTTGACGATGGCAGTACCTACCCCTCACAATGCGGCGGTTGCCGGCGATATTGCCCAAACGGTGCTGATGCCGGGAGACCCGCTTCGGGCACAATTCATTGCAGAAAATTACCTGGATAACCCCCGCTGCTTTAATACGGTGCGAAACATGTTCGGCTACACCGGAACCTATCAGGGACGGCCGGTTTCCGTCATGGGCAGCGGCATGGGTATGCCCTCCATTGGCATTTATTCTTATGAGCTTTACCATTTTTATGGCGTAGAAAACATCATCCGCATCGGCTCCGCCGGCGGCCTTTCCGATCAGGTCCACCTGCGGGATGTGGTCATCGGCATGGGGGCCTGCACCGATTCCAATTATGCTTCCCAGTTCAAAATGCCGGGGACTTTTGCCCCCATTGCGGACTATGGCCTGTTGCGTAGAGCGGTGGAAGCAGCGGAGGCCCAAGGGACCCGGGTGGTGGTGGGAAACATCCTCTCTGCCGATGCCTTCTACAATGCAGACCCTCACTACAATGATAAATGGAAGAAGATGGGCGTCACCTGCGTGGAGATGGAGGCAGCGGCGCTGTATCTGAATGCAGCCTACGCAGGGAAGAAGGCCCTGTGCATTCTGACCATCTCGGATCATCTGTATACCGGTGAGGCCCTGTCAGCCCAGGAGCGCCAGACCACCTTCCGGGAGATGATGGAGATCGCCCTGTCGCTGGCGTAGGAAGGGATTTATAAGTTATGTATGTAAAAATTTTTACAGACGGCGCAGCCCGCGGGAATCCGGACGGCCCCGGTGGCTACGGCGCTGTGATTCAGTACACCAATGCCGCCGGGCAGCTTTTTGAGAAGGAGCTGTCCGGCGGTTACCAACGCACCACCAACAACCGGATGGAGTTGATGGCCGCCATAGCGGCGCTGGAGGCGTTGAACCGTCCCTGCACCGTGGATTTGTACTCCGATTCCTCCTATCTGGTGAAGGCATTCAATGAGCACTGGATCGATGGCTGGAGACGGAGCAACTGGCGGCGGGGCAAGGCAAACCCGGTGAAAAATGTGGATTTGTGGGAGCGGCTGCTGGCGGCGGCAGCCCCCCATACTATCCGTTGGAATTGGGTCAAGGGCCATGCCGGGCATCCGGAAAATGAGCGGTGCGACCGGCTGGCAACCACCGTCGCAGACCAGGGACCCCACCAGACGGATCCCGGGGTATAAGAGAGGGGCGCGCCATGAAAAAAGCGGTCTTTTTTGATCTGGACGGAACACTGCTGAATTCCCTGGAAGATTTGGCATCGGCCACCAATGCGGCGCTGCGGAAGCAGGGCTTTCCGGAGCGCACCGTGGAGGAGGTCCGGCAGTTTGTGGGCAATGGGGTTGCCCTGCTGATTCACCGGGCTGTGCCGGCGGGCACACCGGAGGACGTGGAACAGACCTGCTTGGCAGATTTCCGGTCCTACTATTTTGACCACATGACCGAGCAGACCCTGCCTTACCCGGGAATCCGCTCCCTGTTGGAGGCGCTGCGCCGGGAGGGATTCCTCCTGGCGGTGGTGTCCAACAAATTTGAGAAAGCGGCCAAGGAGCTGTGCCGTCTCTATTTTGGGGAGCTGTTGGATTTGGCGGTGGGCGATCTGCCTGGATACCGGAAGAAGCCGGCTCCGGACAATCTGCTCCGCTGTATGGAGCAGCTGCAGGTACAGCGGGAAGAAATCGTCTATGTAGGGGACTCCGTCACGGATATTCAGACGGCGGAAAACACCGGCGTAGATTTTGTAGGAGTGCTCTGGGGATTCCGGGAGGAAAGCGAAATGCGGGCAGCCACCAAAGCCCCGCTGGTTTACACACCGGGAGAGCTGTTGGGGGAGATTCGCCGATATGCAGGGGAAATTGCAGAATAGGAAAGAAGGGAAAAGGACATGACGACAACCATGACAAGAGACCAGGCCTGGGAGCTGCTTACCCAGTACAACCAGGATCCGTTCCATCTGAAACATGCCCAGGTGGTAGAGGCAGTGATGCGCTACTGGGCCAAGGATATGGAATACTCCCCGGAAGAAGTGGATTTCTGGGGCATTGTGGGCCTGCTTCACGATCTAGACTTTGAAAAATATCCGGACCAACACTGTGTGAAATCCCAGGAAATCATGCGGGAAGCCGGTGTGGACGAGGCCATTATCCATGCCACGGCCAGCCACGGCTACGGCATGACCGGCTCTGACATAAAGCCGGAGCATCCCATGGAGAAGGTTCTGTTTACGGTGGACGAGCTGACCGGGCTCATCGGCGCTGTGGCTATTATGCGCCCCTCCAAGAGCATGATGGACCTGGAGGTCAAATCGGTGAAGAAAAAGTTTAAGACCCCCAGCTTTGCCGCCGGCTGCTCCCGGGAGACTATCAACCAGGGCGTGGAGATGATGGGCACCACCCTGGAAGAAGTCATTCAGAAGACCATTCTGGCCCTGCGGGAGCTGGAGCAGGAAAAGGGGATTGTGTAAGCACCCGGGCCCCGAACCACCGCCGTAGAAAAAGAAGCCCCCGGCATCGGATTCTGCTCCGATAAGCCGGGGAATTTTGTTTATTCGGCTAAAAGCTTATTCTCCGCAAACCGATCCTGCCAAAAATGGAAGTCATCTTTCCAGTAGCCATCCTCCACCTGCCAGCCGGTGTCAATGGCCATTACGCCGCCATCCGGCTGATAGGTAGGCCACTGGGGAATCTCCGGGTTGTTGGGATTTCCGCTGGTACAAAATGCCGCCCAGGTGGCCATCATCTGACGGGAGAGGTTTTCCGGAGCTCCTTCCGGGATCAGGTTGCCGAACACGTAGTTGCAGGGGGCGCCATGGAGAGCTCTCCATCCTTCCTTCACATCCCGCAGGCGGAAGGTATACTCGTATACCGGCACATGGGAGCAGCAGGCACGACCAATCCATTCCCCGCCCAGTCGGAGGCCTAAGTCATTGTGCACTGTCATGTATGCTTCCTTTTCCGTCATTTCCGGATGTAAGGCACGGAACGCATCCATATCCTCCTCCGTTACCATTTTGTCTGCATTTCTTTGAATGACGGACGTCTTGGTCTCCGCCGCATCCATTTTCAGGAACATCTGGTCATATTCACCCTCGCTGCCGCCGATCATCAGGGCCTTGGTCTTGAAATCTCCCCGAACCATCCGCTCAAAGGCATCCATCCGGACCGTCAGGCCGTCTTGTACGGGAGAGAAGAGTTTGCTGGCCTTGCTGCCGCCGTAGCGGAAGCCAAACAGTTTCTTTTGGGTATCCAGAATTTCCTGGGAGGACAGGCCCAAAACCCCTTCCAGATCCGAGACGCCCGCCAGCTCCAGAAATTTTTTGCCGATTTCTTCACTGGTATCCAGGGCAACAGTTCCCAAATCCGTCATATACGAGCTCTGCATAATGGCCTTCTGAAAATATTCCTCAGCCTCGGGGATCACCAGCAGATGGCTGATGGCATTGGAACCGGCAGAGTGGCCGTACAGGGTTACATTTTCCGGATCGCCTCCAAAGGCGGCAATGTTTTCATGGGTCCAGCGCAGTGCTGCAATAATATCCAGAAGGGCCAGGTTATTGCTGTACCGGTATTTCCCTTCCGGGTCAATGGAAGAGAGGTTGATGCTGCCCAGGACTCCTACCCGGTAGTTGGGGGCCACCACCAGCAACTCCGGATGGACTTTGATCAGGTTTTCCGGCAGGTTCAGCCGTTTGTAATTGTAGCCCATGATGTAGGAGCCTCCGTATACCCAAAACAGAACAGCCTTTTTCGGCGTGGTCAGGTCGGCCGTCCAAACATTCAGGTTCAGACAGTCCTCCGATGTGGGAACGTTCAGAAAATCCCCGTTGCGCTTGGCAAAGAAGGGATCCGGTTCCGCCTGAATGGGAGCAGGGCCATAGCTTTTTGCCACCAGCGTGCCGGAAAAGGGCGGAAGCGCCTGAGGTTCCTGGAAACGCTCTGCCCGGGCAAATGGAATGCCCAGGAAGGTAAGAATACCTTGATTACCCTGGAAGCCCTCAATGGTTCCGCAGGGTGCGGTGACGGTGATTGGTTTGCACATAGCATTTTAATTCCTTTCCTAAATTGACGGTATTGCCATGCAGGCAACCCAATATTTGAAAAATCTTTTTGCGTATGAAAAGGCGGTCGGGTTCACCCGGCGGGGAAGCCCAACCGCCTGGTACAACGGAAACTGTTAGATGGGTAACATGCCAGTTACAACCATAAACGCAAGCATAAGAAGACTAAATCCGTATGCTGGAAGCAACGAATATTTCAAGTGATCTTTCATCTCCACACCACCGGCCAGACTCAAGGCCAGATACGGAGCTGCGTTGAAGAGATTCAAGTTGGCACTGATGATGCCTGTGGCAAACACGGCTCCCAGAATCTGTACATCGGTGAAGCCAAGATTCAGGCTCAGCACGATGGGGATAATTGCTGGAAGAATGACCGAGTTCTTTGTTCCGCCGATGGTAATGGACAGCGGCAGGCTGAGGATGCAGAGGATAAAGGGCAGATGAGCCAGAATACTGCTGCCATCGCCGCTGGCAGCAGCAATATTTGTAGCCAGTTCGCCCAGGGCGCCGGTGCCGTTGTTAACTCCTACCAGAACCGCTACACCCAGCATGGTGAAGGCCATATTTAAAGCCTGGAAGCCGTTCCGTTTCAGATATTCACCACGCTCTTTAGCAGAACGATAGTTAACCATCAGCAGTAATACGTAACCAAAAGCAAAAGCCAGGTTGGAACTAACCCATCCGGCCAGCATGCTGGCCAGCAGAATAATGGTTACTACACCATCAAAAATAGCTACGCCCTTCCCCAGAGGCAATTCCACCGGCTGGCTCAGTTCCTTTTTCATGGTAGCGAACTCTTCATCTGTCATACCAGCGCCGTGTTTTTTTTCTATAATGGAAACCGGGACGCACAGAACCAGCAGAGCAAAAATACAGAAAACAATCAACGGACGCAGGAACAGGAATACCTGATATACATCCACTCCCACGTAAGTGGATGCTTCATTGATGCCAGGTACCCAAGGCATCAGGCAGATGATACCGGAACCCAAAGTTTCAATGAGCAGCAGTGCGGTCATGCGAATTTTCTGCTTTTCAAATACCGGACGCATGGTTGGAATTGTGCACAGGGCGGTCGTGGCACCAGAACCGCTAAGAGCACTGGCCATAGCAACCACCGCCGTAACTAACAGTGTTCCCAGAACACTGTTTCCCAGGAATCGCATGATAAATTTGATCAGCGCGTTGAAGACACCTGCTTCGGTCAGAATACCGAAGTACAACACCGCAAACACCATCAGGAACAATGTTCCGGATACAGATTGCAGGCCGCTGCTGATAAATCCATTGATTTCCGTCAGGCTGAAGCCCATGAGAGCGGTGGCAATGATGGGAACCCCCGCCATGATGACGCCGGGGCTAGCCGGTGCTTTAAAGATCAGCACGATGATGGCCAGCAGCATAATGATTGTGATGATAACATTTACTGACATAGTCTCCTCCTCTTACTCTCGGCCTGCCTTTGTGAAAAGCAGATACAGTTTTTGTATTTACCCATATCATAGGCTTTTCAATGTGTATTTACAATGGACAAACTGCACAGAAACCTTCGATGAAATTTAGGCAAGTGTTTTTCACTTCGGTCTCACATTACTCCTCTTCATACAAATTTGGCAGCTCCAGAGAAGTGCCGTTTTCTCCCAAATACAGACGAATTTTCGGAGCGGAGGGGCCATAATCCAGGCAATATAGGCGATCCAGAGAATGAACCAGGGTTAAACGTAGACAGTGCCCCTGGGGCAGCTCATAGCAGGCAGGCATCAAATCAATCAGAAGGCGGTATGGCTGTCCTGCCTTCAGTGGTTGTATGGAATCCTTCGTACAGGAATGCCAAGGCAGTCCCAGAAAATCGTAGGGTGGTTTCGCGGTAGCCCTCAGGGAAGCGCGCAAATGTCCTTCAGAAAATTGGAACGCTTCCTGGGTATCCGGATTATAATCACTAAGCAGGACCAAAACGTCCAAATCGGAGCAGTCTGGGCTTCTCTCCGGATCCAGCTCCAATACAATCCGCGCCATAGGATGGCCGATGATACGGAGGTCTTTTTGCAGGGGCGCAGAGGTAAAAGTGATGCCTTTTTGGTCAGCGCCCCAACCGTCTTCCCGGGTTGTAAAGGTTGTTTCCACATCTGTACGAATACCGTTAACCGCCTGATAGGTTATCAAACTATCTTCTGCCGGCTGTTGAATAAGAATACCATTGTCCCAGCACGAACCAGACAGCGAGGTCCCCAGGGAAGGATACCAATAGGTACGTGTCCCTTGGGAAACAGGCCAATCTTCTGCTGTATAGAAGGAGCCGGTTCCTTCTCCGTTATAGGCGTGTCGATCAAAGTTGTAATGAGTCAATTTGAAGGTAATGGGATCTTCATCCAGAATACCATTCTGAATGCCTTTCAGCCAGTAGTCAAACCAGCGGTGAATTTCCGGCAGCCATCGAGGGTCGCTTTTGGAACCCACATGATACCAGGGACCAAAGAGCAGCTTTTTGGGCAATTTCAGATTTTGATACATCATAAAGGTATCCCTCCGGAATACATCGTAAGCGCCACCAGCCACATATACGGCCACACCGGAACGGTTAATATCCTCCAGGTATGTACTGGCGCTTAATATGTCCCAGATTTTGCCTCCCAAAGTCGGTTCTTCGCAGTCCCGGTAGGGATGGTTTTTTTGAAGGGCTACCTGGGAGCCGTTTTCCACATGTTCTCTGAGAGCCTGCAACAGCAGGACTTTATCCTCATCTCCATCTACGGGTACAATATTTTTTGCCATTTCGCGTAACTGCTGTTCCAGTGCTTCCGGTTCTTTTTCCCAGACTTCATCCGGATTTCGCCCGAAACCCCGCGGAATGCCGTTGCGCATCCAGCCATCATACCGGTTGAAATCCGTGTGGCCGATAAAGGCGGCACACAGATGTTCCGGGCACTGGGAGAGGATTCCCAGTTGCGTCTGGCCATGATAAGAAAGACCGGCGGTACCAATTTTTCCATTGCAAAAGGGTTGTGCCGCCAGCCATTCCACCAGTTCTGCTCCATCCTGGGCTTCCTGGCGGGAATTGACCACTTGCCGGATTCCAAAGGAGGCACCGGTGCCCCGTGGCTCGGCGATTACCACCACATAGCCGTATTGGGTCAGCGGCAATAACCCAATACTCTCAGTAGTTGCGGTTTCCGGCTTTCCGCCTACTGTTTTTCCCGTGTATTTTCTTCTGGCGTAAGGCGTATAGTGGAGTACCAAAGGGAGCGGCCCCGGATCTTCTTCTTCATTTTGAGGAAGATAAATATCCACCGCAAGCCGGGTACCATCCTTCATAGGGACGTACTGGCTGATTAAGCGGTAGGACGAAAAAACGGGCCCCTGGTTTTCCGGATAACTTTCCAATGAAGTCAACCGCTGTTTCATTTCCATAGCATATTCCTCCTTGTTTTATCTATTGGTATCATAAATTTCTAAATTCTTTTCAACAATGGACAAACTGCACAGAAATTAATGCCATCTCAGGGCAAATCGAAGTGTCTAAATTCCTCTTCGTTTTTTATGCAGACTGCTGCTTTATTTCCGGAACTTTTTTATATATATTATAATTATAACCATTAGAAAATTCAATGATTGAGAGAGGAGTATGCCCTATGGAGTGGAAGCGTTTTCCTACTAATTTTTCAGAAATTTATTATTCTTTGTCGAAGGAAAAGCCATACGTCACAATTTTGACGGGAGGTTATCAAAACTCCTTTTCTGTGGAAGGGATTTCCCATCGATACTGGGTATATTATCCAAAAGGAATGGAATACAGTTGCAAGAATCTACTTCTACTACTTCCAAATACGGAAACGGTAGAAGAGTTTTTGGCGAAAACCGGATGGGTAAATGTGGCAGATCAAGAGCATTTGCTGCTCATGATGGCGGGTGGAAAAGAGGATCCATGGTTGGATTGGGCGGATGCGGAAAAAAGAATGCAGGCCTTGGACAATATCCGGAACGATCGGACTTATATGGATAACCAGAGGGCGCTTAGTTATTTTATTGGCTATCAGGAAGGGGCAGAATTCGGTCATCGATTTGTAGTAAAGAATCCGTCCTTGTACGCTTCTTGCGTCTTTTGCGGAGCTGTCCAGACAGAGAAAGCATGGATGGAGAAAGAAGGAGATCAGGAAACTGCGGCATCGGATATTCCGAAAAAGGATGTACCTTGTCCAGTTTGTTTTGTTGGAAGCCCTTCCGTTCCGGAATGGATTTTATCTTATTGGAGGAGAGCAAACTGTTCGGAGGAACTGCCTTATCAGCAGGGAAAAAGTACCATATGGATTCCAAACATGGCACAATTGGAATCCACAGTGGAGCACCAGCCGGTGGCCCGAGTGCAGTTTACGAATATCTACAATGCAGAGACACCGGAAGTAACGAACTTTCTCTGGAGATCATTTTTGTCTCGTACGGTCCGGTCCACCGGCATTTTGAATGGAGATCTGCATCCCTACCGGACGGCTCAGCAATGGGGACTTCAACGTCGGGAACTTTCGGTGGACGGATGGATGCGTCATTGGTATGAGTATTTACCAGAGAGGTTAGCTCCTTTAACAAAAAAAACAATCCCAGTGGTGGTCTGTCTCCATGGCGGTTCTGCCACAGCTTTAAGTAACCTTTATGCTCATGAGTGGGTGCAAGTTGCCAAGGAGAGAGGCTTTCTTCTGATATTGCCCACTGGTACCATGCGCCGGCAGGACGCTTTTATGCCTCATCCAGCCTGGAATGCTGCCAGGGTGAAAGATCATATGGATGATGAAAAATTTCTTCGACAGATGGTGGCAAATATTCAGTCCCGACATCCGGTGGACATGGGAAGAGTCTATATCTGTGGACATTCCATGGGTGCCGCCATGACGCAGCGGGCGGCATTGGCCATGCCGGATCTGTTTACTGCGGCAGCCAGCAATTCCGGAGTGGTCACTGGCGGATTTATGGGGGATTTTGACTCTCCCGGGATCCGGGAGGATCTGTCGATTCCCATTTGGATTCAGATGGGTGAGAAAGATATTGGCGGAGGGACCAGAGAAAACAATCCCCATGCGGATCGAACGGTTCGGTACTGGGTGAATCGTTATGGCCTTTCCGATCCGGATCATCCCTACTGTTGGAGGACCGGGCGATATTTGAATCAGGAATGGCATACAGAAAAAGGCGTCCCCATGGTGCGGTATACTACAACCCGGGAGAAACCTCATGCCATGACGCCGCAGGATCCCTGGTTATATTATGACGAGTTCTTCTGCCGCTTCTCAAAAGATGAAAAAGGAATACTCTACTATGAGGGAAAACCTGTGGAATAGGACTTGTCAACAGAATAAGGATTCGATAAAATGGAAAGATACGAAATACTCCCTATTTTTGGAATTTTCGCTTCGGCTCCAGCAGATCGGTCCGTTTGTACTTTTCCGCATATTCCATGACCATAGCGGAAAGCATCAGATTCAGCTGCGTATTCCAATTGTCAATGGAGCAGCCGATGATTTCCTCGATTTTGGCAATTTTATTTATAACCGTATTTCGGTGCAAATAGAGTTCCTTGGATGTTTTGGTGGTGTTGCAGTTATTATGAATGTAGGATTTTAAAATCTGGCATAGATTGTCCTTGGTTTTCCGGTCATGACGTATTAAGGCGGTAAAACGCGGGGAGCATAGGTAAATCAGGTTGTCCTCGTGAAACTCATAGCCAAATCGTCCACACAGATCAAGCAGATGGTAGGCCGTATAATCGTCATAATAGAAAATCCGTAGGCTTTCTTGCTCATGCAACGTGCGCCCCAGAGTTATGGCTGCCCTGGTTTGGAAATAAATGGGGCGGATAGAAGGAAGGAACGAAGAACAATTGCCAATGGCGGCATAGGCGTGATACTTTTCCAGAAGACTCTGAAACTGATTTGCGTCAAAGTCCTCCACTTCCCAGGTTTTCGGAGTAGCACGGGCAAGCAGAATAAGATCGCTCTGATAGATGGCCGTATTACTGGAAGGAAAAATTTTTGTTAGGCTGCGGATAATCAAGCCGATGGGAGGAGATGGATATTCTTCTTCAAAGGATATAACAATACACCGGTAGTAAGTATTGGGTAAAACAGGCAGACGGAATAGCCTGCTTTCCAGTTCCTCTTCTCCGGAAATTCTTCGGTCTATGAGATCACTGATTAGAGAAGAAAACTCTGTATCAGACTCAAATTGTTCCCGGTTGTTCATGAGAGTATGTTCCCGAACCAAACCGGAGAAAAGTTTAATATAATCCAGCAGTGCCGCGTTTTTTCCATATCCTTTCGTGATGAATAGAATTTGTCCGAAAGTCTGGGCATGATAACGAAGTAAAGAAAGCACGGTGTAACAGTTTGGTTCCAGAACGGCTTCAAACAAATCCGGTATGTTTTCTCCCTTGGTTTTACCGGCCATCAACGCATCGATACTAGCGTCAGATAGATAGCCGTCGGTAAGGAGTTGATGAATATAAGGGTTCTCGAAGGAATAAGCCACATTGGAGGCAATAAGTCGATAGCCTCCGTTGATAAGAAAAACCGGAACGCACAGGCGATCCGCTATTTCATCCAGCAAAGGCTGTACGTTTTTACTTCGCAATGCCAAGGCACGGAGATTGCTGGTCCACTGGGAAAACGCAAAGTAACAGGCATTTGCTATGTTGCTGATTTCTAGCAAAGGAGCAGAACAACTAATTACATAGTAAAGAGGATTTTGAAAAAGCGAATCCAGTTCAGGAGAATCACCGGAAAGTAAGAGCATGGTTTCTGCCGGGATTGATTGGCGGGCATGAAAAGAAAGCAGTTCCCCAGCGGTGCAGAGATAGAGCGTGTGAATATGAAAATCTTTTTGATCTGGAGTAAGAAATTGGATATTGTTGATAAGCAGCCCGCACTCCTGATGGAAGGATGCCCGGAGGCGATAGGAGGCTAATTCTCTTTCTAAGATCGCGAATGTAAACATAAAAAATCTCCTTGTATCCCAAAGTTAGGATTAGGATAGCAAACTTTAAAGATCATTTCAAGTAAAATGCGCAAAGCAATTTGCAAAAACAAAATGAGAAGAGATATTTAGAAAAGATATGGTAGATTGAAAACGGGAGAAAAGCGTATGTATGTCAAGGTAAATGAAGCCAATTTGTATTATGAGGAGTTTGGAAGCGGAGAACGTCCTATTATTGCGGCAAGTCCTCTTTTTGATCCGGATCGAAAAGGGTGGCCATACGATTTGGCGGAAGAGGATTTTCGGGTTTTAGTGGTTCAAATGCGCGGCTATGGGAAATCCGATCATGTATGGGAAAATTTGGGGAATCGTTGGTATGATATATGGGCAGATGACGTAGTTGCCTTTGCCGATGCCATGGGAATCTCACGGTTTTTATACACAGGCGCCTCCGATGGCGGGGGCATTGGATGGCATCTTTGTCTCCGGTATCCGGAACGTCTGGTTGGTTTTGCGGGATTAGCGGCAGGCCCCCATTCCCGGAGCATTGGCACCATGTCCCCGGGCCGAAAACATACCATTGATGCTTTGAATAGTGCCACGGCAGTGGAGCAGCTGGCTCAACATAATAAAAACTTGATTCTGTATTTTGCAAAAAAATTTGCCAATGACCCGGAGTTGAAAGCAGAGTTTGAGCGTAAGGCGGAATGGTTTTATGAGTACAAAAAGAATATGCCTCGAGAGGAGATGCAGATTCAGCCGGGAATCCCTTTGCCGTGGCTAAAAACAGATGAGGAAGTACATAAAGCCCTGGAGACGATCAATTTTCCTGTGCTGCTGCTTATTGGCATGCAGGACGCCATGCTTCCCCTAAGTCAAGCAATTCAGCCGGTAGATGCCATTAAAAATGCCAAGGCGGTTTTCTATCAGGAGGCTAATCACCGTCTGCATTACGGACGGCGTGAGGATGTGCGCCGGGAAATTTCCAGTTTTGCCCGGGAGGTGTTTGGGCGAGAAAGCGGGGAATAAATCTGGAGGTTGTGCACTTTAACTAATTGTAAAAGTGAAAAATGGTCACCTTAGATAACGACTTTCTGTCTGACTATGATAAAATAGGAAAAAGAATTACAGACAGGAAGGAGATTACTATGAAGAAATGGATCGCCTGTTTCTTAGCCTTAACCATGGCTTTCTCTGCTATAGGCTGTGGCAGTGGGGATTCGAATGATACCACGGCAGCAGAGACCACCGTGCCGGCAGCTTCCGAAGCGGCAGGGGACCCGGTTTGGGGCGGGGAATTGAATCTCTGCGTGACCATGCAGCCCAACGCCCTGGGCTTCCCGGGGGAGATGAGCTCCACCTATGATTTCTTGGTTTCCAGCCCGGCGGTGGAAACACTGGGAAGAATTGACGAGGACGGAAATGTGTGCGGATGGCTGGTGGAATCCTGGGATGCGGATCCGGACGCCTACACCTATACCCTGCATTTGCGGGAGGGGGTCACGTTTCACGACGGAACGCCCTTTAACGCGGAAGCAGTCAAATATAATCTGGAGACCACGTTGACTTCCAAAGGCGTAACATTCTCCGTAAACGTGGATTTTGTGGTTCAGGATGAATATACACTGGTAGTACAGATGGATGGCTGGAACAACACCATAATGAACGATCTGCTGGTCAATTATGGCTGCATGGTCTCGCCCACCTATCTGCAGTCGGTGGATGAGGATACGGCTATTAAAAATCCGGTTGGAACCGGCCCCTACCGCTTTGTGGAATGGAGGCAGGAAGAGTACGCCCGCTACGAAAGGTACAGTGACTACTGGGGAGGAGAGCCCTATTTGGACACGCTGACCATTTATCTGTTTTCCGAGGCTTCCACGGCAATTTCCGCTTTGCAGACCGGTGAGGTGGACGGCATTATGTATGCGGACTCCACCGTAACCGAGGCGTTGCTGACCCTGGAAGGCCTGGTAAAGACCAGCCGGGATGTGGCGGCAGGCTGCTCCAGCTGGGGACTTTTCTGGTCGGCGGATGAGGGGCTTCCCACGGCGGATGTGCGGGTTCGCCAGGCTTTAAGCTATGCCATTGACGCCAAAGCCATTGCGGAATCCTTCAGCAGTGCAGGCTATGTCTATACCAACCAGTTCGGCGCTACATCCTCTTGGGGATACAACCCGGATGTGGTCGGTTACGAGTATGACCCGGAAAAAGCAATGGAACTGCTGGCCGAGGCAGGTTACGGAAACGGCTTTTCCTATACCGCCTATGTGAATGCCGGAAGTTCGGTGGCCGTAACCGTAATGGAGCTGGTGCAGGCCTATCTTTCCGCGGTGGGAGTAGATCTGCAGATTGAAAACATTGATACGGCCCGGCAGACGGAGATGATCTTTGGGGCCGGCTGGGATGGTGTCATTGCCACCGGTATCAACGGAACACCGGAGAACAGCCTGAATTTTCTGCGCCGGATGTTTGGCGCGGATCCCAGCTGTATGCTGAACTGTAGCCTGGTGGATATTCCGGAGGTAGTGGAACTGGGAGATCAGGCGCTGATTGCTGAAACGGAAGAAGAAAAGCATCAGCTTGCCCAGGAAATGCAGACGTACATTGTGGATGTGTACTGCGCTTTTACGCCGCTGATGACTTCCCACAGCAATGCCTTTACCACCACGCAGGTTCACGACAGCTATCTGGGATATTACTATTCTCAGTTCTGGTGCCCGGAAAAAGTGTGGGTAAGCAAATAGAACACATGGCAGATAAAAAGGTCGCTGCCGGGTGCTTGGAGAGAAGAAGCATTTGGTGCGGCCTTTTGCGTGGAGAGGAGTAGCACCATGGCAAATTATATTTTAAAGCGGCTGGGACAGACGGTCCTGGTCCTGCTGTTGGTTTCCATTTTTGCCTATATGCTGGTGTATCTGATGCCGGGAGATCCGGTCTATGCCCTGTACGGGGCGGACCTGACTCCGGAACAGTACCAGATCCGCTATCTGGAGCTGGGACTGGACAAGCCGGTCTATGTCCGGTATTGGAACTGGCTGAAGGATGCCCTACGCGGGGATTTCGGAACCTCCATTCGCTACCACACGGAGGTCAGTGAGTTGCTGGCCTCCCGCCTTCCAGTAACCCTGTATCTGGGTGTAATCTCCTTAGTGCTGGGAGTTGCCATCGGCGTGGCGCTGGGAATGTTGTCCGCCACCAAAAGCGGAGGACTGGCGGACAATATTATCACCGTGTTTGCTAATCTGGGAAGCGCCACCCCTCTGTTTTGGCTGGGAGTGCTGGGGGTTTACCTGTTTTCTATCCGGCTGGGCTGGCTGCCCTCCTTTGGCTTTTCCTATCCCTGGGATACGGATCTTGTGACCAGCGTAAAACAGTGTATTTTGCCGGTCATTGCTCTGAGCACCGGGACTCTGGCGGCCATGGCTCGTCAGACCCGCTCCGGCATGCTGGAGGTGATCCGTCTGGATTACATCCGCACGGCCCGGGCCAAAGGGTGCCGGGAAAATACCGTAATTTTAACCCATGCTTTTCCCAACGCCCTAATTCCCATTGTCACCCTGATTGGCCTGCAGTTCCGGACGCTGGTGGCTGGTACGGTTACTGTGGAACAGATTTTCAATATTCCCGGAATGGGGCAATTGCTGGTTAACGCCGTGTTCAACCAGGATGTGGCGCTGACCCAGGCCTGCATTTTAATGACGGCACTGGTGATTTGCCTTGCCAACTTGCTGGTGGATATTTCCTATGGCTATATTGATCCCAGAATTCGGATTCAGTAGGAAAGGAAGAGCGATGGAAAAGAAACATTCCCGAAAATCTGGGAAGTGCATACTGTTTATGAAAAGACTGTTTCACCGGAAAATTGTGATTTTGGGAGCGGCATTGATTCTGTTCTTTGTTTTGATAGCCATTTTTGCCCCTTTGGTCAGTCCTTATAATCCCTATACGGTGGATCCGCTGCACACCTGGCAGCAGCCCTCGGCGGAGCATTGGCTGGGCACGGACAATGCCGGCCGGGATGTGCTGAGCCGTATTATTTATGGCTCCCGCACCTCGCTGCTCATTGGCCTGGTGGCGGTGGCTTTGTCCGCTGTTGTGGGAATTGTACTGGGGCTGGTATCCGGCTATGCGGGAGGTGCTGTGGATGCGGTAATTTCCCGTTTCATGGAGGCATTGATGGCAATTCCCAACACCATGCTGGCTCTCTGCCTGGGACTGCTGATGGGCGGAGGTCTGATCAATCTGATGATTATTTTGGGAATCTCCACCCTCCCCTCCTATACCCGCATGATGCGGGGGCAGGTGATTTCCATTAAGACATCGGACTATGTGATGGCGGAGCAGGTATTGGGCGCCAAAAGAGGGCGGATTATGTTTTCCCACATTCTGCCCAATTGTCTGTCCCCTTTGATCGTTATGATAACCCGGAACATCGGCGGCGCCATTCTGGCAGAATCCGGTCTCAGCTTTCTGGGACTGGGTATCAGCGCGCCCATGGCTTCCTGGGGCGGCATGGTCAGCGATGGCTACGTGCGTCTCCTCAATAACCCGGCCTTTGGCCTGGCCCCCGGCATCTGTATTTTGTTGCTGGTACTGGGCTTCAACATTTTTGGCGATGGGCTGCGGGATGTGCTGGATCCGCGTCTGCGGGGAACCATGTAGGAGGTCAGGATGAGTCATTTATACGAGATCAAGAATTTGGCTGTATCGTTTTCCCATGAGCGAGGAAAATCCATGGCGGTAAATGATGTCTCCTTCTATTTGGACGAGGGGGAGATTGTCAGTTTTGTAGGGGAGAGCGGATCCGGAAAAAGTGTCACCCAGCTAGCGGGCCTGCAGCTGATTGCTTCCCCGCCGGGGCATATTGAGTTCGGAGAAGTGCTTTTAGACGGTCAGAATATTTTGAGCCATAAACCCAACAGCCTGGCCATGAGCCAGATTCGGGGCGGACAGATCGGCATGGTTTTCCAGGAACCCATGTCCTCCCTGAATCCGGTGAAAACCATTGGATTTCAGCTGATGGAGGCGGTGATAATTCACCGCCGCTGCGGCAAGGCGGAAGCCCGCAAGCGGGCGCTGGAGCTGCTGCGAGATGTGGGCATTCAGGATGCGGAGAAGCGTTTTGACCATTACCCCCATCAGTTTTCCGGAGGC
>CAZSAF010000021.1:0-22695 GCA_964604605.1 uncultured Lachnospiraceae bacterium
GATCCATGGAGTAGAACTCTTCCGGGCAGTAGCGCCCCTCCCGGAATTCCACCGGATACCGGGCCGGCTGCTGCTGGAGCAGCCGCTTCTGCTCCTCCACCCGTTTCCTATACTCCTCCTCCGGAGCAATATTGGGGTTAAAATAGAACACGGTTACCCGGAAATCTTCCGTCAGCCGCTCCAGCACGGAGCTGCTGCAGGGGCCGCAACAGCTGTGGAGCAGCAGGGACGGCAGCCGCCCCTGTTCCCGGTTTTCCCGGATGATCTGTTCCATCTCCCGCTGATAATTTCTGTTTACAGTTCCTTTTCCCATTTGTCGCAGAGCTCCTCCACATCTCTGGTAAACCGCTTAATCTCCTTGTTGGGCCTCTCCCGCCATTTGGAGATGAGGCCGGTAAGCCGCCGCCCGGCCTCCACCAAGGCGCCAAAGAACCCTTCGGTGCGCATCCCGTCCACTGCCGGGCGGCCTTCCCGGGCAATCCGCTTGCCCTGGGTTTCCAGCAGAAGCTCCCCGGCGGCCAGGTCATAAACGGTACCGCTGAAGGGCGCCATGGCCCGATAGCCCTTTTCCTTCTCCAGACACACCGTGAAATCCCGGCAGGCCGTATCCTCCCCATGGTTTACAAACACCAGGGAGGGCTTTTGCCCAAAGCCGCCCAGCCAGTGAAGCAGACCGTCCTTGTCCGCATGGCCGCTGATGCCGGCCAGGGTCTCAATCTCCGCGTTGACCTCAATCTCCTCCCCGAACAGCTTCACGTGCTTGGCCCCCTCGTAGATGGTCCTTCCCAGGGTTCCCACCGACTGATAGCCCACAAACAGGATGGTGCTCTCCTTCCGCCACAGATTGTGCTTTAGATGATGGCGGATCCGGCCGGCCTCGCACATGCCGCTGGCGGACAGGATCACTTTGGGGGTCTGGTTGAAATTGATGGCCCGGGACTCATCGGTGGATACGGAAATCTCCAGGCCAGGGAAAAACAGCGGATTCTTCCCTGCGTCCAGCAGCGCCCGCATGGGGGCGTCAAAATAGTCCCGGTCGCTCTGGACAAAAACGCTGGTAGCTTCGTTGGCCAGGGGACTGTCCACGTATACCGGGAAGGTCCCGTGCCCCCGGACCATCCCCTCCTCCTTGATCTGCCGGATAAAATAGAGGATTTCCTGGGTACGGCCCACCGCAAAGCTGGGGATCACCACATTGCCGTCCCGGTCCAGGGTCCGCTGGATGCACCGGGCCAGCTGGCGCACATAATCCTGCTCATCCTGATGTTTCTCATGGTAGCGGTTGCCGTAGGTAGACTCAATCATCACATAGTCCGCCTCCTGGGTAAACTGAGGATTGCGGAGGATGGGACGGTCATGGTTGCCAATATCCCCGCTGAATACCATCTTCTTTTCTGTTTCCCCCTCCCGCATCCACACCTCGATGCTGGCGGAACCCAGCAGATGGCCCACGTCTGTGAAGGCAATATCCACCCCCTCCAGCACATGGATCCGCTGCCGGTAGGGAACCGGCCGGAATTTCCGGATCACCCCTTCCGCGTCCGCCATGGTGTACAGAGGCTCCACCTCCGCCTTGCCGGCCCGCTGGGCCTTCCGGTTTTTCCACTCCGCCTCCGACTCCTGAATGTGGGCGCTGTCCCGCAGCATAATGTTGCACAGGTTGCTGGTGGCTTCGGTGGCGTAGACGGTTCCCCGGAACCCATTTTTGTAGAGCCAGGGCAGCTTGCCGGAATGGTCGATGTGGGCGTGGGTCAGCAGCACGCACTCAATCTCCCCGGGGGAAACGGGCAGCTCCGCATTTTCAAAGACGTTGAGCCCCTGCTCCATACCGCAGTCCACCAGGAAATAGCGGCCGTTTACCTCCAGGCAGGTACAGCTCCCTGTCACCTCATGGCAGGCACCCAGAAACATAATTTTCATAGGCTGATTTCCTTTCCGATCCTCAATTCGGTTCTGGCTTATTTGTCTCTAGCATACCACTATTTTCTGAATCTTTCCAGTGCAATATCCATTTACATTTGCATTTTCTTCCGCTATACTGAAAGAAGCCCGTCCGGAATGGCCGGCGGGCGGAATGACGGCCTTGGGAAAGAGAAAGGAGAAGCTGCCATGCTGGGACTCCAGATGGATGAACTGAAAGATTTTACCAACAAGCTGTTCCGCCAGGAGGTCTTTGACAATTTCCTGGTACCGGAGGCGGTTTTTGTAACCATGTTTTCCATTGCTATAGACGGCAACTCCCTCTCCGAGGAGGTGAAGCCGGTGTGCGCCACCTGGGGGCAGCTGCGCCCCCTGGCCTTCCAGATCATCAAAGGGCAGACCCTGCCCAAGGGCTTTAAAATTGTGCTGCGCCTGTCGCCGGAAAACACGGAGAACACCCTCCACTCCTGGGGGCTTCCCATTGCCCCGGAGGAGGTGGCCGGCCTGTTTTTGAACATTCTGTACGAGGAGGGGAAAATCCGGTGTACCACCGGCGTCTCCCTGACCACCTTCTCCCTGGACCGCTCCCTGGAGCGGGAGTGGGACAACGTCATCCGCCGCTTCTTCCGGCACCACCAGATTTCCTTCTCGGAAATCTGAAGCTTCCGGCCCTCTCCCGGAAGAGAATCTGCCGCCTGCCTAAAATTCCATCCAAAACTCTACGCCGTCCGGCTTGTTTTCCACGCCGCAGGTGCCGCCGTGGGCATGGGCAATGGCCTTGACAATGGACAGGCCAATGCCGCTGCCGCCGTACTTGCGGGTGCGGGCCTTGTCCACCTTGTAAAACTTTTCCCACAGGTGGGGCAGATCCTCCTCCGGGATCTGTTTGCCGGTATTGAACACGGAGATCCGCACCTTTCCGTCCACGGTCCCGGCCTTCACCACAATCTTGCCGGGGTTGGACACGTGATGGTAGGCGTTGCTCAGATAATTCTGTAGCAGCTCTTCCATCATAAACTCATCTGCCCGCACCCACAGCTCCGGCGGCGCCTGCAGCTCCGTCTCACACTGGATGTCTTTCCCCAGCACCGCAGTGGACTGGAGGACCCCCTTCAGCACCGCCGTCAGGTCAAAATCCTCCAGGGTCAGCTTCATCTCCCCGGACTCAATCTCCCCCAGGTTCAGAAGGCGCTTGACAATGTGGTTCATTTTCTTGGCCTCGTCAATGATCACGTCGCAGTAGTATTCCCGGCTCTCCGGATCGTCGTTGACCTCGTCCTTCAGCCCCTCGGAGTATCCCTGGATCAGGGCAATGGGGGTTTTCAGCTCGTGGGAGACGTTGGACAGGAACTCCTGCCGCAGCTCATCGATACGGGTCTTCTCCTGGATGTCCTTCTCCAGCTGGGCGTTGGCCTTCTGCAGCTCCTCAATGGTGCTCTGCAGGTTGGCAGACATGTGGTTCATGCTGTCCCCCAGAACGCCGATCTCATTCTTCTGGTCCCCCTGGTACCGGACGCTGAAGTCCAGCTCCGCCATCTGCTCGGACAGGCGGGCCAGCTGCAGAATGGGCTTGGTCAGGCTCCGGGAGATAAAGTAGACCAGGATGCCCCCCAGCACCGCTGCGGCAATCCCCACCGAGGCCAGGAAGCGGTTGGACAGGGCCACGCTCTCCCGAATGCTCTCCAGGGGCGTGGACAGGATATAGCCGGCATCCCCGTAGAAGCCGACGCAGTCAATCTGGTTGCTTCCCAGCTGGCTGTCATAAGCCTTGTAAATGATGTTGTCCGTGCCCTGCTTGTAGATGTCCGTGGGCACTCGCCCCAGCAGGTAGCTGTCCAGCCGCCGGCTGTAGCCGCTCTGCCCCCAGCTGCTGGAGTACTGGACATAGTCAAAGAGCCCGGTCAGCGGGGACTGGCGGTTGATCTGGGCCACAATATTGTCAATACGGCTCAGCCGATCCAGCACCGCCTCCTGCTCTTCCGCATAGCCGCTGTCCACGTAGGCCTCCACCGCCTCCCGCATGGTCTCGATTTTATCCAGCTTCTGCTCGATGACATAGGTCCCCAGATACTGGTCATTAATAAAGCAGATTGCTGCAATCACTCCCGCAATTACAGCAACCAGAATCAGCGTAAATTTCAGCCGAATGGATATTCTCATTGATCTACCTCAAACTTATATCCCATACCCCAGACCGTCTTAATGTACTCGCCCTTGGCACCCATCTTGCTGCGCAGCTTCTTCACGTGGGTGTCAATGGTCCGGGCATCCCCAAAGTAGTTGTAATTCCACACATTGTTCAGAATGGTCTCCCGGGAGAGGGCAATGCCCTGGTTTTCCACAAAGTAGGTGAGCAGCTCAAACTCCTTGAAGCTGAGGTCCAGGTTTTTGCCGTCCACGGTCACCGTGTGGGCCGCCTTGTTGATCCGGATGCCTCCCACCTCCAGCACCTCGCTCTGGTCCCCGACGGTGCGGCGCAGCAGCGCCTCCACCCGGGCTACCAGAATTTTGGGGCTGAAGGGCTTGGTAATGTACTCATCCACCCCCAGCTCAAAGCCCCGCAGTTCGTCCCGCTCCTCGGACTTGGCGGTCAGCATGATCACCGGCACCTTGGAATATTTCCGGATGGTCTCCAGCACCTCCCAGCCGTTCATCTTGGGCATCATCACGTCCAGGATCACCAGGTCAATCTTCTTGTCCGCAAAAAAGATGTCGATGGCCTCCTCCCCATCTCCGGCCTCCAGCACCTGGAAGTCCCGCTTGACCAAGAAGTCCCGGACCAGCTTGCGCATTCGCTCCTCATCGTCCACCATCAATACTTTTCTCTTTTCCATCCCAACACCTCCCCGTATCCGGCTTCCGCGTCCGCAACCGCGGTATTTCCGCAGCGGGCGCGTTCTTTACAAATCCTCTTTATTCCTACTCCACTTTACTCATACTCCGAAATGGTAATGCTCTCGATCACCAGATCCTCCAGCGGCTTGTCGTTGGCGTCTGTGGCCACCGCCTCCGCCTGGGCCAGCACATCCTGCCCCTCATAGATCTGGCCGAACACTGTGTGCTGCTGATACAGCCAGTAGGCGCCGCCGTACTCCTCAAAGTTGGCCAGGGCCGTATCGGACAGGGTGCTGTAGTCCAGTTCTATGCCGTACAGCTGGTACTGGTCTGCCACCTGGGACAGCTGGTCCTCGCTGAGCTTATCCGCGCAGGTAACCAGGAAGAACTGGCTGCCGTTGGTGTCCGCGCCGGCGTTGGCCATGCACAGGGAGCCGGCCAGGGGGAACAGGTCCCCGGAGAACTCGTCCTCAAACTCCTCCCCAAAGTAGCTTTCGCCACCGGTGCCGGTGCCGGTGGGATCCCCGCCCTGGATCATAAAATCCTGGATGACCCGGTGGAAGGTGAGGCCGTTGTAGTACCCTTCCTCCGCCAGTCCCACAAAGTTTTCCACTGCCTTGGGCGCCTGCTCCGGGAATAGGCGGATTTTAATATCCCCCATGCCCTGGATGGTCAGGGTGGCCACCGTATCCCCGCTCTGGGGGCCTGCCATCTGGTCAAAGTCTTCCTCCCCGCCACAGCCCACGGCTCCCAGCGACAGCAAAACACTCAGCAACAGTGCGATGATTTTCTTCATTTTTCCGAAACCCCTTCAAATTCTGTTTTCTCTCTGCCGGCATTTTTCGCCTGCTTCCTGGATATTTTAGCAGGATTGGCGGCAAAATGCCAGTGGTTTCACATAATGTTCATAGGAATCTTGCCGGACGCGGCGGGGGCTGGAACCAGACGGGGCAGAAAAATGCCGGGGAATTGAAAAAAGCGGTTGTGCGCCGGCGGATTTTGTGCTAGAATAATCCAAGTCGGCATGAGCCGCACTTGGAGATGTACTCAAGTGGTCGTAAGAGGTCGCACTCGAAATGCGATAGGTCCGCAAGGGCGCGTGGGTTCGACTCCCACCATCTCCGTGAAAGAAGCCGGAAGCGTTATGGTTGCAGCGCTTCCGGCTTTTGTGGTACAGGGAACCTTCCCAAACAAAGGCCCCCGGGCGTTTCCGCCCGGAGCCTCCGGATTCAAACGGTTTTACGTTTCTTTTCCGTTTCTGTCTTCTCAGATCACGTCTTCCTCTCTGAACAGCTTGGTCTCCAGGAAATCCATGATCTTCCGGACAGTCCCCTCCCGGAAGGGGTTGCTCAGGCCGGCGGACTCCAGCGCCTCAAAGTAGCTGCGGCTGCCGCCCAGCCGGCACAGCCGGTCATAGTCGGCCCAGGCTTTCTCCCGGTCCTCGCACATCTTCCGATAAAACTCAAACGCGCCCATCTGAGCCAACGCATAGTCAATGTAATAGAAGGGATTGATGAAAATGTGGGGTTTCTGCATCCAGAAACCGCCTCCCTCCAGAAACGCGCTTCCGGAATAGCTTCTCCAGGGCATGTAAGCCTCCTCCAGCTCCTTCCAGATGGCCCGGCGTCCCGCCGCATCCGGCCGTTCCTTAAAGACCCGGTGCTGGAACTCATCCACACAGGCCATGTAGGGCAGTACCTTCAGGGCATCTGCCAGATGGTCGTAGCGGTACTGGCCCGCCTTGTCCCCAAAGAAGCTCTCCATCCAGGGATAGGTAAACAGCTCCATGGACATGGAGTGGATCTCACCCAGCTCGCTGGAGGCAAAGGCCTGGGAGGACAGAGGGTTGGTGCGGCTGGAGACATAGCTCTCAAAAGCATGGCCGGCCTCATGGGTCAGCACGTCCACATCGGCGCTGGTGCCGTTGAAGTTGGCAAAGATAAACGGCGCCCGGGGCTCCGAAAGGAAGGCGCAGTAGCCGCCGGTCTGCTTGCCGCTGCGGCTGTCCAGGTCGTACAGCTCATGCTCCACCATAAAGTCAAAGAACTCCCCGGTCTCCGGCGAAAGCTCCCGGTACATCTGCTGTGCCTTGGCCACCAGCTCGTCCCGGCCGCCCATGGGCACCGCATTGCCCTCCGGCGAGGAGATGGACTCATCGTACCACTCCAGGTGGGAAAGGCCCAGTTTCTCCGCCTGCTGCTGATACAGCCGCTGGCAAATGGGCGTCACGCTCTCCCGGATCTGGCACCGGAACACCGCCACATCCTCCGGGGTATAGTCGTAATGCCCCATGGAGGCATAGATCATGGAGACATAGCTGTCAAATCCCAGCTTCTCCGCCATGGAAGCCCGCAGCTCCACCAGCTGGTCGTACAGGTCGTCCAACTGCCCGGAAACGCTCTCATACAGGCCGGACCAGGCCAGGAAAGCCTCCCGGCGCTCCTCCCGGTCGGTGCTCTGCATGTGCTTCAGCAGGCCGTAGAAATTGCACTCCTCTCCCCGGAACTGCGTGGTGCAGCCGGCGGTAATCCGGCTGTGGGCCTGGCAAAGCTCCGACTCCCGGGCCATATCCTCCACCACCGCCGGGCTGGCCAGCTTCAGGCTGACCCGCAGGTCCTTGATCACCAGGGAACCAAACTCCTTCTCCAGCTCCGGCAGGAACGGGGATTCCAGAAGCGCCGCGGCGGCCTCCTGGGACAGCAGCGCCAGATGCCCCTGCTGCTGGTAGAACGCCTTCAGCTCATTCTCGTAGAAGGGATCCCGGGTGTCAATGCTGTTGCGGATATAGGCAATGTCATACATGGTGTGGAAGTGGCGGGAATGCAGGTCCTGGTTGAGGAATACCTGCCGCAGCTCTCCATAGCTTTTGGCCGCCTTCAGGGCCGCTACATACCGGCGCAGCTCCTCCTTGCGCTTCTCAAAATCCGGGCGGGTGTAGACCATATCCTTGAACTTGGTCGCCGTTATGGAAACAGACACCTTGCCGTCTCCCAGCGCCCGCACCGTAATCCCATCCCGGCTGACCTCCGCGCCAGGGCACAGAAGGCCGTCCGGCACGTCCGTCCGCAGCTTCAGATACTTTTCCGGCTCCGGAGGGATCACCGTCAGGCAGCCCTTGCCGCCCTCAATGGTGCCGTCAATCCAGTAGACAATCAGCCCGGATTTCGGCAGCGCCGTGTCCAGCCCCGCCGGCGTCCGGTATTCCACGCAGTACCCATGGTAATCGTCCACCGGGATCACCAGCAGCTTTAGGCCGCCGGCCGTCTCCACCGGCGTCAGCGCATAGTCTCCGCCTTTCTTTACCACTTCCACCTGGTCGTCATCCAGGAATCCCAGGCGCCACTTGCTGTAGGCCAGGAAGTCCGGCGCCAGCCCCTCAATGAGGCCCATCAGATCCCAGGTGCCAATGTGGGACATGGCGTTCTCCGCCCCCTCTGTCACCTCGTAGGTGTACAGATCCGGCAGCCCATAGATATGGCCGGTCTCATGGGCCAGGAGCTTTCCCTTCCGCTTGTACATATCCGCACCGAAGGTGACGGCCAGGCCGATCTTGCCGGAGGCGCAGACCACCGGCCGGTGCTTCTCCACCATGGTGGGGGAATAAGGGATCTTGCTCCCGTGAACCGGAACAATATAGAGAATATCGTACTGGGAGTAATCCACCTCCTGGCAGGAGATGTTCATGGCCTCCTGAATGTAGGCCCGGTGATCCTCCTCCGAGACTCCCCGGTCCATGTGATACTCCTCATCCGTCTTGGGCATGGTAAACCAATGGTTCACCAAGTCCACCTCCAGCTGCAGGCGGCCGTAAGAGATGGCCTCAAACACCCGCAGCCCGTCCCGGACCAGAAGATCATAGTAGAAGGAAGGCTCCGGGTGCTGGGATTCCTCCCCCTTCAATCCCGGAAAATCCACACAGATCATCACCGCCTTCTGAGGCGAGCGGCTGTCTACCGCCTGCTTCAGATTAATGGCGTATCCACTGTTTAAATCGTCCACCGTTGAAAGAAACATGTCTTCTCCTTTTTGCGCGCCGCCCCAGGGAACCGGCGCAGATCACTTGACATACTTTTCCATTTCCGAATCCGACAGATACACATAATGGCTGCCAGATACCAGGTGCATGCTGGGCTGTTCCTTGGAATAGTCGTGCACGCTGGGATCGTATACGTCAAAACCTCTCCACTTTTCCGAATAGGGATCCGGAGACGGAATGGCGGAAAGCAGAGCCTTGGTGTAGGGATGGACCGGATTCTCGTAGATTTCCTCCGGCGTTCCCCGCTCCACCAGCCGGCCGCGGTTCATCACGCCAATGTAATCGCAAAAATACTTCACCACAGATAGGTTGTGGGCAATGAACAGGATCGTCAGACCCATCTCCCGTTTCAGGTCATTGAGCAGGTTCAGAATCTGGGCCTGGATGGACACATCCAGGGCAGAGATGGGCTCATCGGCAATGATCAGGCTGGGGTTGGTGGCCAACACGCGGGCGATACCAATCCGCTGCCGCTGTCCGCCGGAGAACTCATGGGGATAACGGCTCAGGTGGTCCTCGCTGAGGCCTACCAGCTTGATCATTTTCAGCACCCGCTCATACAGCTCCTGCTCGTTTTTCACCGCCTTGTTGATGATCAGTCCTTCCCCGATGATCTCACGGATGGTCATACGGGGGTCCAGGGAGGAGATGGGGTCCTGGAAGATCATCTGGATCCCCTGGTGTACTCTCCGCTTGGCCTCTTTGTCCAGCTTGCCGGAGATCAGCTCTCCGTTAAAGTAAATCTCTCCCCCGGTGGGCTTGTACAGGCGGATCACCGTTCGGCCGGTGGTGGTTTTTCCACAGCCGGATTCTCCTACCAGGCCAAAGGTCTCGCCTTTGGAGATCTGGAAGGAAACGTCATCCACGGCCTTGACCACCACTTTGTTCTTTCCAATTCCGTTGCTAAAGTACTGCTTCAGGTTGCGGACATCCAATACAATCTCTTTCTCAGCCACGGGCCTTCGCCTCCTTCCGCTCCAGACTCTTTTCAATTCTGCGGGTCAGCACATGAGGCTTTTCCACCTGCGGTGCCGCCGGATGCAACAGCCAGGTGGCCGCGTAATGGGTGTCGCTGATCTTGAACATGGGCGGTTCCTTCTCAAAATCCACCTTCAAAGCCCAGGGATTCCGCTCCGAGAAAGCATCTCCCTTGGGCGGCACCAGCATATTGGGAGGCGTCCCCTGAAGGGCCACCAGCTTCTCATCCTGGTCCAGATCCATATCCGGCATGGAGGCCATAAGGCTCCAGGTGTACGGGTGGCGGGGATCATAGAACACATCCTCCGCGGTGCCGTACTCCACAATCTTGCCAGCGTACATCACCGCCACCCGGTCTGCCACATGGGCCACCACACCCAGGTCATGGGTGATGAAGATGGTGGAAACGTTCCGCTCCCGCTGCTGCTCCCCGATCAGGGACAGCACCTGGGCCTGCACCGTCACATCCAGGGCTGTGGTGGGCTCATCACAGATCAGGATATCCGGGTTGGAGGCCAGGGCAATGGCAATGACAATCCGCTGCCGCATGCCGCCGGAAAAATGAAAGGGATACTGATTAAAACGCTTCTCCGGCTCCGGAATCCCCACGGAGCGCATCAGCTCCAGGCTTCTGGCCTTTGCCTCCTTCTTGGGTATTTTGTGAAGGACGGTAAAAATCTCCGATATCTGAAGCCCGATCTTTTTGATGGGGTTCAGGGAGGAGAGGGGATCCTGGAAGATCATGGCAATCTCCCTGGCCCGGGTTTTCTCCCACTCCTTTTCGGTCTGCTTCAAAAGATCCCGTCCCTTGAACATGGCGGTTCCCTTCTCCACCGAAGCGTTTTTGGGCAGAAGGCCCATGAGGGATTTCACCGACACGGATTTTCCGGAACCGGACTCACCCACAATGGCCAGGGTCTCGCCCCGGTACAGGTCAAAATTTACGCCCCGCACCGCCTGCACCTTGCCGGCATGGCTGTTGAAGCTGACGGTCAGATCCTTGACCTCCAGCACCTTTTCTCTCTCTGTCTGATTCTCTACAGTCTTTTCCAATTCTGCGCTCATGGCTGTCGCTTCCTTTCTCTCGTCATCTCTACTGGCGGAGCGTGGGATTGAACGCATCCCGCAGTCCGTTGCCCATCAAGTTAAAGGCCAGCATCAGCAGCACAAGAACAACGCTTGGCGGAAGGATCATATAAGAATACTCCAACAGTGCTTTCTGTCCGTCGGACAACATGACACCAATGGAAGGATTCGGTGCCTGCACGCCCAGTCCCAGGTAAGACAGTCCCGCCTCCTGGAACACAACATTGGGAATTGACAGGGCACTCTGTGTGATGATGGTGCCGATGGCGTTGGGCAGAATATGGCGGGCCATGGTCCGCACATCGCTGGAACCCATGGTGCGGGAAGCCAGCACATATTCCCGGTTTTTATAGCGATAGAACTGCATCCGGACGCCGTTGGCCGTTCCCATCCAGCCAGTCAGGCAGAACACCAGCATCAAAGGCACAATTCCGGAACCCAAAAGCATGATCAGCAGAATGGTCAGGGGCAGCGAAGGGATATTCCACACAATATCCATCAGACGCTGCACAATCAGATCCACCCAGCCGCCGTAGTATCCGCAGATTGCGCCCACCACCAGGCCAATGGTCAGATTGATGGCCACCACCGCCACGGCCAGAATCAGGGAAACCCGGGTGCCCTGCCACAGGCGGGAGAACAGATCCCGGCCCAGAGCATCGGTGCCAAACCAGAAATACTCGTCATCCGCACCAACATATTGATACATATTGATCCGGATCCGTCGCATGGTTCCTGTGCCGAAAGCGGAGGAAACCTCATAGGAGCCCAAGTCCTCCACCAGGCAGTACTCATAATCCTCCAGCGAGCTCTCCTGAATGGAGATCACACGGGTTCCGTCAAAAATCCCCAATTTCTCCAGCCCCGGAATCCGCGGAGGCAGATTCTGCAGTGAAAGATTCTGGGTCAGATAATCGTGAGGACTGAGATTCGGACCGATAATCGCCATTACCACAATCAAAAGGATGATCACCGTGGACACAATGGTTACCTTGTTGCTGCAGAACCGGCGCCACACATCTTTTCCATAGGAAACAGACTCCGTCTTAAATTCCGCATCGAAAATTTTTTCTTTCCGCTCTACCAGGGACAGTTCATCCGCGGACATTCCCAGAATGTCCGCGCCCAAGGGATCCCCATTTTCCAGATATACATTCGTCTTACTCATCCTTCTTTCCTCCCATCCGAATGCGGGGATCTACAACGCCATAGGACAAATCCGCCAGAATGGCCATAAACAGGCCGATAAATACATAGAAGATAACGATTCCCATGGTCAGCCAGTGATCCTTTCCGTTGATGGCGGACAGCATAGTCGTGCTGAGTCCCGGCACACTGAAGATCTGCTCAATGACCAGGGAGCTGGACAAAACGCCCAGGAACAGATACAGGAAAGTGCTGGCCAAGGGCACACAGGAATTCCGTAGGGCGTGGTGCCAGATGGTCTGCCGGAAACTCAGGCCCTTGGCCTTGGCCAGAAGCATGAAATCCATGGTCAGAACCTCCGCCAACTCCGCCCGCAGGGTACGGGCAATACTGGCAATGCTGCCGAAGCTTAAAGCCAGTATGGGCAGAATCATCGAATAAAACTTGCTCCAGGTCAAGTGTTCTTCCGTCTCCAGGATAATGGGGAACCACCCCAGCTTGTAGGCCAGAAAATACTGCATAAGAGCAGCCAGCACGAAGGATGGCACCGATATGAGCAAAATCACGATACTGCTGGACACATGATCAAAAACCGTATCTTTTTTGATGGCCATCAGGATTCCCAAAATCATGCCCACCGGCAGAATCAGGATGGCGGAAAAATAGTTCAGCTGTATCGTAACCGGCAGTCGTTCCAATACCACCTGCATCACGGGAACGCCGGGGCGTATTTTCAGGGAATAACCAAAATCCAGATGCAGGTAGTCCATCATGGTATAGCCAAACTGTACAATCAGCGGGTCGTTTAAATGGTATTTGTCCAGGATTACTTCCCGGATTGTGGGATCCATCTGGCGGGAAAGATCAATAATGTCTCCCGGCATGGAGTGGATGACAAAGAATACAACCACCACAATCACCAGAAATGTAAAAAACGCAGCAACGATTCTCTGTAAAACGTACTTAATCACGACATTACCTCTTCTCCTCAAAATAGTGACACGGCAAAGCCGCTGGCCCCTCTCTGACCCTGCAGCTTTGCCATGTCCTGCTTCCGGGAAGGAAGCCCGGAAGCAGGGATAAAACGTTTCGCTAAAGACGTTTAGTTAAAGGTTGCCTGCAGGAGCCACCAATCGTAGTCCGGATCTCCGGTTTCCGTGATCGGGGTGATCCGACTGCTGAAGAAGTAACGGTCACCGCTGGCATAAGCAGGGATAAAGCTACAGTCGTTATACAGAATCTCTTCCAGGGCAGCGCAGATTTCCAGCTTCATGGCATCGTCATGCTTGTACTCGCCGGTTGCCGCGGAATAGAACAGGTCATCCCACTGCTGCTGCAGTTCCGGCGTGGAGATGGTGCAGTACTGGGTATTATAAGTGTACGCGCCGCTGTAAACCCAGTTTGTATTGTACCAGGGCCTGGACACATCCTCATACCAGCCACAGGAAAGGACAATATCATAATCCATATTGGTCCGGGCCAGATCGTCATAGATGGTGGCATACGGGGTTGCCTGCAGGTTCAGCTCCAGGCGATCCGTTCCAAACAGCTGCTCGTAAGCGTTGACCACAGCCTCCGCCCAGGTCTTGTTGGTATCATTGGAGTCCGAATATTTCACCGTGATGACAATCTTCTCACCGCCGTTGGCTTCATAAGCCAGGTCAAAGTATTCCATGGCCAGATCCGGATCATAGCCGCTCTGGGTAATGGCATGACCGTCCATACGCTCCGCCTGGAACTGCTCCGTCTCATACCAGTTCACCGTCTGGCTGGGATCCTCCGGATCCGGCATGGTTGCCTGCGGCATATACATATAAGCGCTAGCCATAGAAGAGGGGTACACGGCACTGACCAGAGTCTCCCGGTCCAATCCCCAATACAGGGCATAGCGGAAATTCTGATCCAGCAGCACTTCGTTGTCCGGCGATACAGAGTTCAGGTAAATACCGTAGTTGTTGGGGGTATACAGATAGTACGCGCCGGAGTAGCCATCATAAGTGGACTGGTTGGCAACCACAACGTCCAACTGGCCACTCTCAAACAGCTCTACGCGGGTATTGGAGTCCGCTACCACCGTATATTCCACCGTATCCGGCACATACCAATCGGTCATGACCGCCCCGTCATCGGTACGGCGCGTCAGCTCCAGGTACTGCCCTTCAATGAGGGAAGTTGGCTCATATAGGCCGGAGGCCACAAAGGTGTCTAGACTGGTACCGTATGTACAGGAAGTGCCGTCCGCATTGAGGCAGGACTCATACATTTCCGGATGTACTACGCCATAGCCGGCAAAAACCCAGTTATCCTTGAATTCTGTGATGTTGGAAGGCTCATATCCGTCCAGGTAGGTGATCTGGATGGTGTACTCATCAATAGCCTTGAAGCCTACATCCTCCCAGTCACACTCGCCCCGCAGATACTCCGCGCCGTTGACCATGCTGCTGGCATTGGCATTGCGGTTGGCCAGGTTGGGGTCATTGAGCATCTTGATGCTGTACTCCAGGGTCTCAGCGGTGATGAGGGTGCCATCCGCAAAGGTGTAGCCCTCTTTCATCTTGATGGTCCAGGTAAGATAATCCTCGGAGACCTCCGGGTCCCCGTCCGCCAGGCTGTCCACATAGGTGATGCGTCCGGTTTCCGGGTCACACACCGCATTGTACAGCGTAGCCGTCATATACCCTATCAGGTTGTAATTGGTCTCAGTGGTATGTCCGTTCAGTGTGGCGGGCGTATCGCTCAGATACAGCCGTAGAACCTTTTCTTCGGAGGTTTCCTCACCGCTGGCGCCGGTCTCTCCGGAAGCCGCAGTGCCAGAGGCGGCAGCAGTGGTGTCTGTAGAAGTGCCTGAGCTACAGCCTGCCAGGCCCATTACCATGGCCGCGGCAAGCGTAAACGCCAATACTCTTTTTTTCTTCATAAAAGTCCTTACTCCTTCTCTCAGTATCAGATTGGAAATTTTTGTTTCTCTGCCCGGAAAGGCTTCCGCCTGTGGGGCACATTGCTTCTCCTCTACCCTCCTTTCCGTCTTTTTTCCTGTCGCTCTTTGGCTTCCAGTATGCCCGGTCAGACCGTCATGGCAAGCAGCAGGGAAACCACCCAGCAGCCGCAGCCCAGGGCTAACGGCCATCCGGCCGGGCGTTGGCGCATCTCGTCATAGATCACGTTCTGGGTGTATTCCGCCAGGCTCATGGGATGAAATTCTCCATTCCGGCCATTGGCGCGTTTCCAGCGCCGCTTGTACGCCATATATGAAAATGTCTTGAAAAGACCGACATTCCGTATGTATCGGGTCATGCCTACCACCAGGTAGACCACTCCCGCCGCAAAAAACACATCCGATACGATCACCAGGGCGCTGTTTGGCCGGCGCAGAGCCAGGGAAAACACGGACAAAGCCAGGACCACCAGCAGCAGCCGAAGCGCCTCCTTTTTCTTTTTCAGGAACAATTTCAAACGCATCATCTTGATACTCCTCCGTGGAATCTTTTCTCTCAATCCCCCTGGAAGGCCGCCGGGTTAAAGGCGTCCCGCAGGCCATTTCCTACCATATTAAAAGCCAGCATCAGCGCCACAATGAACAGGCTGGGCGGCACCAGCAGGTATGGAGAGTGGATCAGCTCCTGCTGCCCCGCCGCCAGCAGAGTCCCAATGGAAAGTCCCGGTGACGTAAGCCCCAACCCCAGGTAGGCAAGCATCGCCTCCTGAAACACAATGCTGGGAACCGCCAGTGCATTCTGGGTGATTACGGTTCCCACCGCATTGGGTAGGATATGTCGAAACATAATCCCCAGGTCCTTCCGCCCCATGGTACGGGCAGCCAGCACATATTCCCTGTTTTTATAGCGATAGAACTGCATCCGCACACCGTTGGCGGTGCCCATCCATCCGGTCAGTCCAAAAATCAGCACCAAGGACAGGAGGTCTGAGCCAAACAGCAAAACCAGCACAACCGTCAGCAGCAGTGTGGGAATGTTCTGGATCACGTCCATCATCCGCTGAAGGAGCATATCCACCCAACCGCCATAGTAGCCACAGACAGCGCCCATCGCCAGTCCCAGGGTCAGATTGATGGCCACCACTGCCAATGCCAGAACCAGGGAGGTCCGCGCCCCCTGCCACAGCCGGGCAAACAGATCCCGTCCCAGGCTATCGGTCCCAAACCAGAAATACATTTCCTCCACGCCCTGATACCGGTAGGCATGGATCCGCAGCCGGATCATGGGCTCTGCGCTGAAAGCCGTCGTGGTGGGTCCCAGGTTTTCCACCAGGCAGAAGGCGTAATCCTCCACATCCTCCTCCCGGACATTGACAACCCTTGTCCCATCACAGATCCCCAGTTTTTCCAGGAAGGGGATTCGGGGCGGCAGGTTGCGGAAGGCCAGGTTCTGATCCTGATAGCCGTAAGGGGAAAGGGACGGGCCCACGATACTCATGGCCGCCAAAAGGAATAAAATCAGCAGGCAGACCACATTGCGCTTCTGGAGCAGGAAACGCCGCCGTACATCTTGCCCGTAGGAAACCGATTCGGAAGCAATTCTTTCATCATGCAGGCCGGAGTCCCGCTGGACCCGCTGAAAATCCTCCGCCGGCATCTGCAGCAGCTCTTCGCCCAAGGGCATTCCATTTTCTAAATACCTCGAGCTTTCCACTGCTTTCACCTATTTTTCAAACAAGAAAAGCACTACCCCCGCTGCCGGGCGCAGTGCTGCCTAAAAATGCATTGTCACATTTGAAGAAACCGATTTTTGACCGGGACATTTGCGATCCGCACAATCTTTTGCAGCTTTTTGTGTCATCCAAGGATAAACCATGTAAATTCCTCCTTTCTCAAGAATCGGCTTTCGTATGTTTTCAAATTTTCTCTAGTATATATGATTCTGTACATTTTGGCAAGTTCTTTTTAGGGGCTGTCGGGAAATAGATGGTTCCAAACAGGGCCGGAAATGAGGGAATTTACTGCCAGGACTGGAGTTTTTGGGTATACTTCACAGACCTTCCTCAAGAAGGCCTTTAAAAAGCTTTATGGAATTTATGGCTTGGTTACAGCAGAAGGGCATAAGTCCTTCCCGCCGGTTTTAACGCGGCGCATCCGCATGCCGGGCAGACAGAAAGATCAAGGTTCCAGACCGCTTTCAGCAATTCCGCCATAGACATCCCGGCGTACCTGCGCCGGAATCTCTGATGCCCCTGAAGGAGGAAAATGAGTTTCAGGTTTGAAGATTTCATCCGGTTATTCAGGAAACCATAGTAACGGATCTTCTGGAAGCCTGGCGGCAGCACATGCAGCAGGTAACGGCGGATAAACTCCTCATTAGACAGAGTGATGGTTCTTTGGGGCTCGCCTGGTTTCTTTCCCCTGGCGGAAACGGAATTCTGCGGGAGATGTCTTTTTGGGGAAATCAGGGCTAAAAAATGTCATTTCCCGACAGCCCCTTTCTTTTTCTCTTCCTTTTATCCCTCAGGCGTAATTTTTCTTCATCTGCTCCATGACCTCCCGGGTGAGGATCAGATGGAACCCCCCCGGATTGAACACAAACCCTTTGGACTCCTTCAGCAGATATTTGGGCAGTTCCTCATAAGGAATGGACAGCAGGCAGAATTTGATATTCTTGTTTTTGGCGTTGAACTTTTCAAACTCTCCCAGATCCGAGTAACAGGGCAAAAAGATGTTTCCGGCCTTGTCCTTCACAAAAGGGATCTTGGCTTTCTGGGACGGATCCTTGGGATTCCACTTTCCCTTGATCTCCGTGACATCCAGGGCCAGGATAAAGCGGGACTTCATCAGATTCACCGCCATCTCCTCCTCCAGGGACCGGAGCTTTTGCTTTTCCTCCAGGGACCGCTCTCCGGGCCGGCGCAGCTCCTGCAAAAAATACAGGGCAGTCAACTGCACCTGGGGGTTCCGCTTGAGGATCTTTCCCTTGGCCTGATCCTCCGGCCCCGGCTCCGGCACCAGCTGCTTCAGCCCCACCCGCACCGGCATCCCGCCCTCCTGCACCATCAGGGCGTTGGCCCCCACCGCGTACAGGCCGGCCAGAAAGCGCTGGATCTGGAGTTTGGGGATTTCCACCACCAGCATCCGGTACTTCTGTCCTGCGTATTGCTGGGCCAGCTCCTGGATACAGCTCTTATCGGAGGATACGTATACCTGATCGTCAAAGGTCTCCGGGTCGCACACCAGGAAGGGCAGGTTGGTGGCCTGGGAGTACAGCGCAAAAAGCCGTTCAAACTGTTCAAATTTTTTCTTCCAAAAACGGTTGTCTACAGTCATGCCAATCTTCCTCTCCCATGCGGCTTGCCGCATGGTCTTTTTCACATATCAATGGTTGTCCACTTCCTATTTTATGAATCCCCCTCTGGTTGTCAAGATATTTTTTTCCAAGCATTTTCCTTGCAACGAAAAAACCCGTTTTTAAAAAGTTTTGGAACCGGGCTCCGCCAGCACTTCACCGGCCAGCTTCAGCCGGAACGGCCACCGGCGGCTCCGCACAGGCGCAATCTTTTCCCATGCCTCCGCATAGGACATCCGCAGCAGCGCCGACAGGGAATACTCCCGCCCCAGCTGCTGGTAAGCGTGGAGCCCCAGCCGGTGGTACGGCAGGAATTCCAGCTCCACGCAGTTGGGCAGCTTCCTGCAAAACTCTGCCACCGCCAGCAGGTTTTCCGGGTCATCGGTGATATTCCAGACCACAGGCGTCCGGATGTGGACCGCCCCGGGAGCACAGTTCTCCGCGGCCCGGCGCAGGTTGGCCAGAATACTCTCGTTTCCCACGCCCGTCCACTGCCGATGCCTCCCGCTGTCCATCAGCTTTAGATCCACATAGAAGGAATCCAGCAGCGGGATCACCTTTTCCACCTGCTCCCAGTCCCCATACAGATCCAACTCTGCCGCCGTGCGGATGCAGCTATCCTGGCACGCCAGCAACAGCTCCCGGGCGAAATCCGCCTGCAACAGCAGATCGCCGCCGCTTAAGGTAACACCGCCGCCGGAAAAGAAGTGAAACATTACATCTTTCTCAATCTCCCGCATCACCTGGCTTACGGTCATCCTTCTTCCGTACACGCCCATGGCATGGTAGGCACAGGCTTCCGCGCAGGCGCCGCAGTTTATACATTGAACCGGATCCCGGAGGATCGTCCGATGATCCTCCGCAAACCGCAACGCCTTCCGGGGACAGCGGAGCAGGCAGCTGCCGCAGCCGCGGCAGCGCTCTTTTTTGTAGAAAACCTCCGGTTCCATCCGGTGGGACTCGGGGGTGGAGCACCAGGCGCACCGCAGCGGGCATCCCTTGAAAAACACCACGGTGCGCATCCCCTCTCCATCGGTGATGGAGATATGTTCAATCCGCAGAATCTGAGCCGTCCGTTCCATGGACGCCCCCTGCCTTTCAGTCAATATCGGAGTGGGAGCTGCGGGAGATAATATCGTCCTGTACTTCCTCGCCCAGCTCGGTAAAGTAGGCCGTATACCCGGCTACCCGCACCAGCATGCCTTGGTGCTTCTCCGGATGGATTTTGGCGTCCAGCAGTTCCTCTGTGTCAATGACATTGAACTGGGTATGAAATACATGGAGGGCGCAGAGGCTCTTCAGGAAGTTCATAAGCTCCCGGGTGGAGCCTGGCTTTTCCCGGAAAGACGTATCCAGCTTCAGATTCAACAGCGTTCCCTGGTCAAACCGTCCATGGGGTATATAGGATACCGATTTCAAAACGGCGCTCATGCCTTCTGTGTCCGTGCCCTGATTGGGGCTGACGCCATCTGCCAGCGGCATCCAGGCATTCCGGCCGGAGGGCAAAGCCCCCACCTCCAGCCCGAAGGGGGTGTTTCCGGAAACCGGAAGGATCCCGCCCTGCATACGGCCGAACCGGCTGTGGAAGGACTCAATGTAATCGGCAATAAAGGTAAACAGGTCCGCGGTCAGCTCGTTGACCTCCGGGTCATCATTCCCATATTTGGGAGCCTGCTCACACAGCTTCTTTACCCGGTTATAGCCTGCAAAATCCACCGTCAGCGCATCCAGCAGCTCCTGCATGGTCACCTTTTTGTCCTCATACACCAGCTTTTTCACGGCAATGAGGCTGTTGATCAGATCCGCCACGCCAATGGCATCCAGGCCATTGCCCAGGTTGTACTTGGCTCCGCCGGTGGCGTAATCCTTTCCGTTTTCAATGCACTCGTAGAAGGTCATGGACAGCACCGGGCACTGCCGCTCCAGGCATATATCATCGTTGACATGGCTGGAGGCCACACACTGCCGTATCTCCCACTGGATCTGCTCCCGGACAGCCTGCTCAAATTTTTCATACGTATCAAAGGTCAGGGGATTTCCGGTGTGGATGGATGCCTGCCGCTGGTACTTCCGGCTGAACCCATCCAGAAGAGCATACTCCACGGCAGCCCCCAGGTTAAAGTCCGCGTAAGAGGTATAGCAGCGCTGCTTTCCTGCCAGATTGGTCTCCACGCAGCCGCAGGGATTCCAGTCATACGCTTCCTTCAGGGGAATGCCCTTGTTCATAACCATTTCCATTCCCACATCGTCGTTGTGGAAGGCCGGGAAGCCGGTTCCCAGTTTCAGCACCTCCACAATCTTCTTTAAGAATTTGTCCGGATTTTTGGCCAGATTGTACCGGACAGACAGGGAAGGCTGGTACAGCTGTACCTCCGCCGTAGCCTGGAGGATTTGATAGGAAAGTTCGTTGACCGCGTTCATTCCCCGGCTGTCCACCCCGCCGGCACAGACGTTCTGGAACATGGGGTAGCCGGCGGAATACTGGGCCGTCACCGCATCCTGGAACAGGCAAGGCTCAGAAAACTTGACCCACAGGCAGTCCAGCAGCTCCTGGGCCTCATCCTCCGTAATGCGCCCCGCCTCCCGGTCCGCCTTATAGTACGGATACAAATACTGGTCCAGACGTCCGGGATTGTAGCTGGCCGCATTCTGCTCCATAATCAGGCAGCACTGGTACAAATACATGGCCTGGATGGCCTCCTGGAAAGTGCGGGCCGGGTGCTCCGGCACGTGGCAGCACACCTCCGCAATGCCTAACAGTTCCTTTTTCCGCTGAGGATCTTCCGTCTCCATCGCCAGCCGCTCTGCTTCCCGGGCATAGCGGTGGGCCAGCTCCACAATGCCTTCCGCGGCAATCCGGACGGCCCGCAGATAGACCATCTTCTCATAATCCCCTGGCCGCGTAATGTCCAGGGACTCACGGACCCGGTCTACATGGGCCAGAATCCCTTCTATACCATCTTTCACAATGGTCTCGTATCCGGCAGTGGTTTCGCCCCAGCCCCGGACCGCCTTGCGGTTGATGTACAGCGCGCCGCAGTCCCGCAGAAGCTTCGCCTCCTCCGGGCACTGGACCAGCCACTTTTCATAGGTGGAACGGCCTTTCCAGTAGGGGCGGATGATCTCCTCAAAGGCTTTCCGATCCTCATCCGTCAGATAAAAAGGATCGTAAGGGCGGGTGCTGATGGTGTCCAGTTCCTCATCCAAAACCGACCAGCAGGTATCCACGGACAGCTGCCCGCCCCGCTGCTTGCTGCCGGCATTGCCCACAATCAGCTCGTCATCCCAGATTTTTACCGTCTTTTCCCGGCACTGCTTCCGGAAAGCCCAGGCCTTCTGGATGACATGAGGCTCCCCCTCCGTCTCCTGAAACCCCTTGGTCAAGATCACGGCATTTTCCAGATCCATCTCCGGCCGCGTGTTCAGGACCCGGGCCTTTAAACGTTCAATGCGGTCCATATAGGGTTTTCTTGCACCGTTCTCCATGCTCATTTCCTCCTCATCCGCTGCAAATGGATACGCCGTCTGGCGGCAGCTGTTGTTATGTACAGCCTACCACAGGACGGCGTTTTCATCCATGAGATTCTTGGCAGAAAATATGCAATTCTTAACAATTATGACTGAACCGCTTCCGGTACTCCAGAGGCGTCGTGCCTGTGATCCGCCGGAAATACTGGATAAAATGGCTGACGTCAATCCCGCAGGCAACCGCAACCTCCGTCACCGACAATTCCGAATGCGCCAACAGTTCCTGTCCCTGCGAGATTCGGTAGCTTTGCAGGTATTGCATAGGGCTCTGGCGCACCATCGCCTGAAAGCAGCGGCAGCACTCCCCTTTGCTCACATGGGCCGCCCCCGCCACCTGTTCCAGAGTAATAGGCTCCCGAAAGTGCTCATGTATAAAGGACAGCATCTCCCGTACCCGCTGCTGCCGCCGCTGGTCCCCGGAGGTGGGCGTTCCCACCGTCTCCGGCAGATGGGAAATCAACTGAAACCACAGCTCCGCGCCATAAATGGCCGCCTGATACGCAAAGCCCGGCGTTTTTTCCTGGGCCGTCAGCAGGGTGATCAGCGTCTTCAGCTGATCCACGGCCTTTTGCTGCCACGGCTCCTCTGCAGACAAGACCACAGCCGGGAGAGTCGTGTTTCCCGCATAAGGCGTCACATAGTCCTGTTCCATTCGGCTTCCAGTGAAAAAGCCCAGCATTTTTTTCGGGAAATTAACGCTAATGTACTTGCCCTGTTCCGAAAGCTCCGTGGTCATGTGGAGCAGGTTCCGGTTAATAAAAAAGCAGGGGGTATCAAGGATCTAGGCTATACAAGAGTACACGGAAAGACACGATTTAACTATGCTAAATGTGTAGAGATAGCTGAAAGACGCAGTGTCTAAAAACATTGCGATTA
>CAZSAF010000022.1:0-16366 GCA_964604605.1 uncultured Lachnospiraceae bacterium
GGAACACAGGAACTTATCTATTGTGTTAAAATCGGGCAGTTTTTAGAGGTTCCCTAAAATAATTACAGAGGGGATGCTGCGGGCTTCTATGCGGTCAGTAGAACCTGCTCCTTACGACTTTTTGGGGCTCCCCTGGCATCCGTGCAGAGAAAAAGATGTCCGGAAATTAATTCCAGGAAGGCCGGTAGAACTTATTATCGATATGAAACCGATTATGCAAGCGGTTGCCAAAGGCCATCGCTTACGCTTGGCGATCACTGCATCTAGGAGTGAGTATCTATTTTATCGGGAGGAACCAGCACCCAAAGTTACGATATATCATGATGTGAGGTACCATCATATTTATATCTGTCGATCCGTAAATCTTAATTGGCAGGGAAAATAGGGAACCAAATGGAACCCAAGGAGCTTTTTACGAATCCGACTGTAGTGTTTTCCGTCCTACAGTCGGATTTTTAATTTCTTACTTTTAACTACGGATTAAAAAAGCCAAAACTTAGATGGAAGTGGCCAAGCAAAAGCAAGGGGAAATTCGTGCGGAGAAATCGGAGACATCTGTAGAAAATGCAGGCCGGCACGCGGATTGTGCCGAATTCTTTGTAATATTTGACAAGCTATAAACAATGCTTGTTTTTGTGCAAAATCCGTATTATATTAGTGTAAGAAAACTGTCTCCGGTATGGTTGGAGGAAGGGAGGCAGGGAAAACTGAAAGCCGTAGAGAATACGGCAGAGGAAAGGAGTAGAAGATGAGTACTGGAACAGGAACGTTTCAGGGCGGCGTACATCCTTACGACGGCAAAGAGCTGTCCAAGGATACGCCGTGCCTGGCTGTGATGCCCAAGGGAGACCTGGTATTTCCCATGGCGCAGCAGCATCTGGGCGCTCCGTCCCGCCCCATTGTCGCAGTGGGTGACAAGGTGTTGATGGGGCAGAAGATCGGAGAGGCGTCCGGCTTTATCTCCGCTCACATCTGTAGCTCGGTGTCCGGCACGGTCAAGGCCATTGAACCGCGGCTGACGCCCAGCAGCGCCATGGTGGAGTCCATTGTCATTGAGAACGATGGGCAGTACACCCCGGCGCCGGGAGTGGGGGAAAAGCGGGATTACACCCAGATGTCCAAGGAGGAAATCCGCGAGGCAGTGAAGAACGCAGGCGTGGTGGGCATGGGAGGCGCGGGCTTCCCCACCCATGTGAAGCTGACCCCCAAGGATGACAACGCTATCGAGTATATTATTGCCAACTGCGCAGAGTGTGAGCCGTATCTGACTTCGGATTACCGGATGATGCTGGAGGAGCCGGATCGTCTGGTGGGCGGCCTGAAGGTGATCCTCCGCCTGTTCCCCAATGCCCGGGGGATTATTGCCGTAGAGGACAACAAGCCGGACGCCATTGCCCTGCTGCAGGAGAAGGTAAAGGATGAGGAAAAAGTGGAGGTGTGGGTGTTAAAGACCAAGTACCCCCAGGGCTCTGAGCGCCAGATCATCTACGCCTGCACCGGACGGAAGATCAATTCCTCCATGCTGCCGGCGGATGTGGGCTGTATTGTGGACAACTGCGACACGGTGATTTCCATCTACCGGGCCGTGTGCGAATCCACGCCGCTGATGCGCCGGGTGGTTACGGTCACCGGGGATGCGGTGAACAAGCCCCGGAACCTGATTGTAAAGACCGGCACCCTCTACAGCGAGCTGCTGGAGTATGTGGACGGCTTTCGCTGTCAGCCGGAGAAGGTGCTTTCCGGCGGCCCCATGATGGGTGTGGCCCAGACCAGCTTGGATGTGCCGGTGACCAAAATTTCCTCCGCCCTCCTCTGTATGGAGAAGGATCCGGTGGCCCAGTATGCCAGCACCCACTGCATCCGCTGCGGCCGGTGCGTTGCCGCCTGTCCCAGCCGCCTGGTGCCCCAGAAGATGTATGAGTGTTCCACCCGGGGCGACCTGGAAGGGTTCCAGAAGCTGAACGGCATGGAGTGCTTTGAGTGCGGCGCCTGTACATACGTATGTCCGGCCAAGCTGCGGCTGACCCAGGCCTTTAAGCAGAGCCGCCAGGCGGTGCAGGCGGCCCGGAGAAAGGCCCAGGCGGAGGCACAGGCGGCCAGAGCCAAAGCGGAGGCAGAGGAGAAGGCCAAGGCGGAGGCTGCCCAGGCGGGGAAAGCGGCCGCCGGGGAGGAGAAGAAAGAGGGAGGTGAGAAGACATGAGCCAGCTGTTCCACGTTTCCACCAGCCCCCATGCGCTGAGCAAGGATACCACCCACAGCCTGATGCTGGACGTGATTTTGGCGCTGCTGCCGGCCACGGTCTTTGGCGTCTACCGGTTCGGATGGTACGCCGGCGTGCTGGTGCTGGTCAGCATTGCCACCTGCGTGGCGGTGGAGTACATATGGGAGAAGGCCATGAAAAAGCCTCTTACCCTGAACGATTACAGTGCGGTGCTCACCGGGCTGCTGCTGGGGCTGAACCTGCCGGTTTCGGTGCCCATCTGGCTTCCCATTGTGGGCGGCGCCTTTGCCATTATTGTGGTGAAGCAGCTGTACGGCGGCCTGGGCCAGAACTTTATGAACCCGGCGCTGGCGGCCCGGTGCTTCCTGATCCTGGCCTTTGCCGGCCTGATGAACGATTTTTCCGTGGATGGGGTATCCTCCGCCACGCCGCTGGCGGCCCTGAAGGCAGGGGAGAGCGCCAACCTGGCGGACATGTTCTTTGGATTTACCCCCGGCGTCATCGGGGAGACCTCGGCGGCCCTGCTCCTGGCCGGCGGGCTGTTCCTGCTGGTACGGAAGGTGATCAGCTGGGAAATCCCGGTGATCTACATTGGCACGGTGGCGGTGTTTGTGTTGCTCTTTGGCGGCCACGGCATGGATTTCTACTATGTGGCCTGTGAGATCTGCGGCGGCGGCCTGATGCTGGGTGCCTTCTTTATGGCTACCGACTATGTGACCAGCCCGATCACCTTCAAGGGAAGGATCCTGTACGCGGTTTTGATTGGTGTGCTCACCGGCGTGTTCCGGATCTTCGGCAACATGGCCGAGGGCGTTTCCTTTGCCATCATCATTGGGAATATTCTGGTGCCGCTGATTGAGAAGGCAACGCTTCCCAAGGCGTTCGGAAGGGAGGGCAAGTAGATGGGCAAGAGTTCGATTGTGAAGGATGCTCTGATTCTGTTTGTCATCGCCGTGGTACTCAGCGCTGTGCTGGGTGCGGCCAATGAGATCACCAAAGATCGGATTGCCGAGCAGAACCAGCTAAAAAAAGAAAATGCCTACAAGGCGGTGTTTGCAGATGCCGCTTCCATCCCGGAGGATCCGGAGCTGCAGGCGCTGATTGCGGAGAATACCGCCGGCCTGGCGGAAAACGGCTTTGAGGCGGTGACCATCAACGATGCCCGTCCGGCCCAGGACGCCTCCGGCAATGTGCTGGGCTATGTGCTGGATATTACCACCGGGGAAGGATACGGCGGGGATATTAACATGTCCCTGGGAATCCGCACAGACGGTACCATCACCGGCCTGGAGATCATCTCCAATGATGAGACCGCCGGCCTGGGCGCCAACTGTGCCAAGGACTCCTTTAAGGGCCAGTTCACCGGCAAACAGACCGAGTCCATCACCTACGTGAAGACCGGGAATGCCGGTGAAAACGAGATCAATGCCATCAGTTCCGCCACCATTACCACGGAGGCGGTGATCGGAGCGGTGAATGCCGGGCTCTGGTTTGCCTACCAGTGCATTGGCGTGGGACAGTAAAGGAGGGGAGAAGTCGATGAAAAAGTATCTGTCTACCTTGTTCAACGGACTCATCAAAGAGAATCCCACCTTCGTCCTGATGCTGGGCATGTGTCCGACCCTGGCGGTGACCACCTCCGCCATCAACGGAATCGGCATGGGCCTCTCCACCACGGCGGTGCTGATGATGTCCAACATGTTTATCGGCCTGCTGCGGAACGTGATTCCGGAGAAGGTCCGGATTCCCGCGTACATTGTGATCATTGCCTCCTTTGTGACGGTGGTGGACCTGATGCTGCAAGCCTTTGTGCCCAGCGTCTATGACGCCCTGGGAATCTATATTCCTCTGATTGTGGTAAACTGTATCATCTTTGGCCGGGCGGAGGCCTTTGCCAGCAAAAACGGCCCTATTGTCTCCCTGTTTGACGGTATTGGCATGGGACTGGGCTTTACCTGCGCCATTACCATCATCGGCCTGGTCCGGGAATTTCTGGGCGCCGGCACCCTGTTTGGCATTGAGGTGCTGACCCATATCCCCGGCTACACCCCGGCTTCCATCTTCATTATGGCCCCGGGCGCTTTCTTTGTCCTGTCTGTGCTGACCGCCCTGCAGAACAAGTTGAAGGCCCCCAGCGCCACCAACCGGAAGGAGGCCTGCGACTCCATCGCCTGCGGCGGCAACTGTGCCAGCTGTGCCGGCAGCGTGTTTGTGAAAAACAAAGAGGTAATCGAGCAGGCCAAGGCGGAGGCGGAGGCCAAGAAGGCGGCGGGGAAGGCTGCCAAGGCGGCGGCTGCCAAAGCGGCCAAGGAGCAGGCGGTACCGGCAGAGGCAGCCTCCGAAGTGACGGAACCGGAAAAAACGGCGGAAAAGGAGGATAAGGGAGAATGATTGGCGAATTGATTTTACTGCTTATTGGGGCGTCCCTGGTCAACAACGTTATCCTCAGCCAGTTCCTGGGCCTGTGTCCTTTCCTGGGCGTCTCCAAAAAGGTGGAGACAGCGGCCGGCATGGGGATTGCGGTGGTGTTTGTCATCACCATTGCCTCGGCGGTGTGCAGCGGCATCTACCTGCTGCTCCTGAAGCCTCTGGATTTGACCTACCTGAATACCATTGTGTTTATCCTGGTCATTGCAGCGCTGGTGCAGCTGGTGGAGATGATCCTCAAAAAGATGATGCCCCCCCTGTACCGGGCCTTGGGCATTTACCTGCCGTTAATTACCACCAACTGCGCGGTGCTGGGCGTGGCCCTGCTGAATGTGCAGGATTACGGCACCTATAGCGCCGGAAAAATGATGATCTACTCCATTGTCAACGCCTTTGGCACCTCCAGCGGTTTCCTGGTGGCCATTGTGCTGATGGCCGGTGTCCGGGAGCGGATCCAGAACAACGATGTCACCAGCTCCTTCCGCGGCCAGCCCATTGTGCTGGTGACGGCCGGCCTGATGGCCATTGCCTTCTGCGGATTTGCCGGCGTAATTTGAGAGGGAGGGGACGATTATGGATATGAGTTTGATTCTGTTGGCCGTGGCCGTGGTCGGCGGCGTGGGCCTGATCATCGGCCTGCTCCTGGGCGTGGCCGGCAACAAATTTGCGGTGGAGACGGACGAGCGGGTGACCCAGGTCCGGGAGTACCTGGCCGGGAGCAACTGCGGCGGCTGCGGCTATGCGGGCTGTGACGCCTGTGCCGAGGCCATGGTGGCGGGGAAGGCGGCGCCCAACGCCTGCGCCCCTGCCGGTGCGGCCAATGCCAAGGCCATCGGTGAGATCCTGGGCGTGGCGGTGGAGGAAGGGGCACGGAAGGTTGCCTTTGTCCGCTGTGCCGGAACCTGTGACAAGACGGTGATGAAGTCGGAGTATTACGGTATCCAGGACTGCCAGAAAGCTTCCATGATGCCCGGCACCACCGCCAAGGCCTGCAGCTACGGCTGCATGGGCCTGGGCAGCTGCGTGTCGGCCTGCAAGTTCGGGGCCATGCGCATTGTGGAGGGGGTAGCCAAGGTGGACCCGGAGAAATGTACGGCCTGCGGCGCCTGTGCCCGGGCCTGCCCCAAGAACCTAATTGTGCTGGTCCCTGCGGATGCCAAGCATCTGGTGCGCTGCAGCAACCGGGAGAAGGGCAAGGCGGTGAAGGCCGTCTGCGCGGCGGGCTGCATTGGCTGCGGCGTCTGCCAGAAGAACTGTGAGGCCGGGGCGGTGACGGTCACCAACAACCTGGCTTCCATTGACCCGGAGAAGTGCACCGGCTGCGGCAAGTGTGCGGAGAAGTGCCCGGTGAAGGTGATTTCCTGATCCGGCTTATAGGAAAGAGTAATGAGGAAAGAGCCCCGGTGCGACCGCCGGGGCTTTTGGTGGGAGCGCCGGCCGCGAAGAGCGGGAACAGTTGATTCTCGGTTACAGAGGAGGTTTTACTGGATTGGAGTATATCGAAATTTACGGGGCGGAGGAGAACAACCTGAAGCATGTGTCCCTGAAAATCCCCAAGAAGCAGATTACGGTGTTTACGGGGGTTTCCGGGTCCGGAAAGTCCTCCCTGTGCCTGGACACCATTGCCGCCGAGTCCCGGCGGGAGCTAAATGAGACGTTTCCAAGCTTTGTCCAGCAGTACCTGCCCAAATACGGGCAGCCCCGGGTGGAGCGGATGGAAAATCTGCCGGTGACCATTGTCATTGATCAGAAAAAGCCGGCGTCCAACACCCGGTCCACCGTGGGCACCTACACGGACATCTATTCCCTGCTGCGGCTTCTGTTTTCCCGGGTGGGCAAGCCCTTTGTGGGCTATTCGGACAGCTTTTCCTTCAACCATCCGGCGGGAAAGTGCCCTCGGTGCGACGGCCTGGGGACTGTGACGGAGCTGGACATCCACAAGCTGGTGGACTTTGACAAGTGCCTCAACGATGAGGACGTGATCCATTTCCCCACCTTTACCACCGGCGCCTGGCGCTGGAAGCGGTACGCCTACAGCGGCCTCTTTGACCTGAACAAGAAGATCAAGGATTATTCCAAGGAGGAATTGGACCTGTTTCTCTATTCCCCCCAGATCCGGCTGAAGAACCCGCCCTCCAACTGGCCCAAGTCCGCCAAGTTTGAGGGGCTGTACCCCCGGATGTACCGGAGCATTATCACCACCAAGGAGGGCAAACGCCAGCAGAAGGTGCTGGATAAGATGGTCTCCACCTTCACCTGCCCGGACTGCGGCGGCACCCGGGTCAACGAGCGGGTGCGCAGCTGCAAGATCCAGGGGAAGAATATCGCGGACGTGGTGGAGATGCCCATTCCGGAGGCCATGGAGTTTGTTCGGGGCATTGAGGACCCGCTGGCCCGGGACATCCGCCGGGAGCTTTTGAAGCGGCTGGGGGCCCTCAACGACATTGGCCTGGGCTACCTGTCCCTGAGCCGGGGCACCGGCACCCTGTCCGGCGGCGAGGCCCAGCGGATTAAGATTGCCAAGTATATCAATTCGGCGCTGACGGACATGGTCTATGTGCTGGACGAGCCCAGCGTGGGCCTGCATCCCCAGGACATTGACCGGCTGAAGGTTTCCCTGCGGCGGCTGCGGGATCACGGCAATACGGTGCTGATTGTGGAGCATCACCGGGAGATTATTGCCATGTCGGACCATGTGGTGGACATGGGGCCCCAGGCTGGCAGCCACGGCGGAGAGATTATGTATCAGGGGGATTATCCCGGCCTGGTGGCCTCGGATACCATCACCGGCCGGATGCTCCGCCACCGCAGCGGCCTGAAGGGGCAAGTGCGTCGGCCGGCCGGCTTCTACCACCTGAAGCACGCCAACCTGCACAACCTGCGGGATCTGACGGTGGATCTGCCCAAAGGCGTGCTGACGGTCATTGCCGGTGTGGCTGGCTCCGGAAAAAGCTCCCTGATGGAGTTTTTCTGCGAGCACTGTGGGGAGGAGGTCATCTTCATCGGCCAGAAGAACATCGGCATCAACCTGCGCTCCACACCGGCCACCTACCTGGAGATTTCGGACCCCATCCGGAAACTGTTTGCCAAGGCCAATGGCGTCAGCCAGATGCTGTTCTCCTTCAACTCCAAGGGAGCCTGCCCGGCCTGCGGCGGAAAGGGCGTCATTGTCTCCGACATGTCCTTTATGGATGCCATTGAGACCGAGTGCGAGCTGTGCCACGGGACCCGCTATGCCCAGGAGGTGCTGCAGTACCAGTACCAGGGGAAGAACATTGCGGAGGTGATGGACATGACCGTGGAGGAGGCCATCCAGTTCTTTGAGGGGGAACCGTTCCTGCCCCAGTTGCGCTCCCTGGAGCAGGTGGGCTTGGGGTACCTGCACTTGAACCAGGCCATGACCACCCTGTCCGGCGGGGAGCTGCAGCGAGTAAAGCTGGCCAGCCAGCTGTACCGCACCAGCTCCGTGTTTGTGCTGGATGAGCCCACCGACGGCCTGCACCTGGACGATGTGCGGAAGCTGATCGAGCTGTTTGACCGGATGGTGGACGGGGGAAACACCCTTTACGTGATTGAGCACAGCCTGGACGTGATGAAGCATGCGGACTATGTGGTGGAAGTGGGCCCCGGCGGCGGCCGGAACGGCGGCGACCTGCTCTTTGCGGGAACCCCGGAGGAGATGCTTTCCAGTGAGCGCTCCGTGACCCGGCTGTTTCTGGAGGCGGCCCTGGAAGGGTAAAACGGATTCCGCTGCACAAATACAAAACCGCCGGAGGCCTGTCAGACAGGTCCGGCGGTTTTAAGACTTGGCAACCTTTCGGCTGCGGAGAAGGGAACGGGGAGGAACCGGTGGTTTCTTGTCCTCGCTCTTTTTCTGCCCCAGCTTGGGCTTTTCAAAGATACTCACATAAATTTCATCGGTCAGGTAATCGGCGCAGAGCGGATCGATCTTGTCATATTCCCGCAGGATATAGGAGTGGATCAGATCCCTCCGCAGAAAGTACCGCTCCTCCAGGGGGAGCCAGTTTTCATCCGTGGCAGCCGCAATGGTGTTGTCCAGTTGAAACGAAGAGTAGGTGCTGACAAACCATTCAATGGCCTCGGTGAAGAAAGCGTTCTCCTCCGCAATTTTTTCCTGAATCTCGTGGGCCTTGCGCAGGGTGTAAATGCCAAAGCCCATAAAAACGCTTCCCATGCACAGATCCAGCAGGCAGGCAGGGGCCGAATCTTGCCGGTACCGCAGCATGACCATGGCAAAGCGGATTAAGGCCAGCAGAAACACGAAGGAACCGGCGGTGAGCAGAGCGTAGGCAGAGCCGGTGGTATTGCGGTAGCGATCCTCCGCCCGCACAAAAACCGGCGCATGGCAAAGGAAGCTCTCCGGTGGAGCACAGTCCGCCACCCGCTGCGGTTCCGTTTTCTTTTTTTCATAGCACTGTATATATTTTTCTGCCATTTCCGCTTGTTCCTGCGGGACAGATACAACATAGACGGCATGTTCCCCGTCATAGGAGATGGTAGCATCCACTCCGGAATACGTCAGGAATTGGGTAAGCCTGTCAGCAGATTCCTGGGTACCCTGGGCTACAGCCGTCCGCCCCAATGCTTCCCAGTACGGCATAAAAAACTCCTCCATAAATCTTTCTTCATTATACTTCACAGGCATTGGAAACTCAAGATAAGGGCATTAAAATTATTGTTTCCATTCTATTAAATTTTTGAAAAATATGGATGCGCATCTCGGGCTGTGGTATGATGGGAGGGTATGGGAGGAACGCAGATGAAAATTGATGTTTTGTGCGTGGGCAAGCTGAAGGAGAGGTATTTTACTGAGGCGGTGGAGGAATACCGGAAGCGGCTGGGACGCTACTGCCAACTGGAAATTCGGGAGGTGCCGGACGAACCGGCGCCGGAAAACGCCAGCCTTGCCCAGGCAGAGCAGGTGAAGGCAGCGGAGGGAAAGCGGTTGCTTCGGTGGCGAAAGCCGGAGGCCTACGCCATTGCCCTTGCCGTAGACGGAAAATCCCTTTCCTCTGAAGGGTTGGCGAAAAAGTTGGAGGGGCTGGGAATCTCCGGCTACGGCCATATCCAGTTTATCATTGGTGGTTCTCTGGGGCTGTCCCCGGAGGTGCTGCGGCAGGCAGATGACCGCCTGAGCTTTTCCGCCATGACCTTTCCCCACCAGCTGATGCGGGTGATCCTGCTGGAGCAGATCTACCGAAGCTTCCGGATTATCCGGGGGGAACCGTACCATAAATAGGGAGGAAGAATAATATGATGTATCCTTTTATGACTTTGAACGATGAAACCGAAATTGTTCATTCTGAAATGAAAGAAAACGGAACCGTAAAAGTATATATTGAGAGACCAGATGAACAATATGGCTTTAAACATGCCACCTGTTGGCTTCCACAATATAAGTGGGAGGATATTTATCACTTTTCCGATGAGGAAATTAAGCAGTTTGAGGAAATCATACGGTCGACGGCTCATCCTATTTGGGAAAGATAAGCGAAATCTTGAAAAGAAGTAAAGAAAAAATTGCTCAGAGGTGATGTTATGTCCTCAAAATACTGTATTGCGGTCTGTGACGATGAGACAGAGGACAGAAATGAAATTGAAGAGATGACCAGGGAAATATGCAAGGAAGAACAAATTGACGCCCATATTTCCCTTTATGAGAATGGCGAGTCCTTGCTGAAAGATTTTCGGGATGGAAATATGAGGTTTCAGCCGTTCGCTATCTTGCCAAACCGCTGAACCGGGACAAGTTAAAAGAGGCGGTTACTTTTTGCCGCAGGCTTCAGCGCCGGAATGTCCAACTGCTTCTTCCCGTCAATGGCATTATGACCAGGGTAAAGGCCTCGGAGATCCATTATCTGGAAATTTGCGGAAGAAAAACCAGAGTGGTTCTGGACGGTCGGAGCCTTGAAACCAGTTTGTCTTTGGATACCATGGAGCAGAAGCTTCAGGAACTGGGCTTTATCCGGTGCCATAAAAGCTTTCTGGTCAATTTCCGCTATACCCAGTCTCTGGCTGCCTCCGCACTGATCCTTTCCGACGGGAAAGAAATTCCGGTGAGCAAGCACCGGATCAAAAACGTGCGCAAAAGGTTTTTTGAATATATGCAGACCTTATAAATCCTAGGGGCCCGTATCACCGGACATAACCGGAAGCAGTTCTTGTCCGATGATACGGGCCGCCGTTTACGCTTTTGGCTGCTACAGCGGAAGAATAATCATGATGCGATACGTGTTCTCTGTCTGTTCCATGGAGACCATATCCCCTCACCGGGCCATGATTTGCCGGATGATTTTCAGACCGTATCCGTGCTGCGGGTCACTTTTCTCCGAACGTTTCTTCCCTTCTCCGGCAGTGGAGTTTTCACAGGAGAAGACGAAATGCTGTTCCGTGCAGTGAAAATCCAATCGTATAAAAGGCTGGCTGATCCCCGGTTCCGAAGCTACGTTGACAGCGTTATCCAAAATGTTCATAAACAGACAGGAAGTTTGGATATCGGTAAGGGGAAGGGTTTCGGGCGCCTGGCAGCGTGTGATTTCCAAACGGATCTTTTTTCTCTGGGCAATGCCGAGTAGTCCATTGACGATGATATCCAGTATGGCGTTTCCACAGCGGATGACCGGGGACACAGACTCCAGCAGCCCGGTCAGCTCGGCAATATACCCTGTCCAATACCATAAAATGCCAAAACAATACAAGACAGAAACCTTGTAAAATAATGTATTTACAAACAATTCACAAATAATTCACACAAAATTAGCACTCACCTCTTGACAGTGCTAACAGCAAGTGGTATAACATAGTCAGAACAAAGGAGAAGGGTTTGAGGCGAAGGTTAGCGAACCGGCTGCCAGCCCGGAACCGGCGTAAAAAAGAAAATTCTACTTTTAAAGGAGTGAATAGATTATGTTGATGCCCAGTATTTTTGGAGAGAGTTTGTTGGATGACTTTTTTGAAGGATTTCCGTTTTACGATGAGAAGGCAGTCCACAAGGCAGAGAGAAAGCTCTACGGCAGAAAGGCCAGCCGCATGATGAAGACCGATATTAAGGAGATGGAAGATGGCTATCAGTTGGAGATGGATCTGCCCGGCTTCCACAAGGAGGACATCCAGATTTCCCTGGAGAACGGCTATCTGACGGTGGAGGCGGAAAAGGGAACCGAGCCGGTGGAGGAAAAGAAGAACGCCCGGTATATCCGCCGGGAGCGCTACAGCGGAGCCTGCGCCAGAAGCTTCTATGTGGGCGAGGACATTGACCGGGAGGATGTGAAGGCAGAGTTCAAACACGGAATCCTGAAGCTGTTCGTGCCCAAGAAGGAAGCCAAACCGGTGGTGGAAGAGAGCAAATACATTCCCATTGAGGGTTAAGCAGAAAAGCGGCTCCGCAAGAGGCGGCGCCGGAAAAGAAACACAGAAAGAGGGGAGAGCAGGGCCGGGATGGGTCCTGCTCTTTGCGCGATCCGGAAGCGGCAGATTCCGCAGAGACGATGATCAAAGAGAGACAGAAAGAAGGGGATGTCCTTGAAACAGAAAAGAGATTATTATGAAGTTTTGGGCGTCAGCCGGGACGCGGATGCCGCTGCCATCAAGCGGGCATACCGGAAGCTGGCGAAGAAATATCATCCGGATACCAATGCCGGAAATGTAAAGGCCGAGGAAGCCTTTAAGGAGGTTTCGGAGGCCTACTCCGTGCTCAGTGATGAGAAAAAACGGAAGCTGTACGACCAGTTTGGCCATGCGGCCTTTGAGGGAGGCGAGTCGGACTATGAAGCCTATCAGCGGGCACAGAATAGCCGGGGCGCTGGGCCGGGCGGCTACCAGTCCTACCACTTTGAGGGGAATGCCGAGGATATGGATGAAATTTTCCGGAACCTGTTTGGAGGCTCCTTCCAGGGAAGCGGCTTTGGCGGCAAGGGAAGCGGCAGCCAGGGTTTCCACCGCAGCACTTTCTATGGAGATCCCTTCCAGGGCTTTCAGGATGAATCCTTTGGAAATGGCGGCTACAACGGCTTTGGCCGCGGCAGTTTCCGGAGCCGGGGGGAGGATCTTCATGCAGATGTGGAGGTGACCTTTGAGGAGGCGGCCTTCGGCGGCAAGAAGTCCATTCATCTGCGGGGGGAGGATGGGAGTACCCGTTCCTATGAGGTGCAGATCCCCGCAGGCATTGAGTCCGGCAAGACCATCCGCCTGAAGGGAAAGGGAATGCCGGGAGAGGGCGGCGGCGAGCCGGGGGATCTGCTGCTGAAGATTCAGGTGGGAGAGAAGCCTGGTTTCCGGCGGGAGGGGACCGATGTGTACACCACCATCACCATCCCGTTTACCACCGCAGTCTTTGGCGGGGAGGTGCCCATTGACACGCTGTACGGCCGAGTTTTGTGCAAGATTAAGGAAGGCACCCAGTCCGGCACCAAGATCCGTCTCCGGGGCAAGGGCATTGCGTCCATGAAGAACCCGAACGTCCGGGGCGATCAGTACGCGGTGGTGGAGATTGCGGTGCCCCGGAACCTGAGCCCGGAGGCCAAGCAGAAGCTGCGGGAGTTTGAACAGGTCCAAAATGGTGGAAGAAGGGGCCACAACGGGCATGCGGCTTAAAGGGAGCCGCTGCTTTCCAGCTCCTCCCACTGTTCAAAGAGGCGTTCGGTTTCCGCTTTGATTTCTTCCTGCTCCCGGTTCAGCTCCATACACCGGGAGACGTTGGTGTAGACGTCCTGGAGGGTCAGCAGCTCGTCGATCTCGGCGGACCGCTTCTCCAGGGCGTCAATTCGTTCCTCAATCTTTTTCATATCGTTCTGGCGCTTGCGCTGGCGGGCCTGTTCCTCCTTCTGGGATTTCCAGTCAGCCAGGCCGGATTCCTCCGGCTGGGGGGCCGCCGCCGTCTTGGCAGCCGCGGGAGCGGCATAGACGGCGGTGAGCTCCTCCTTTTTCTCCAGATAATAGTCGTAATTTCCTATGTAATTGACAAAGGTGTTGCCGGTCAGCTCCAGAATCCGGGTGGCGGTCTGGTTCACAAAGTACCGGTCGTGGGAGACGTACAGCACAGTGCCGGTGTAGTGGGACAGGGCCTGCTCCAGGATCTCCTTGGAGGTCATGTCCAGGTGGTTGGTGGGCTCGTCCAAAATCAAAAAGTTGCAGGGGGAGAGGATCAGCTTGGCCAGGGATATCCGCCCCCGCTCCCCGCCGGACAGCTCGGAAATCTGCTTGAACACATCGTCCCCGGTGAACAGGAAGGCCGCCAGGGTGTTGCGGATGGTGGTGTTGTTCAGGTGTGGGTAGGCGTTTTGAATTTCCTCAAACAGGGTGTTGGACTCGTCCAGAAGCTGCTGCTCCTGGTCGTAGTAGCCAATGGCCACCCGGGAGCCCAGGGTGACGCTGCCTGTGTCCGGCTGCACCAGGCCGTTGATGATCTTCAGCAGGGTGGTCTTGCCGGTGCCGTTGGCGCCGATGACGGCCACCCGTTCTCCCCGCTTAATGTTCAGATCCACCTGCTGGAACAGGCAGTTACCGCCGTAGGATTTGGACAGGTTCTGGATGGTCAGCACGTCGTTGCCGCTGACCTCATTGGGCTCCAGGGTAAAGAACATGGAATCCTTCAGCTCCGTGGGCTTTTCCAGGCGCTCGGTCTTGGCCAGCATTTTTTCACGGCTTTCTGCCCGGCGGATGGATTTCTCCCGGTTAAAGGATTTCAGCTTGGCGATTACCGCCTCCTGGTGCTTGATCTCCTGCTGCTGGTTCAGGTACTGGCGCATAGCCGCTTCCCGCAGCATTTTTTTCTTTTCCGCGTAGGCAGAGTAGTTGCCGGAGAAGGAGGTGATTTTGCCACCCTCCACCTCAATAACCTTGGTGACAATCCGGTCCAGGAAATACCGGTCGTGGGCCACCACCAGCACGCTGCCGGGGTAGCTTTTCAGATAGTTCTCCAGCCAGGTCACAGAGAGGATGTCCAGGTGGTTGGTGGGCTCGTCCAGCAGCAGTAAATCCGGCTTTTCCAACAACAGGCGGCCCAGGGCCACCCGGGTTTTCTGGCCGCCGGAGAGGGATTCGTAGGGCTTGGAAAAGTCCGCTTCCTCAAAGCCCAGCCCCTTGAGCACAGCCGTGACCTCGCTCTGGCAGGCATAGCCGTCCTTCTGCTCAAATTCGTGGTTCAGCCGGGAGTAGGTCTCCATCATGGCGGGCAGTTCCTCCCCCTGGGCGTCCTTCATCTGCTGCTCCAGGCGGCGGATTTGCTGCTCCAGGTCCAGCACATCCTGCTTGGCCGTGAGCACTTCCTCATAGATGGTCCGGTGGGCGGAGAGATCCTGATGCTGGGCCAGATAGCCCAGGGTCTTGCCCTTGGCCAGGACCACTTCTCCGGTGTCCGGGGCCATCTCCCCCACAATAATTTTCAGCAGGGTGGATTTACCTGCCCCGTTGATGCCCACAATGGCTGCCTTTTCTTTATCTTCAATGCGAAACGTCCCCCCGGAAAACAGGGGATCCCCCAAAAAGCTTTTGGAAAGATTGTGACAGGATAATACCATGTTGATTCCTCCTTAGGGGCCTGGCTGACCGGCGCAGGCTTACGTTTCAGTATAATGGAAAGAGGGCAAAACCGCAAGCCTTTCCGGAAAATCCGGTCGTGCTGCGTGCCCCTGCTTGACAGAGGAGCGCTTGTCTGTTATAGCGTTATACATAAGTATTACAGTATAACGGAAAGGGACGGGAACATGGACTTTGACGCGGCTTCTTCCATCTATATACAGATTGGGGAGCGGATCCGGGAGGAGATCATCGGAGGAAAATACCATCCGGGGGAACGGCTGAAGTCTGTCCGGGAGTACGCGGTTTTCTATGAAGTGTCCCCGCTGACCATGCACCGGGCCCTGCAGCATCTGGAAGCCCAGGGGCTAATTGTCACCAAAAAAGGCGTGGGCAGCTTTGTCAATCCGCAGCTGGAGCCGGCGGCCACCCGGCAGATGGTCAAGGAACAGGCCCGGCAGTTTACCGCCCGGATGCGGGAGCTGAGGCTTTCCGGTGAGGAAATTTTGGGTATGATCCGGGAGTGTTTGGAGGAGGGAGAAACGAATGGAAATGGAACATGAGGACCATCTGCTTTTGCAGATGCGGGGAGTAAGCTTTTCCTTTGACCGGCACCCGTTGCTCCTCCGGGTTGACCTGCAGGTGCTGCCGGGGCGGATTGTGGGGGTGGCGGGAGGCAACGGCTCCGGCAAGAGCACCCTCCTGAAGCTGGCTGCCGACCTGCTGACACCCCAGGAGGGAACCATTGGCCGCTGGGCACCGGGGGGGCTCAGCCCGGTTTCCTACTGCCTGACCCTGGAGCAGATTCCGGGTTGGATGAGCGCAAAAGAACTGACCGCCTATTACCGGCATTTCTTTGGGGATTTTGATCCGGGACAGGCGGAGGAGCTGCTGGAATCCCTGAAAATTCCCCGGAAGCGGCCGGTGTACCGGCTCTCCACCGGCCAGGCCACCCTGCTGGCCTTAAGCCTGGGGCTCTCCCGCCGGGCCGGCCTGTATCTGAGCGATGAGCCCTTAAGCGGCATAGAGCCGGCGCTGCGCCGGGAAATCCGCCGGTTCCTGCTCCGCTGCATGCCGGAGGGAAGCAGCCTGCTGATGGCCACCCACCAGCTGGATGAGCTGCAGTTCCAGCTGGATGAGCTGATCATCCTCCATGGCCAGAAGGTGGAGCAGATTGAGACG
>CAZSAF010000022.1:16466-22254 GCA_964604605.1 uncultured Lachnospiraceae bacterium
CCAGCTGGATGAGCTGATCATCCTCCATGGCCAGAAGGTGGAGCAGATTGAGACGGAAACCATCCGGCAGGTGTATGGCCTTTCGGTGGAGGACTATTTCTTGAAAGAGACGAAGGGAGGCAGCGTATGAGAGAGTGGGGAAAGTATCTAATGTGGAAAGGAAAAGGGCGGCTGCGTACGGGCTGGATCCCGCTGGTTTTGTGGCTGATTCTGGATTTGATTGTCGCGGCGCTGCCTCCGGAACTGTGTACCCACATCTCCTATGAATATCCAAACCTGGCCCACCTGCTCAACTGGCCATTTGTGCTCTCGGCCTTCCTTATGGTATTCTATCCGGTGTTTGTCATGGGCTCCTCCTGGTTTCCCCCCGCCGTGATATGGAAAAGCTCACCGGCGTCTCGGAGGAAGGGAAGGTCCTGGCCGGGCTGGCGCTGAATGTGCCGTCGGTGCTGATCCTGTATGGCCAGTCGGAGGTGGGCGTCAGCCTGATGCAGAAATTCCACCGGGAGGGGACGGGCTATTTCCAGATGGCCTTCGGCGCCTCCGGTAGCGTTCTGGTGGCCTTTATCGAGCTGATGTTTACCATGCCCTGCCTGTATCTGTTCTTTTACCTGCTTTTGGGAAGGCGCGGCTGGAAGCTGCTGTCGTATATCGCCGCCTGGGTACTGACGGATTTGCTGAATGCCTGGGTGCTGTATCCATCGTCCCTACTGGCTTCCACGGCGGTTTTTCCCATCCTGGTCCACTTGCTGCTCTGTGGGGCTCTGGTTCCCGCCTGTGCCCGGATCGCCCGAAAGCGGGGATATTGATGGCCGGCGGAGCGGCGGCGGATTTCACGGAATGGGATTGACAGATTTTTGTTGAACTATTATAATTAGCCCAGACATAAAACGTGAAGGCTCGGAAAAAAAGAGAAAGGTAGGTGTCTCCTTTTGCAGCAAAAACAAATTTCCAGTGCAGTAATCAAACGGCTGCCCAGGTACTACCGGTACCTGTCGGATTTGCAAGAGGAAAATGTAGAGAGAATTTCTTCCGATGAGCTGAGCAAGCGTATGGGCGTCACCGCATCCCAGATCCGCCAGGACCTCAACAATTTCGGTGGTTTTGGCCAACAGGGATACGGCTACAATGTAGAATATCTGAAGACAGAAATCGGAAAGATTCTGGGCCTGGACAAGATCCACAATATGATTATCATAGGTGGAGGCAATCTGGGAAAGGCCTTGGCCGGTTATGCCAATTTTGAAACCAAGGGCTTTGTGATCAAAGGGATTTTTGACTGCAACCCGGAGCTGGTGGGCCGGAAGGTCCGGGACATTAAGATCATGTCCATGGGGGTGCTGGAAAACTTCCTGAAGGAGAATGACATTGCCATTGTGGTGCTGACTATCCCCAAGGACCAGGCGGTGCAGGTAGCCCAGGACCTCTACCGTTACGGGGTGCGGGCTATATGGAACTTTGCCCATGTGGATCTGAACCTGCCGGAGGATGCGTTTGTGGAGAACGTACATCTCTCGGAAAGCTTAATGCAGCTGTCTTACCGGCTGAACACACAGAAGTAAAGGGGCGGCGGCACAGCGGCCCAATGGCATGGAAAACAGTTGAAACGGATTTGGAGGAATACCATGAGATTTTTAGCAGATGGACTGGAAATGCGGGGAATGGACCGCTATTCCATTGAGACCATCGGGATTCCGTCAATCGTACTAATGGAGCATGCGGCGGCAGCCGCGGTGGATGAGATGCGAGGGTGCCTGGAAGGGCAACCCTCGATTCTTATAGTGTGCGGAACCGGAAACAACGGGGCGGACGGCCTGGCCATGGCCAGGCTTTTAGACAACGAGGGCTATGCGGTGCAGGTGGCGCCGGTGGGAAACCAGATGAAGGCCACGGAGGAGTGGAAGACCCAGGCGGAGATCTGCAGCCGCCTGGACATTCCCTTTGTGCACCAGGAGCTGTCCGCCGAATATATTAGAAGTAACCGGATCGGCGTGGTGGTGGACGGCCTGTTCGGCACCGGCCTTTCCCGGATGGTAACCGGGGCCTTCCAGGAGGCCATAGAGGCCATCAACCGCTCCGGCGCCTACGTGGTGTCCATTGACATTCCCAGCGGTATTTCCGCGGATTCCGGGGCAGTGCTGGGCTGTGCGGTGAAAGCGGATTTGACCGTGACCTTCCAGTGCGAGAAGCTGGGCATGGCCTTGTATCCGGGAAAGAAATACTGCGGCCAGACGGTGGTGCGGGATATTGGAATCCCGCCGATGAGCCAGCGCACGGTGGCGCCCCGGGCCTTCACCATGGACGAGACGGATCTGGAACAGATGCCGGAGCGGCCGTCCTACTCCAACAAGGGGACTTTCGGCCGGGTGCTGGTGATTGCCGGCGCCAAAAACATGGCCGGGGCTGCCATCTTAAGCGGAACCGGCGCTTACCGCAGCGGCGCCGGCCTGGTACGGGTGCTGACGGTGGAGGAAAACCGGGTGATCCTCCAGTCCACATTGCCGGAGGCCATTCTGACTACCTACTCCGGGAAGGAGCTGCCCCTGGATGTGCTGGAGGAGGCCTGCGGCTGGGCCAGCTCCATTGTCATTGGACCGGGGCTGGGGCTCAGCGACCAGACCACCAGCCTGCTGCGGTACGTGCTCCAGTATCGGAAGGTGCCGGTGGTCATTGACGCGGACGGCCTGAACACCCTGGCTGTCCACCGGGAGATGCTGGACAGCCTGGGGGAGAACGCGGTGCTGACGCCGCACCTGGGGGAGATGTCCCGGCTCATCGGCACGCCGGTGTCCCATATTACCATGGACCTGCCGGAGACGGCCTGCACCTTCAGCGAGCGGTACGGGGCGGTGCTGGTGATGAAGGATGCCAAGACCCTGGTGGCGGATGGAAAGAACCGGCTGTATGTGAACACCTGCGGCAACTCCGGCATGGCCACCGGCGGCAGCGGCGATGTGCTGGCCGGCGTTATTGGCGGCCTGCTGGCCGGGGGCATGGAGCCCTTTGAGGCGGCCTCCTACGGGGTGCTGCTCCACAGCCTGGCCGGGGACGCGGCGGCAGCGGAGCTGGGGGAGCGGGCCGTGACGGCCGGAGAAATTGCGCGGAGGATACCATGAGATACTGTGAGCGTGTGAGAGCGATTGTGGATTTGGGGAAAATACGGGGAAATTTGGAGCGGATCCGGCAGCAGCTGCCGGCAGGGGTCAGGACCTGTGCGGTGGTGAAGGCAGACGGCTATGGCCACGGAGCCACGGCGGTGGCGGTGGCCCTGGAGGGCACGGCGGATTTTTTTGCCGTGGCAACGGTGCGGGAGGCCTTGGATTTGCGGGAGGCCGGTGTGAAAAAACCGGTGCTGATTCTGGGATACGCCTGGCCGGAGGATTACGAGGAACTGATCCGGAATCAGATCCGGTTTACCGTCTTTAAGGAAAAGGACGCGCTGGAGCTTTCCCAGCTGGGCGAGACCCTGGGAATTCCGGCGCGGATCCATATCAAGGTGGACACGGGCATGCACCGGATTGGCTTTCCCCTGACGGAAGAGGCGGTGGAGACGGTGCGGCGGATCCGCCGGCTGCCGGGGCTGGATGTGGAGGGAATTTTCACCCATTTTGCCCGGGCGGACGAGGCGGATAAAACCTACACCTACCGGCAGCTGGAGTCCTTCCGGGAGTTTATCCGCCGGGTGGAGGCAGGGGAGGAACCCATTGCCCTGCACCACTGCGCCAACAGCGCCGCCTCCATGGAAGTGCCGGAGGCGGCCATGGACATGGTGCGGGTAGGGATTGCCATGTACGGCCTCTATCCTTCGGATGAGGTGAGCCGGAACATTCGGCTGGAACCGACCCTGGAGCTGAAAAGCCAGGTGGTGTACGTGAAGGACGTGGAGGCCGGGGAAGGGATCAGCTATAACCACATCCGGCATCTGGAACACCGCTGCCGGGTGGCCACCATCCCGGTGGGCTACGGGGACGGGTATCCCCGGCTGCTGTCCGATAAAGGCTATGTGCTGATCCGGGGCAGGCGGGCGCCGATCCTGGGGCGGATCTGCATGGACCAGTTTATGGTGGATGTGACGGAAATCCCGGAGGCGGCCGAGGGCGATGAGGTGACGCTGATTGGGGCGGACGGCGGCGACCGGATCCGAGTGGAGGAACTGTCCGATCTCTGCGGCCGGTTCAACTATGAGTTTGTCTGTGCCCTGGAGCGGCGGGTTCCCCGGATTTATCTGGACGGGGAGCAGACGGTGTGCCGTGGGCAGGCTTCCGGTCCGGACGGCGGAAAATCGGTTTAAAACGGGCAGAAGGCGGCGCTTTACAGAAAAAAGAATAAAGACGGGCAGCATTGGAAATACTACAGATAGTCCATGGATGAAAAATAGGAAAGATGGAGTGTGAACAATGTGATTATTCGTCGGGGAGATGTCTTTTATGCGGATTTGCGTCCGGTGGTGGGCTCCGAGCAGGGCGGCGTGCGCCCGGTTCTGATTATTCAGAACGATACGGGAAACAAGCACAGCCCCACGGTGATCTGCGCCGCCATTACCTCCAAGATGAACAAAGCCAAGCTGTCCACCCATGTGGAGCTCAGCGCCTACAACTGCGATATGGTGCGGGATTCGGTGATTTTGCTGGAGCAGCTGCGGACAGTGGACAAAAGACGGCTGCGGGAAAAGGTGTGCCATCTGGATGCGGACTATCTGGAAAAGGTGGACCGAGCCCTGCTGGTCAGCCTGGAGCTGGATACATAATCCACTCCGGTACTTGCAAGTTGGGCAGCCCTATGTTATACTGAACAATAATTGCCGCAGGAAAGCGGCCGCCAGACAGTGCTTTCCCAGGGCGGACGGAGGGTTCGCCGGAAGGGACTGTCTGGTGGTATGTCCGGCGGAAAACGAAATACAGAAAAACAGAATGTGGAAGGAGAAAACATGTCAGGACATTCCAAATTTGCGAACATTAAGCATAAAAAGGAGAAGAACGATGCGGCCAAGGGAAAGATTTTCACCCGCATAGGCCGTGAGATTGCGGTGGCGGTCAAAGAGGGCGGCGCAGACCCGGCCAACAACAGCAAGCTGCGGGATGTGATTGCCAAGGCCAAGGCCAACAACATGCCCAACGACACCATTGACCGGAGCATCAAGAAGGCCTCCGGCGATGCGGGGAACGTCAACTACACGGCGGTTACATACGAGGGCTACGGCCCCAGCGGCACGGCCATCATTGTGGAGGCCCTGACGGACAACAAGAACCGTACCGCCTCCAACGTGCGCAATGCCTTCACCAAGGGCGGCGGCAACGTGGGAACCCAGGGCTGCGTTTCCTTTATGTTTGACAAGAAGGGGCAGATCCTCATTGACCGGGAGGAGTGCTCCCTCAGTGCGGACGACCTGATGATGACGGCTCTGGACGCAGGTGCGGAGGATATGGTGGAGGAGGAGGACAGCTACGAAGTCCTCACCGCACCGGATGACTTCAGCGTTGTGCGGGAAGCCCTGGAGCAGGCCGGTGTTCCCATGGCGGAGGCCGAGGTGACTATGATCCCCCAGACCTGGGTGGACCTGACCGATGAGCAGGACATTAAGATGATGAACCGGATCCTGGACCTGCTGGATGAGGATGATGACGTGCAGAACGTCTACCACAATTGGAATGAGAATGCGTAAACCGCCCGAGCCTGTTGGGCGGGGCATCTGTGAAGAACCTGTATCCTGTGAGATACGGGTTCTTTTTCTGTTAAATCTTCACAAACCTTTAAAGAAAAATCCCTTGCGGCCAGAGGGGCTTTTACG
>CAZSAF010000023.1:0-21983 GCA_964604605.1 uncultured Lachnospiraceae bacterium
GCCACCTTATCAATGGGGTCGTCCCGCAGGACGCGCCCCCGCCCGAATATTTTGATTTTATGCGTGAACTGCACCGGGTTGGCAATAACCTGAACCAGATCGCGCAGAAAGCCCATGTGCTGAATGCGCGCCAAAACCTTGCAGGAAATCTTGGGGCATAATTCGCTGGAAATGACGATGGGGCTGTACACTCATGTAACCGAAGAAATGAAGCAGCAGGAGCTTCAAAAAGTCACTCTGTCCGGGGTTCCTCCGATTGGCGTAAAAATCGGGAGAGCAAAAACTTCTCTCCCGAAAAAGCCCGTAAAATCAGCAATAATTACCGCACGGAGGGCTTAGTTACAAAAAAGTGCGTACTTTTTTTCCTGCTCTCCCTCCGCTACAATAAAGCTGCAAACGGAAGGAACGTTTGACAATCAGAAATGGAGGAAGCAAACATGGCACTGTCGAATCTGTTTGGATGGAGCAAGAAGAATGCGGAGGCACCCGCTGCGGCCTGCGGAACCGCCTGCGGAGCCGGGGACAAACCGGAAGAGAAGCCTGCGGCCTGCGGAACCGCCTGCGGCGCGGGAGACCAGCCGGAGCAGAAGCCCACGGCCTGCGGTTCCGCCTGCGGCGCCGGAGACAAATAAGTCCCTCCCATCTTCCCCTGAGAACGTCCCCGGCGGCGGCCGGGGACATCCGAAAATCCTTCGATTTCCCCCTGTGCGGCAAGGGGATACCTGACCGGGCAGGGAGATCGATTCCCATATACAGGGAGCGTCCGGGAATGGGCGCCCCGGAAAAGAGGTTCCCAACATGAAACAGTATTTTTCTTTCCAATGGCACATTACCGATGAATGCGACCAACGGTGCAAGCACTGCTATATTTTTTCCGAGGATGCCTGCAAGCAGCTGGATTCCATGAGCTGGCAGCAGATGCAGGATACCTTTTACAACTGTCTGGATTTCTGCCGGGTCTATGGGCGGCTGCCTTACTTTTACATCACCGGCGGAGACCCGATTCTGCATCCGGATTTCTGGAAACTGCTGGGGCTGCTGAAGGATCACGCCATCCCGTTCACGATCCTGGGCAATCCCTTCCACCTGGGCGACGCGGTCTGCCGGCGGCTGAAGGCGTACGGCTGTGAGAAATACCAGCTGTCCCTGGACGGTATGCGGGAGACCCACGATTGGTTCCGGAAGCCAGGAAGCTTTGACATCACCCTGGAAAAAATCGGCTGCATCAACCGGGCCGGTATCCGCTCGGTGGTCATGACCACCGTCTCCGGCACCAACATTGACCAGGTGCCGGATATTATAGACGCGGTAGTACAGGCCGGTGCCGATGTGTTTGCCTTTGCCCGCTATTGCCCCACCAGTGAGGAGAAGGAGGTGGGCATTGCCCCGCTGCGCTACCGGAAGCTGCTGGCCGACTGCGATCAAAAGTTCCGGGAATACCAGGCAGCGGGATGCCAGACCTATTTTAATAAGAAGGATCACCTGTGGACCCTGTATGAATATGAGACCGGCGCCTTCCGGATTCCGGCCACCGCGGAGGAAGGGATGATCTACGGCGGCTGCAACTGCGGCAACTGCCATCTGACCATTTTGCCCACCGGGGATGTGTTTGCCTGCCGCCGGGTCCAGAACAGCCGGGTGGGCAACGTGCTGGAGGAGCGGCTGGCGGATGTGTGGGTCTGCCAGATGGAGGAATACCGGGATTACACCAAGTTTGAAAAGTGCTCCCGGTGTGAGCTGCTGGCCTGGTGCCGGGGCTGCCCGGCGGTGGCCAGCGGCAAGGATGGCAATTTCTACGCGGCGGATCCCCAGTGCTGGAAGGAGGTATCCGCGTGATGCCGGAGACCATGGAAGCGGTCATTCTGACGAAGCCAACATCGGCGGAGCAGATTCGCCTCCGCCGGTGCCCGGTGCCATCGGCTCGGTCCGGCTGGGTGCTGGTGAAGGTGAAGGCCTTTGGCATGAACCATTCGGAACAGCTGCTGCGGCTTTCGGAAATACAGGCGGACTATATTCCTAAGCCGGTGATCCCCGGCATTGAGTGCGTGGGGGAAATTGCGGATGCCTCGGACAGCCGCTTTCAAAACGGGCAGCGGGTGGCGGCGCTGATGGGCGGCATGGGCCGCAGCTTTCCCGGCAGCTACGCGGAATATGCCCTGCTGCCCTCCCACCATGTGTTTGCGGTTTCCTCCTCCCTTCCCTGGGAGCAGCTGGCTGCCGTGCCGGAAACCTATTTTACTGCCTGGGGCTCCCTGTTTGACAGCCTGGACCTGCAGCCGGGGGATACGCTGCTGGTTCGGGGCGGCACCTGTGCCCTGGGCTATGGAGCCATCCAGCTGGCCAAGGCTCTGGGCTGCCGGGTGGTGGCCACCACCCATAAAAAAGAAAAACTGCCGCTGCTGGCGGCGGCGGACCAGGCGGTGCTGGACACCGGACACCTGGCGGGAACCCTTCCCGGGGTCCACAAAGTGCTGGAGCTGGTGGGGCCTAAAACCCTCCGGGATTCCTTGGACTGCGTGGAGCGGCGGGGGATTGTCTGCAGCACCGGCATTCTGGGTGGCGCCTATGGGCTGGGCGGCTTTGACCCCATCAAGCAGATCCCCAATGGAGTGTATCTCACAGGCTTTTACAGCAACCATCCCACCCAGGAGGCCATGGATGCCATGTTTTCCTTCCTGGAGGACCACCGGCTGTCCCCCTGCCTGGGCGCGGTCTTTCCCTTTTCCCGGATCCGGGAGGCCTGCCTGGCCCAGGAGCAGGGGAGGGTCAACGGAAAGATTGTAGTGCGGATGCCGGATGCGGCGGAAACCGGAACCGGCCAGATCCCACAGGTTGAAAAATAGAAAGAAGCAAGGAGGAATTTTCCATGGATGCGCAGACCTGCCTGAAAAAATTGGGTTATGTAGGTGTCTTATCCTTCGCCACCGTGGACAGCGAGGGAAATCCGCAGGTGCGGAATATCAGCGCCATTCACTATGAACCGGATGCCATTTACTTTTTTACCGCCAGGGGAAAGGCGTTCTGCAAGGAACTGCTGGACACGGGAATGGTGCAGATACTGGGCTATACCCGGTACAAAGAGATGATCCGCCTGACCGGGACGGCAAAGCCGGTTCCGGCAGAGGAGCAGGAGCGGTGGCGGGAGCGGATTTTTCAGGAGCAGCCCTACCTGGCCAATGTGTATCCCGGAGATACCCGCAAAATTGGTATTATTTTCTGCATCCGGGATATGGTCATCGAATATTTCCACCTGGGCGTCAACCCCATTTTCCGGGAAAGCTATACCATTGGAAATGGGAAAATCGCTCCCAAGGGATACTATATTACCGATGCCTGCATCAGCTGCGGAAACTGCTTTGAAAACTGCCCGGTTTCCGCCATCCGGCACTGCTCCTGAGTGGTTTCCGGCTTTACGATTTTGTTTGACCGCGTTATGATATCGGTAACGGAGGTGCATGGGATATGACACAGACGGAAAGACGGTTGTATTTGATCCGGGAGCTGCTCCGGGAGCGGCCGGAGTATGGCGCTTTGGAAATTCCCCAGGGGGAGGAGGAGCAGCGGCGCCTGCTCCGGTCCCTGTTCAACATCCGGATGCCGGCGCCGGCGTCCCCGGCGTTTCTGGAGGTGCAGGACGCCTACCTGCAGGAGGAAATCCGGCAGAAAGGGATCACGGACATCCGGAACCTGCAGCCGGCGGAGGAGGGAATCTATCTGTGGCAGGGGGACATTACCACCCTCCGGTGCGGCGCCATTGTCAACGCGGCCAACAGCGGCATGACCGGCTGCTACACCCCCTGCCATGGATGTATTGACAATGCCATCCACACCTATGCCGGGGTGCAGCTGCGGCTGGAATGCGCCCGGATCATGGAGCGCCAGGGCCATGAGGAGGAGACCGGCGGGGCCAAGATTACGCCGGCCTTCAACCTGCCCTGTGAATACGTGCTCCACACCGTGGGGCCCATTGTCCGGGGGCGGCTGACGAAGGGGCAGGAGGAACAGCTGGCATCCTGCTACCGGTCCTGCCTGGCCCTGGCGGAGCAGAAGGGCGTTTCCAGCGTGGCCTTCTGCTGCATTTCCACCGGGGAGTTCGGCTTTCCGCCCCAGCGGGCATCGGAGATTGCAGTGGAAGCGGTCCGGGCATACCGGCAGAAAAAAAATGGAACAATCGAGGTGATTTTCAATGTTTTCAAAGACACGGACTACATCCTCTACCGGGGAATCCTGGGAGCAGGAGGAGAAGCGTGAGACGGAACGGCTGAAGCGGGAACTGGACGCTGCGGACATAGTGGTCATTGGCGCCGGCGCCGGCCTCTCCACCTCCGCAGGCTTTGTCTACGGCGGGGAGCGGTTCCGGAAATATTTTTCAGATTTTGAGGAGACGTACGGTTTTCATGACATGTACACCGGCGGATTCTATCCCTTTGAGACCCTGGAGGAATACTGGGCCTACTGGAGCCGCAACATTTATGTGAACCGGTATATGGATGCCTCCAAACCGGTGTACGCGGAGCTGTTCCTGCTGGTGCAGGACAGGGATTATTTTGTGCTGACCACCAATGTGGACCACTGCTTCCAGAAAGCCGGGTTTGACAAGAAGCGTCTGTTCTACACCCAGGGGGACTACGGCCTGTGGCAGTGCAGTAAGCCCTGCCATGCCGCCACCTATGACAACGAAGAACTGGTCCGCCGGATGCTGGAGGCCCAGGGGTGGCAGATTGCCCCGGATGGCTCTCTGACCCTGCCGGAGGGAAAGACAGCCGGCATGACGGTGCCCGGCGAGCTGGTGCCCCGCTGCCCCCGGTGCGGCAGGCCCCTGACCATGAACCTGCGGGCGGACAGCACCTTTGTGGAGGATGAGGGCTGGCACCAGGCGGCGGAGCGGTATGAAAACTTCCTGCGGACCCGGGGCAGCCAGCGGGTGCTGTACCTGGAGCTTGGGGTGGGGATGAATACCCCCGGCATCATCAAATACCCCTTCTGGCAGATGACCTATCAGAATCCGAAGGCAACGTATGCCTGTATCAATTACGGGGAAGCCTATGCGCCAAGGGAGATTGGGGATCGGTCGATTTGTATTGACGGGGATATTGGGGATGTACTGAAACAATTATAAGGCAGCAGATTCAGTTTCCGCTATGGACGCTGTGCATTGATGAAAGAAATTTAAAAGAACCAGATAGCCGAAAAATCAAGCGCTGAAATGCCGAAAAAATGAAGCCCAAAATGCCGAAAAAGAGGTATGCTTTTAGGTGAACAGGAGAAAATATAAGTAAATATTGCGTGGCAGGAGGCTCAAGTTAAATGAGAAAATATAAAGTAAGAATTGCAGACAAAATATTAGAAAAACGGCTGCTTGGAAAAGGCGCTGTTTTGATTGAAGGGGCTAAATGGTGCGGAAAAACAACAACGGCTGAGCAGATTGCCGGCAGTATTCTTTATATGGCAGATCCGGAAAAGAACAACAAAATCTGACAATGGCAGAAATCAGTCCAGGGAGACTTTTGAAGGGAAAAATCCCGCGGCTGATCGATGAATGGTAAATTGCGTCGAAGCTGTGGGATGCCGTCAGATTTGAGGTCGATCACAGGGATGAAATGGGACAGTTTATTTTAACAGGCTCTGCAGTTCCGGCTTCTTATGAGCATATTCATCATACTGGAACAGGACGCTTCTCGTGGATATTGATGCGTCCGATGAGCTTATATGAATCTCTGGACTCGACTGGAGAGGTGAGTTTAAAAGCACTTTTTGAGACACCGGAACAGATCGAAGGCGAAAATTCACTTGACCTGAATCAATTGGCTTTTCTGGTGTGCCGCGGTGGCTGGCCCAGGGCAACCGACCTGAAAGGAGAGGTTGCTCTTGAGCAGGTCTTTGACTATTATGATGCGGTTGTAAAATCTGATATCTCCAGAGCGGATGGAATCACAAGAAATCCGGAGTGGGTAAAGCGCCTCATGCGTTCTTATGCCAGAAACCAGGGCTCGCAGGCAACAAATACCTTGCTTAAGGACGACATTATGGCGAATGATGCGGAAGCTCTTGACACAGACACGGTATATTCTTATATCAATGCATTAAAAAATATTCGTAATTGAGGAAATGGAGGCATGGAATCCGAATCTTCGCTCTAAAACAGCAATACGGACTTCGAATACCCGCTATTTTGTGGATCCTTCCATTGCAGTTGCCGCACTGGGATTAGGTCCCCAGGATCTGATTGGAGACCTGAAGACATTTGGCTTGTTCTTTGAAACGATGTGCATCAGAGATTTAAGGGTATTTGCGGATGCACTGAATGGGAAAGTATATCACTTTCGGGATAAAACGGGATTGGAATGTGATGCGGTGGTTCATTTGAGAAATGGGTCTTATGGATTGATTGAAGTGAAACTTGGCGGAGATAAGCTGATAGAAGAAGGAGCAGAAAATCTTAAGACATTAAAGAACAAAATTGATATAACTAAAATGAAAGCCCCCTCTTTTTTGATGGTTCTAATTGGGGTTGGAGACTACGCGTACAGAAGGCAGGATGGAATATATGTAGTTCCGATCGGCTGTCTGAAGGACTGATTGAATGAAAATATGGCGCGCAATAAACATAACACCCCAGGTATATAAAATATCCCTTCTAGCAGATGACATATCAGAATCCAAAGACAGTTTATGCCTGTCTCAACCAGGGAGAGGCGTTTGCTCCCCGGGAGATCGCGGAGCGGTCGGTCTGCATTAATGGGGATATTGGGAAGATATTTAAAAAATTCAAGCTAAACCTACCTGATGCGGGATGTGGCGGGGGAAGGTGGTATCACGGATTCTGTCCGTTTCCGAAAATTTCTGAACGCCTGCGCTGCCCTGACAGCCGAGCAGGTAAACTATAAAACTTTGGCGGAGGCAGCCGAAATTTCCCGGCCCACGGCCAAGGAATGGCTGCGGATTTTGCAGGGGTTAGGCATTGTTTATCTTCTGCCGCCCTTTTTCAATAATGAATTGAAGCGGTTGGTAAAAACCCCCAAACTGTATTTCTGTGATACCAGACTGTTAAAGCAAACCTGACATATCAAAAAATACGAGGTACTCAACAAAACAACCCTGGAACGCGGCAGCGGCAGTATTGTCTGCATGTGTGAAGAAGTAATATTGTTTACAATGAACTGCTTATACGGGGGTACAATGTTGATGTAGGTATATTGGATGTATTTTCAAATAACAAAGAGGGAAAAAGGGTTCGTAAACAGCTTGAGGTCGATTTTATAGTAAACCATGGAAGCCAAAGATACTATATTCAGGTTGCCTACGATATGACTTCGGAAGAAAAGCAGTTTCAGGAATTTTATTCTCTGCGCAGCATTCCGGATTTCTTTAAAAAAATTGTCATTGTCAACGGAACTTCAAAACCTTGGAGAAACGAAGATGGATTTGTGATTATGGGCATGAAGTATTTTCTGCTGAATGGAAACAGTTTGGAATTTTGAGTTGCGCAATATGTATAACACCCTGCCATCATCCAATCCCCCTTCTGGCGGTTGACCAATCAGAATCCGAAGGTAACGTATGCCTGGTGCACGATTGGATTTATCTGCCGAGTGCGTAATCAATTCACGAATCGGTTCAGAATCAGTTCAATCGATTCAGAAATTGTGTCAAACCCATGTAAAGAACTTTCCACAATATAACTTGCAATTTGGTGCGACTGCTTCCATAATATACTTGGTAAACAGCCAAAAAGGAGGCATACATGGAATTTTAAACGGACCGGCTGCACATACGCAGCCTTCAGGAATCGGATTGGCCGGCGCTGCAAAAGAACTGGATGGATTTTAGCCAGTCCCCCTATGCGGTTTACGATGCGCCTCTGCCCACCGATGAGGGCGGAGCCAGGGACCTGACAAAACAGTTTGCCCGCAGCGGCCTGTTTTTTGCGGTCTGCCTGTCCGGCCAGGTCATTGGCTACGTTGGTTTTCATGAGGCGGACGGCAGATACGATCTGGGCTACTGCTTTCACACCGCCTGGCAGGGGAAGGGGTACGCCTATGAGAGCGCCAGCGCACTGCTGGATGTTCTGGCGGAGAAATCTCCTGGAGCGGAGTTTACGGCGGGGACGGCTCTGGACAACATCCCGTCCTGCCGGCTGCTGAAAAAGTTGGGATTTACCTGCGTCTCCACGGAAACCGTGTCCTTTGACGGCCGGTTTTCCTTCCGAGGAGGCAATTTCGTCCGGATGGCTCCGTAACCGCTGCGGCGTGGGCTACGCCCCAATGGCATTCCCCGTGTACAGCTGGTAGTAGCGCCCTTTCTTTTCCATCAGCTGCTCATGGGTGCCCCGCTCGATGATCCGCCCCTGCTCCAGCACCATAATGCAGTCGGCGTTCCGGACCGTGGACAGCCGGTGGGCAATGACAAAGGTGGTGCGGCCCTTCATCAGGGCGTCCATGCCGTCCTGGACCAGCTTTTCCGTCCGGGTATCAATGGAGGAGGTGGCCTCATCCAGAATCAGCGCCGGCGGATCCGCCACCGCGGCCCGGGCAATGGCCAGCAGCTGCCGCTGCCCCTGGCTCAGGTTGGCCCCGTCCCCGGTGAGCATGGTCTGGTACCCATCCGGCAGGCGGCGGATAAAGCTGTCCGCGTTGGCCAGCTGGGCCGCCCGGATACACTCCTCATCCGTGGCATCCAGCTTGCCGTAGCGGATGTTGTCCATAACGGTGCCGGTGAACAGGTGGATGTCCTGGAGCACCATGCCCAGGGACCGGCGCAGGTCTGCCTTGCGGATCTTGTTGATGTTGATGCCATCGTAGCGGATCTTGCCGTCGGCAATGTCGTAAAACCGGTTGATCAGGTTGGTGATGGTGGTCTTTCCTGCGCCGGTGGCGCCTACGAAGGCAATCTTCTGCCCCGGCTTGGCCCACAGGCTGATGTCGTGAAGTACCATCTTATCCGGTGTGTAGCCAAAATCCACTTGGTCCAGCACTACACCGCCTTCCTGCTTCACATAGGTGACAGAGCCGTCGTCCTTGTGGGGGTATTTCCATGCCCACAGGTTGGTCCGCTCCGGGGACTCGGTCAGGTTTCCGTCCGCATCCTCCTTGGCGTAGACCAGCTCCACGTAGCCCTCATCCGCCTCCGGCTCCTGATCCATCAGGTCAAAGACCCGCTTGGCGCCGGCCGCCGCGTTGATGACAAAGTTCACCTGCTGGCTCACCTGGGTAATGGGGTTGGTAAAGCTCCGGTTCAGTCCCACAAAGGTGATGACGGTGCCGATCGTCACGCCGGCCAGCTCATTGATTCCCAGGATGGCGCCCACAATGGCCACCAGGGCATAGCTGATCCAGCCAATGTTGGCGTTAACCGGCATCAGCAGGTTGGCGTAGCCGTTGGCCATGTTGGTGCTGTTGCGCAACTCCTCATTGACCTTGTGGAAGTCCTCCATGGCCGCCTGCTCATGGCAGAACACCTTGACCACCTTCTGGCCGTCCAGCATTTCCTCGATAAAACCGTCTACAGCGCCCAGGTCCCGCTGCTGGCGTACATAGTATTTACCGGACAGCCGGGAGAACCGGGAGGTGGTAAACAGCATCACCGCCGCCGTCAGCAAAGAGATCAGGGTCAGCGTCGGGTTCAGGATGATCATGGTCACCAGGGTGGCCGCCATGGAGAGAACCGAGTTGATCACCTGGGGGATGCTCTGGCTCAGCATCTGCCGCAGGGTGTCCACGTCGTTGGTGTAGACGGACATGATGTCGCCGTGGGCGTGGGTGTCAAAGTACTGAATGGGCAGGGACTCCATTTTGCGGAACAGGTCATCCCGCAGGTGAAGCATGGTTCCCTGGCTGACGGTAACCATAATCCGGTTGTAGGTGAAGGCCGTCACCACGCCCAGGGCCATGACGCAGGCCAGCTGGACCAAATCCCGGGCCAGGCCGCTGAAATCCCGGGAGCCGTTGGCCAGCATGGGCTCAATGTAGTCATCCACCAGGGTCTGGGGGAAGGTAGCCCCCACCACCGTTGCGATGGCCGTGATCAGAATACAGAGGACCACCAGCAGAAACGGAATTTTGTAATAATGCAGCATATATTGGACCACCCGGCGAACCATCTGGCCTGCAGTGGTTGCGCGGGATCCGGTATTCTTCTCATTCATAAACGCTCCTCCTCCTTTTACGCAGGCTGGTCAAAGTCCCCGCCGCCTTCCATCTGGGAGTTGTAGATATCCTGATAGATGGCATTGGTTTTCAGCAGGTTTTCATGGGTGTCAAAGGCATCAATCCGGCCGTCGTCCAGCACCAGGATCCGGTCCGCAGACTGAACGCTGGAAATCCGCTGGGCAATGATAATCTTGGTGGTGCCGGGGATCTCCCGGGCAAAGGCCGCCCGGATTTTGGCGTCCGTGGCCGTATCCACCGCACTGGTGGAGTCGTCCAGAATCAGGACCTTGGGCTTCTTTAACAGGGCCCGGGCAATGCACAGCCGCTGCTTCTGGCCGCCGGATACGTTGGCGCCGCCCCGCTCAATCCGGGTCTGGTAGCCGTCCGGCATCCGGTCAATGAACTCATCGGCGCAGGCAGCCTGGCAGGCCTCCACGCACTCCTCCTCGGTGGCGTCCGGGTTGCCCCAGCGCAGGTTGTCCAGGATGGTCCCGGAGAACAGGGTGTTCTTCTGCAGCACCACGGACACCTGGTTCCGCAGCACCTCCGTATCGTACTGGCGCACGTCCACGCCGCCCACCCGGACCGCACCGCTGTCCACATCGTACAGACGGCAGATCAGGTTCACCAGGCTGCTCTTGCCGGAGCCGGTGCCGCCGATAACGCCGATGGTCTCGCCGCTTTGGATATGCAGGTCAATATCGGACAGGGCATTTTTCCCGCTGCCGTGCTTGTAGGAAAAGCTTACATGGTCAAAATCAATCCGTCCATCCGGAACCTCCATCACCGGATTCTCCGGATCCCGCAGATCCGCCTGCTCATCCAGCACCTGGCTGATCCGGCGGACACTGGCCAGGGACATGCTGATCATGACAATGACCATGGAGAGCATCATCAGGCTCATCAGCAGGGACATAATATAGCTGAACAGGCTGGTCAGGTCTCCGGTGCTCATGTCGCCTGCCACAATATACTGGGCGCCAAACCAGGAAACCGAGATGATGCAGAAGTAGACCGCCACCATCATGGCCGGGTTATTGAAGGCCAGCAGGCCCTCTGCCTTCACGGACAGGTCCCGCAGCATCTTGGAGGCCTTGGAGAACTTGACTTTCTCCTGCTCCTCCCGTACAAAGGCCTTGACCACCCGGATGGCCGAAACGTTTTCCTGGACACTGGCATTCAGGTCATCGTACCGCCGGAACACCTGGTTGAAAATCCGCAAAGTGATCACCATAATGGAACCGATGACCACCACCAGGAACACCACGGCAATCAGGAACATGGAGCTGAGTCGGGGGCTGATCATCAGGCACATGGCAAAGCTGAAGATCAGGTTCATGGGAGCCCGCACCGCCACCCGGATGATCATCATAAAGGCGTTCTGCACATTGGTAATATCGGTGGTCATACGGGTGACCAGGCCGGGAACGCTGAACTTGTCAATATTCGAGAAGGAAAAGGTCTGAATATTGGCATAGATAGCCTCCCGCAGGTTGGCCGCCAGCCCGGAGGAAGCCTTGGCCGCACGCCTGCCGGCCAGGGCGCCGAACAGCAGCCCGAAGAATGCCATCACCACCATCACCGCCCCGTAGCGGTACACCACCGGCAGGTTGGCCGCCTCCAGCCCCCTGTCAATGATGATCGAGGTGATAAAGGGCATAAGGATTTCCATAATGACTTCCAGAGCGGTAAAGCCAATACAGAGAAAGGCGTCCCGCTTATACTGTTTGAGTTGCCCCAATACTTTTCTCACGTTTCAACAACCTCCTGTCTTTTTTCGTCTTTTTTCGCGCTCCATCTCTGCCAGCTGTTTCAGCAGCTTTTCCTCCAGCTTCCACAGCTGGTCCTTTTCCTGCTGGCTCAGCGCGCTGCAGATTTCGGCTTCCATCTGGTCTGCCTCCTCCAGAAAGTGTTGGCCTTCTTCCTGAAGCTTTGCCGTAGGGAGCACTTCCTTCTTGCGAATGTCTCCGGGATTCTCATGAAAAGCCAGATACCCTTTTTCGATCAGCTTGCGGATCATCACCGACAGGGTTGGCTTGGACACGCCGATTTCCCGGCACAGCTCCGTCAGGTAGGTCCCCTCCGGGTGATGCCGCAGAATATATACGATCAGATACACCTGCACGCCGCTGATATCCGGCTCCCGCAGGCAGGCCTCCATGTGGGCGGTCAGGTACAGGCTGATTCGCTTCATCCCAAAGAGCATTTTCTCTGTTCTGAACTCTCCTTCCATTTTCTCTCTCACCTCCCGGTTTGTTCCATGGATGATTTCCGTCCGAACAGTTCGTGTCCTTATCATTTTTTGTACGCAAGGAATTGTAGCTCAGATTTTGCCAAATGTGAAATTCAAAGGTATTATTATCAATAAAACTCTTTTATAGATCTTGCGAAAAAAATCAACTCCCTTTATAATGTTTCCAGGAAAATCCGCGGTTTTCTACCGTGCGAGATCCACAATGGTCCGATGAGGGAGAAACGTTTATGAACACGGTACAATTGGAATGCTTTATAGCGGTGGCGGAACACCTGAATTTTTCCAATGCTTCCCGGGAGCTGAAAATCACGCAGCCGGCGGTGAGCCATCAGATTCAGACCCTGGAGGAGGAGCTGGGCACCCAGCTGTTCAGCCGCACCAGCAGGAGCGTCTCCCTGACCCAGGATGGGATCCAGTTTCTGGCCGACGCGCGATTAATTTTAAGAACCGCCCTGTCCGCAAAGGAGCGGCTGGGGCGGCATGAAAATATGATTCCCTTTGAACTGGGCTGTCACAACTGTATGGAATTGACGCTGCTGCCGCCGGTTCTGAAAACCCTATCGGAGGAATTCCCGCTGCTGCGGCCTTCCCTCCACCTGGTCCCCTTTCCCTCGCTCCTGAGCTTGGTGGAAAACAACCAGCTTTTGGCAGCGCTAAGCGCAAAGGATGGGCAGAAGTCCAGCCTCCTGTTCCGGGAGCTGGACGCCTTCCCCTTTGCCTGCATCTGTTACCCGGAGCACCCGCTGGCCCGGTACGAAACCTTAACCCGCCAGCAGCTGGCGGGAAATTTCATCATGTGCTCTCCCCGGCAGATTTCCGATTCGGTCTTTACCGTCCAGAGTAGCGTGCTGGTGAACCTGCCGCCGGAGCAGCGCTTTCTCACCGAGGGCATTGAAAGCGCCATGACCCTGGTCAAATCCCGGATCGGCTACACCCTGTATCCGGACATTCCCTCCGCCCGGGACCCGGGGCTGCGCTACATTCTCGTCACCGACCTGCCTTCCGTCTCTTTCGGCATCTACTACCGGTACGAACACGACCAGCCGGTCCTCAAGCGTTTTCTGGCGCTGATGCACCAAAGCAGCCTGGTGAAGAGCAGCGCACCGTAACCCTTCCGGCACGTTTATCCAAAGAGCCGGCTGCCCACCTGGAACACCAGCACCGCCGCTGCCCAGGCAAACACCAGCTGGAACAGCACCTGCTTCAGCGTGAAGGCCCAGGAGTGGCTCTCCCGCTTGATGGTGCCGATGGTGGCGGCACAGGGCGTGTACAGCAAGCAGAACACCATAAAGGCATACGCGTTCACCGGCCCAAAGCCTGCCGTCCCCAGGGCTGCGGAGAGGGCCGCCATGCCCGCATCCGAGTTGATATTGCTGACGGAGAACAGCACGGCACAGCTGGACACCACCACCTCTTTGGCCAAGAGGCCGCACAGAAGCGCCACGCCCAGCTGCCAGAGCCCCAGCCCCGCCGGAGCCAGCAGCGGCACCAGCAGATGGCCGATGGAGGCGCCAAAGCTCTGGGACACGTCTGCCGCCGCCCCCTGCAAATTGTAATTGAGCACAAACCACAGGACAATGGACATCAGGAAGATGATGGTCCCTGCCTTGCTCAAATAGTCCTTCACCTTCTCCCAGACGTAGATAGCCACGGTGTAGACGTTGGGCATCTTGTAGGCCGGCAGCTCAATGAGCAGGGCATTCTCCTCCGGCAGCGGGTACAGCCAGTTGGCTACCTTGGCCACCACAATGGCCGCCACCACGCCGATGACGTACAGAGAGTAGGCCGCCAGCATGGCATAATCCCCGAAAAACATCTGGGCAAACAGCACATAAATGGGCAGCCGGGCCGAGCAGGACATAAAAGACATCACCATAATCGTCCGCTTCCGGTCCTTCTCATTCTCCAGCCCCCGGCTGGCCATCACCGCCGGCACCGTGCAGCCGAAGCCCAGGATCATGGGCAGGAAGGCCTTGCCGGAAAGCCCCACCGATCCCATGATCTCATTCATCACATACGCCACCCGGGACATGTATCCGCTGTCCTCCAAAAAGGCCAAGGCCAGGAAGAGGATCACAATGTTGGGCAGGAAGGTGAGGATGCCGCCCACACCGGCCACCACGCCGTCCACCGCCAGGGACACCACCCAGTCGGAGGTGCCGATGCCGGTGAGGAACTGACTCAAATGCCCGGAAAACCACTCCAGGGCCTGCTCAAAATACCCTTTCAGGAAATCTCCCACCGTAAAGGTCAGGAAGAAAACCACCGCCAGGATCACAAAGAAGATGGGGACGCCCCAGATCCGGTGGGTAAGGATCCGGTCCGCCCGTTCCGTGGCTGCGGCGGCGCTTTCCCGGTTGAAAAGGCATTCCTCCACCACCTCTTCTATGTACGCGTACTTTTCATTGATTATCTGGGTCTCATAGTTTTTGTCCAGCACCTGGGGCAAGTCCAGCGGATACTGCCGGTGGATTTCCTCATCCTGCTCCAACAGCTTAATGGCCGCCCACCGGGGGTTTTTCACCTCCCCAAACTGTTCCTGCAGTGCCGTCTCCAGTTTGGCGATCTTGGCCTCAATCCCCTTGCTGTAGTGGACCACCACCCCGTGGGGGTCCTCCTGGTAGTGGTGCACCACCGCGTGGAGCAGCACATCCAGCCCGGTGCGCTTCCGGGCGGAAACCGGCACCACCGGAATCCTCCCCAACATCTCCGGCAGCCGGTGGGTGTCAATCTCCATGCCCCGCTCCTGGACAATGTCCATCATGTTCAGGGCCAGCACCATGGGCTTCCGGAATTCCAGCAGCTGGGTGGTCAGATACAGGTTCCGCTCCAGGGAGGAGGCGTCCACCACATTGACAATCACGTCAATCTCCTCCTCCATAATACATTTCCGGGCCACCCGCTCCTCCATGGAGTAGGAGGTGAGGCTGTAAATACCCGGCAGGTCAATGAGCTTCAGCTTATGCCCCTTATAGTAGGCTTCGCCTTCCACCCGCTCCACCGTGACGCCGGGCCAGTTGGCCACCTTCAGGTTGGCCCCGGTAAAGGCATTGAACAGCGTGGTCTTCCCACAGTTGGGATTGCCCACAAACCCTACGGTAATCACCGTATCACCCTGCATGTTTTTCTTCATTTTGCCGCCTCCTTCACCTGAATGCCGGAGGCAATGCCGGCTCCCAGAGCCAGCCAGGTACCCCGCACCTTGATGATCACCGTGCCGGTGCGCTTCCGGTTCATGACCTGGATCAAAATTCCTTCGTTGATGCCCAAAGCTTCCAGCCGCCTGGTAATGCTGGACGCCATATCCACCTTCTCCACCTGGTAGGACTTTCCCATCTCTCCCTCTGACAATTTCATCCTGTGCCTCTTTTCCCAAAAGCCTGGCGCGCGGTGTCGAACGCCGGCGCCAAGAAGTTAGACGGTTCTAATTTTCTGAAATAATGTAGCACAGTTCTCTAACTTTGTCAACATGAACTTCTCCCGCTGCCGTTTCCTTCCCCCTTCTCTTCCTCTCCGCGCCCTTCCCCTGGATAAGCGTGGGACAGCCGGGGGCGGAAAAAGCGGTTCTTGATCTCCCGCCACCGTAAAGGGATCAGCGGGTACAGATAGCTGGTGCCGGCAATGGTCTTGTTGGTGACCACCGCCAGGACCACCAAAAGCAGCCCGGCGGCGAAGCCCCAGACGTTGAACAGCGCCGTGAGGATCACCAGGAGCAGCCGCAGCCCGTCCACCGCCAGCTCCAGAATCAAAATCTGGTAGATCAGGGGCACGTTGACGTTCTCTACTGGCCGGATAAACTGCAGGGCCTCCGGCAGTCAGTGGGTGTTCTGCATCAGCAGCAGGCGCAGATCCCGGATCCGCCGGCGGATCAAAGCCGTGTTGGCGATGATGGTCTCGGAAAAACCATCCCGGGAGCCCCGGAGCACCCGGTCCTTATCCGGCTCCTGGACGCCCCGGCTGGGGTAGTTCCGGATGTCAAAGGTGAGGCCGACGGCATACCCCTCCACCAGCAGGACCCTCAGGCCGGAGAGCACGGAGGTGACCAGCTTGTCCACCGCCGTCTCCAGCTTCACGCTGCCGAAGGCGGTATCCCGGGCCAGGAACCCTTCCGGCGTCTCCGAAATCTCCTCCGGTGTCCGCTCCAGAAAAAACTGGATAATCCGCTGCACGTTCAGGTCGGACACAAAGCCGGTGACATGGTACAGGAAAGCCTCTCTCCCTCCAATCAAAAGCCACCGCTCCAGAATATCAAAATTCACATCCGGCTGCGGCTGCTGCCGCATGGCCGAAAGATCCGGCCGCCACTGGCCGCTCAGTTTTTCTTCCATAAAAAAACACCTCGCTCCTCCCAGGGAATCTCTCCCTTAGGATGAGCCAGGCGCTTCCTTTTTATGCACGGCTGCCGGCACGTCATAGGTTCTTGACCTTAAACTCCCGCTCCGTCTCCCGGCGCAGGTCATTCTTGGCCATGGTCTCCCGCTTGTCGTACAGCTTTTTGCCCTTGGCCAGGCCAATCTGCACTTTCACTAGGCTGCCCTTGAAGTAGACCTGGAGAGGGACAATGGTGTAGCCCTTGGCGGAGACTTTGCCCATCAGCTTGTTGATCTCATACCGGTGCAACAGCAGCTTGCGCACCCGCAGAGGGTCCTTGTTAAAAATGTTCCCCTTCTCGTAAGGGCTAATGTGCATGCCGTAGATAAACAGCTCCCCTTTGCTGTCCTTGATAAAGGACTCCTTCAGGCTGCACTTTCCCATGCGGAGGGACTTGACCTCCGTGCCGGCCAGGGCAATGCCGGCCTCATAGGTATCCTCAATAAAATAGTCGTGATGCGCCTTCTTGTTGTTGGCAATGAGTTTGATACTTTCCTTCCCCATAATCACACCTGCTCTTCCAATGCAAAGTCAATGGTATCCCGCTCGCTGTCCACCGCAGCCACGGAAATCCGCACCGGCTGCCCCAGTCGGTAGGTGCGGCCGGTCCGCTCGCCCACCAGGCAGTGCTGCTTTTCGTCCAGCCGGAAATAGTCCCCCGAAATCTGGCTCACCGGCACCAACCCTTCCACGGTGCTGGAAAGCTCCACGTAAAAGCCCCACCGGGTGACCCCGGAGATCAGGCCCTCGTACACCTCTCCGATATGGCTACCCATAAACTGGGCCATCTTCTTCTTGGTGACCGCCCGCTCCGCTTCCACCGCCCGGCGCTCCCGCTGGGAGGACAGGGCCGCCACCTCCGTCAGAATACTATGATAATGCCCCCGGCGCTCCGGGTCAAGAGCCCCCCGGAGATTTTCCTTGAGGATCCGGTGGATCTGCAAATCCGGATACCGGCGGATGGGAGAGGTAAAGTGGCAGTAGTAGGGGGCCGCCAGCCCAAAGTGTCCGGCGCACTCCGGGCTGTACTTGGCCTGCTGCATGGAGCGCAGGGCCAGGCGGCTGATAAAGGCCTCCTCCGGGGAGTCCTCCAGCCGGGCCAGCATCCGCTGCAGGTCCTTGGGATGGACCTTTCCTTTGCTGGTCCGGAGGCGTCCGCCCAGGGAGCGTAGGACGCCGGCCAGCTCCTGGATTTTTTCTGGTTCCGGCTCCGGATGCACCCGGTACACAAAGGGCAGCTCCTGCCAGTAGGCCTCCTCCGCCACCGTCTCATTGGCGGCCAGCATAAAGTCCTCGATCAGCTCCGTGGCCATATTCCGGGGATAGGGCCGGATCTCCACCGGGTTTCCCTTGGCGTCCAGAATGATCTTGGTTTCCGGCAGGTCAAAGTCAATGGAGCCCCGCTGCTGCCTGCGGGCCCGGAGCTTGCCCGCCAGCTCCGCCATCAGCCGGAACAGGTCCGCCAGCTCCCCGTACTCCCGCTCTGCCTCCGGATCCCCGGTGAGCACCGCGTTGACGGCGGTGTAGGTCATCCGCCGGTCCACCCGGATGATGGTTTCCCGGATCTGATGCCCGGTAACGCAGCCCCGACTGTCCAGCTCCATAAGGCAGGACAGGGCCAGCCGGTTCTCCCCCTGGTTCAGGGAGCAGATGCCGTTGGACAGCTTCCGGGGCAGCATGGGCACCACCCGGTCCGCCACATAGACGCTGGTCCCCCGCTGCCGGGCCTCCCGGTCCAAAGGTGAATCCTCCGGCACATAGTGGCTGACATCCGCAATGTGCACCCCCAGCCGGTACTCGTCCCCGGCCCGCTCCAGGCTCACCGCGTCATCCAGGTCCTTGGAGTCCTCCCCGTCTATGGTCACCATCCGCAGTTGCCGCAGGTCCAGCCGCTCCGGGAACGCCGCCGCGTCCACCGTATCCGGCACCGCCTCCGCCTGGGCCAGCACATCCGGCGGAAACTCCTCCGGAATGTCCATGGCCCGGAGGATGGAGACCACGTCCACCCCCGGCGCCGACAGACGGCCCAGGATCTCCGTAATCCGGCCCTCCAGCCCGTACACCGGATGGCTGTAGCCGGTAAGCTCCACCACCACCTTCTGCCCGTCCCGGGCGCTGTGGGCCTTTCCCTTGGGGATCCACATCTCCCGGTGCAGCTTGGTGTTGTCCGGAATCACCACGCCGCCGTTCTTCCGCTTCCGGTACAGTCCTACCACCGTGGAGGTGTTCCGCTCCACCACCCGGACAATCCGCCCTTCCGACCGGTGGCCCCGGCTGGATTTCTCCGGCACCAGCTGCACCCGGTCCCCGTGGAGGGCGTCTCCCACATACTTTTCCGGGATATAAAAGTCCTCCTTCCGCCCTTCCACCGTGACAAAGCCGTACCCCTGGGCGGTGGCGCAGAAGACACCGGTGAGGGCCACGACCTCCGGAATCCCGTACTTGCCCCGCTTGGAAAGGCCCAGCTTTCCTTCCGCCACCAGCGCATCCAGCACCTGCTGCAGCTCCTCCCGCTTGTCTTTGGGGACGCCCAGCAGCACCGCCAGCTCCTTCCGCTTCATCGGGCGGTAATCCGGCCGGCGGATCAGCTCTTTCATCTGTTTTTTTCGCTCTTCCAGTTTCTTCTTGTCCATATTCTCCTTATACGCTCATGAATCGGATCGGGGAACTTTGTTCCCCGCAAAGTGAAAAGAGCCCATGGTTTATTTTCACGTAAAACCATGGGCTCTATTCTCATCGCTCAGTTTAAAATGTTCAGTGCCAGTGCCAGCACCAGGAAAACGGCAATCAGGATCTTCGTCCACTTCTCTATCTTCCCCTCCGGTGTGCGCCCCCGGTTCTGGGCCACATAGGTCTCCGTGGAGCCTCCGGCAATGGAGCCGCTAAGGCCGGAAGATTTTCCCTCCTGAGAAAGAATCAATACCGTCATAACGATGCAGACCGCCACCAGCACTACTGTCAAAACAATTTTCAACACTGCCATGTCCGTTCCTCCTAATGGTCATACACTGGATACTATAGCACAGGCGGGAGGAAAAAACAAGCCTTTTCTTACGACCGCAGCTCAATGCCCAGCTCGGCCAGGGCAGACAGGATCTTGTTCATCACCGCGCTGACATCCTTGTCCTCCAGGGTCCGGTCCTTGGCCCGGAAGGTGACGCTGTAGGCCACGGACTTGTAGCCTTCCTGGATCTGGGAGCCCTCATAGATATCAAACAGATGGCAGCTCTCCAGAAGCTTTCCGCCCTTCTTCTCCAGGATCTCCTCGATCTGGCCCACCCGGATGTCCTTGGGCACCACCATGCTCAGGTCGCGGGTCACCGCCGGGAATTTGGCAATCCCCTCATACTTCCGGTCAAAGGTGGCCAGGGGCACCACCGACGGCATATCAATGACCGCCACATAGGTCCGCTCGCCGATTCCGTAGTTTTCCGCCACCTGGGGATGCAGCTCGCCCAGATAGCCCACCACCTGATCCTGGTAGGAAATTTCCGCCTGGCGTCCCGGGTGCAGGAAGGATTTGCCCGCCTCCGGATTGTAGACGGTCTTGCCATGGAGGCCAATCTTGTCAAAGAACTCCTCCACCACACCCTTCATCTCATAGAAATCGCCGTCCCCGTAGAAGCCCAGGGTAAACTGCATCCGCTCATCGGGCAGCTCCGTCAGGGGCAGGGACTTGGGCCGGTACACGTTGGCCAGCTCGTACAGGCGCACGTTCTTGTTCCGCCGGTTATAGTTGGTAGAAAGGGAGGTGAGCATCCCGTTTAAGGGCAGGGTCCGCATAATGCTGAAGTCCTCCCCCAGGGGGTTCAGGATGGTCACCGTCTGACGCAGCGGGGAATCCGCCGGCAGCAGCAGCTTGTCAAAGACTTTGGGGCTCTCAAAGGAGTAGGTCATGCCCTGGCTGAAGCCGCAGTACTCCGCCACATCCCGGGCAATCTCCTCAATCCGCAGCTTAAAGGAGAGCTTGCCGGTGGTCGCCTCGCCCCGGGGCAGGGTGGTGGGGATTTTGTCGTAGCCGTAGAACCGGGCCACCTCCTCCGCCAGGTCCGCCTCGCACTCCAGATCCTGCCGGAAGGAGGGCACAACCACCTCCTCGGTGACCTCGTCGTACTCCAGATCAATCATCCGGAAATATTTCAGCATCTCCTCCTTGGGGATGTTGGTTCCCAGGAACTCGTTGGCCCAGTCCGGACGGAAGGCAATGCGCTTGGGCCCCAGGGCCGTGGTGTACACGTCCACCATGCCGCCCACCACCTCGCCGCAGCCCAGCTCCTCAATGAGCTGGCAGGCCCGGTTGATGGCCTCCTCGGCGCTGTTGGGGTCCAGCCCTTTCTCAAACTTGCCGGAGGCCTCGGTGCGCATGCCCAGGCGCTTGGAGGAAAGGCGGATGTTGGTGCCGTCAAAGCAGGCCGCCTCAAAGAGCATGGTCTGCACATCGTCGGTGATCTTGGAATTCTCACCGCCCATGATGCCGGCCAGGCCCACAGGCTTTTCCCCATCACAAATCATCAGAATGTCCTTGTCCAGCTTCCGGATCTGGCCGTCCAGGGTCTGGAATTCCTGTCCGTCCTCCGCCCGCTTGACCACAATCTTATGGCCGGCCACATGGTCCAGGTCGTAGGCGTGCATGGGTTGGCCGTACTCTTCCATCACATAGTTGGTAATATCCACAATGTTGTTGATGGGCCGGATACCGCTGGCCGCCAGCCGCCGCTGCATCCACTCCGGGGACGGCCCCAGCTGAATGTTCTTCACCACCCGGGCGCAGTACCGGGGGCACAGATTGCCGTCCTTTACCTCCACCTGGATATAGTCGTTCACATCCTCCCGGTTTCCCACCACCCGGACCTCCGGAGGCACAAACTCCTTGCGGAAGGTGGCCGCCGCCTCCCGGGCAATGCCCAGCACGCTGTAGCAGTCCACCCGGTTGGAGGTGATCTCATACTCGAATACCGTGTCATGGAGGCCCAGCAGCGCCACCGCGTCGGCGCCCACCTCCACATCCTCCGGCAGAATGTAGATGCCCTCCTCCGGGGCATCCGGGTACATATCCCGGGAGGAGCCCAGCTCCTCAATGGAGCACATCATGCCGTAGGACATGACACCCCGGAGCTTGCCGGCCTTGATGGCCACGCCGTCCTCCGGCATGGGGCCGCCGTCGTGGCCGCCGGCCACCTTGCCGCCGTCCAGCACCACCGGTACCTTCT
>CAZSAF010000024.1:0-21528 GCA_964604605.1 uncultured Lachnospiraceae bacterium
TATAACTGCTTTTCAATTCACCACAAATGAGCCGCAGTCATATGTATTAGGTGGCTGAAACCACCCTTTACATAGTAACTCTTGAAATTGGATTTTGATGATTCCTACCAACTGAAACCAGGTTATACATATACCGTTACCATGCAAATCCGCCCTACAAGCGAAGCGGAAATTGCGTATGCAAAAGAAGGATCTTATTCGGATACTCCATCAGCCGGCTGGGATACTGGCACACATAAGGATGAGACAGGTTTTTACTCCAATGAAAAAGCTGTTTTGACATTTGAGTATACCGAAAATGAGGAAGCCACAGGCCTTCAAACAGTAGAGTATCCAATGCCTGTTGTCCAGGTGCAAAAAGGCTATCTGACGCTGACAAAAAAATTGGCGGAAGGGACCACAGTAGATGAGGGAAAAACTTTTGAATTTGTGATTTCCATTCCAGCAGATTATGCAGGAATCTATAACGCACTGTTCAGCACAGATACATCTGGAAATGGAACGCAATTAGAGTTTGCGGTAGCAGAAGGCGCAAGCTACGCGACTGCTACAGTTCAACTTGCGGCCAATGAGCAAGTGACCATTGTTCTGCCGGATAACATTACAGCAACGATTTCTGAAAATGAAGAAGCCTATGCCGCCGAATGGACAGGAGATGGAGAAAAGCAAAATGATGGTATGAAAGTGGAAATCCGCCAGGATGATCGTGCGGATGTTACCTGTACCAATAAGTCATTGGATTGGGCGTTTACGGTTAGTAAAACGGTCGATGGCAATATGGGTGATGCGGCGAAAGACTTCCAGTTTACATTGACGGTAACGGAGACGGATGGAAGTCCATTGGATGAAGCAATTTATCAGGAAATTGCAAACAGTATGTCGGTAACTCCGCAGGATGAGGGTGAATCTTCGGAGCAGGAATACAGCTTTAACGAGACTGGAAGTGTTACGTTTGATCTCCATGGCGGCCAGAAAATGCAGAGTCCTATACACCGACTATTCAGGTGACTGGCGATAATGATGCAAACAAAAACGGAGTTACAGTTTCGGGTAAGGTCGAGGCCAATATAGAGGTCGCCTATACCAACACACTGGTTGTTAGCACGCCCACGGGCCTGAACAACAACAACAACACCCCTTATACCCTGATGCTCACCCTTTCCGCCTTTGCCGGCATGGCCCTGGTTGGTGGGCTGCTAGCCCAGCGCCGCCGGGTGCGCTGCGAGAGGTAACTGCCTATGCGTACCATGCAGGACATAGCGGATACCCTGGCTGCCATGAAGTTCCGGAAAAAGCTGCTGGGTGGCGTGGATGAGGCGGATGTCTGGCGGCAGCTGGAAGGCCTTCAGCGCACCTACCAACTGGTTTATGACGAGCAGGCAGCCTACTATCAGGCTCTGCTGGATGAACGAGACCAGGCCTTGGAACAGCTGCAGAGCCGCCGGAATGGTGGTGATGCCTATGTCTGACCGGCAGCAGGCGGCTGCCGCCGGAGGCCGGGAAGTACACTCCCGAGGGAAAAAGCTTCCCCGTCAGAGGAATGAACATGGCACCGGAGCGGCCCGGGCTCGGCCCGCAAAAGGGAAACGGAGACAGAAAAAAGGAGCGCCTCTTACACCGGCAGAGGTTATTCAGAAACGCCGCCGCCGTTGTGCGGACGCCGGAGACATTGTCTCCTTTGCCACTAAGCTGGCGGCTCTGGCAGTACTGCTGATCCTGCTGCTTCGATTGGCATTCGGTATCACGCCCATGGCCAATGAGGATATGGCGTCGCGGATTTCCGCCGGGGATCTGCTGCTGTACTACCGGCTGGCGGACGACTGGACCACCGGGGATGTGCTGGTCTTTGAGAAAAACGGGGAACAGTACGTGGGCCGGATTGTGGCCAGTGGCGGCGATACGGTGGAGGTTACCGACCAGGCCACCCTGGTGGTCAACGGAAGCACCGTGCTGGAAAACGATATTTACTACACGACACCCAAATACGACAACGGCGTGACCTATCCGCTGACCCTGGCGGAAGATGAATTCTTTATCCTCTGCGATTACCGGGAGGGAGCCAGGGACAGCCGGTACTTTGGCCCGGTCAGCGAAAGCGAAATCAAGGGGAAGGTGATCACCGTTGTCCGGAGATCAGGGCTGTAGGCCCCACGCAAATTTGTTACACAGGCCCCACCGCCTTTGTAAAGATAACCAAGAATTGAGATTCAGAAAGGAAGGACAAGAACATGAGTAAACAACACAAAATCCTTCGCCGCACTGCGGCCACGTTCCTTGCAACTACCATGATGGAGTCCCTGACGGCTGTGCCAGCGTTAGCAAACTCCGTTACAGATACCCAGGGAGACACCGCAGATTGCTTCACGATTACCAAGTATCTGACAAAAGAAAGCACCACAATGACGCCCAATGTTTCCTTTACCTTTACAGTGAGTCCGGCAACGGTTACGAATGAAGTGCGTAATAATATTCCGGTTTCCTCGGGTATTGCGGATGGTGTTACCGTAAGTGCCACAGATAATAGCGCTGATTTTGCTCCCAATGGGTCGTTGGACGATAGTACAAAGCTGAGCGATAAAGTAACGTTTGATGTGAATCTTGCTGTGTTTGGCGGAGTGCCGGGAATTTATAAATACACCATTGAAGAGGATGCGGTTTCCTATGATGGGATTACTAAGGATAATAATGTATTGGATCTGTATGTGTATATCCAGAACAAATCCGATGGTGGTGTAGAGGTTGCTTATACAGAATTGGTTGATCCTGATGGAGGAGAAGGTGGTACATCTGATTTGAATTCACTGTGAAGATAGATGGTGAGACGGGTGAACAGTATTATGCAGTTTATGGTACTTACACCGCAGAGAGTGACTTTACAGCAAGTGAAAATTCTGTCGTCTTGACTTCTGGAGTTTCCAGTACCATTACTTTGGGGAATAACGAGGCCATCAAGATTTATGGACTGGACAGCAACGATACATATACCATTGAGGAAGTTGATGACAATACCAATGGCTATACGCTGAAAATTAATGATGTGGCGGATGAAGATGGTGTGACCACCGGTACGATTTCTGGGGACAGCACTGTAAAATATGAGAATAATAAGGACGCTTCCCCCCCCACCGGCATCATCCGTGACGTCGCCCCTTACGCCCTGCTGGTTGTGGCGGCTGCGGGTGCCTGCGTGATCTTCCTGCGCAAGCGCACGGCGGAGTAATCTCCGGAAGCAAAAACCAGACAGCCAGGAGAAAGCAGGTTTATAAGAATGACCGCCTTGGCGGCGCATCCCTCCCCTTCGGGAGGCGCCGTTTCTGGGAGCAGCCCCTCTGCGGGATGCTCCCTATAATCCAAGAGGAAACACCCTTCGGGTATACCTTTATGCCGTGGAAAACACGGCATGCCAAGGAAAGAAAGGAGGCACTCCTTTGCACACCGCAGCCAGATTGGCGCGCTTTGGCGACCGCATGGTCAGTATGCTGGCGGCAGCGCTGATTGTGCTGATGCTGTTCTACGGCGGCTACTCCCTGTGGGATACCGCTATGGTCTTTCAGGGCGCATTCCTTTCCAGCGACCTGCTGCAGTTTAAGCCCGCTGCAGGAGACCCGGACTCCAACCCTTCCCTGTCGGAGCTCCAGGAAATCAACCCGGATGTATGCGGCTGGCTGACCATTGATGACACCAACATAGACTATCCCGTAGTCATAGGGGATACGGATATGGAGTACGTGAATAAAGATGTCTACGGAGACTTTGCCCTGTCCGGCTCTATTTTCCTGGACAGCGACAATGCCCGGGACCTGAGTGATTCCTACACACTGGTCTATGGGCATCACATGGACAACGGGGCCATGTTCGGGGATGTGGTGGAGTTTGTGAACACAGACTTTTTTGAGGCCCATCCCACCGGTACCTTCTACCTGCCGGATGCTGAACACCTATGCGCCGCCTACAGAGCCGGAGACCACGGCGCCGGCGCCCACAGAGACCGAGCAGGTCACCCAGACAGCCCCCAAGATGGGAGATGATCAGAACCTGGCGCCTTTTCTGGCGGTGCTGGCGGTGGCAGCGGTTGTGGTAGCCGGCCTGGGGATTCTGCGGGTTCGCGGTGGAAAGCAAGATGAATCCTGAACCATTGTACCATTGACATGAGAGAGCCGGCTGAGCGGAATGCCCCGGCTCTTTCCGTTTCTGTACGCTTATTGAGCGTATGTTCTATACGTATCAAGTTTTTATCTGTTGCACAATCACTAAAAAATCATCTGCCACAAAATCCGCCACAGATTTACAGCGCATTCCCTTTAGCTTATAATAAAATGAAAGGCCATGGGAAGGAGTCATGAAACATGTCTGTTTTATCCGATCAGCTTTTGTACTTTGTCAACCAAAAAAAACAGAATATTGCCGGGCTGGCCAAGCAGAGTGGAATTGAAAGGTCCACCCTCTACCAGTATCTGAAGGGGCGGCGGCCTCTGCAGAACCGCGCCCAGCTGGAGACCCTTATGTCCCACCTGCATCTGACGCCGGATGAGCGGGCGAAGGTGCTGGAGGCCTACACCATTACCCAGATTGGGGAAAAAAATTACAAACGGCGCCGCAAGGTGCGGGAAATTCTGGAATCCCTGCTGACGGTGGAAGAGCGAAAAGCATCGCTGCCGCAGCAGGAGGAAAAGCTGTCCCCGGCGGATGCGGGGCAGCCCCGGCTGATTCAGGGGGAGCTGGAGGTGAAACGGGCCATCAGCCAGGTGCTCCGGGAGACTGCTGCCCGTGGCGGGGAGCTGAAGCTGCTGGTGCAGCCAGATTATGACCAGTGGCTGGAATCCCTAATGCTGTTGGGCGACGGGGCCGGGACCATTCAGGTGATCCAGCTGATCTGCCTGGAGGCGGACAGCGGCCCGGACGGGTGCAGCAACCTGGAGAGCATCCGCCGGATCCTCCGCTTTGGCATCGGCATCCGCTGCTATGAGCCCCGCTATTTCTACGGGAAATCCCAGGAGCATTACGGGGTCATGAATGCGCTCCCCTACCTGGCGGTTACGGACCACTGGGCCATGCAGATTTCTTCAGACAAAAAGACGGCCTTTCTGCACCAGGACCCGGGTGCCATTGCCTATCTGGATGGCCTCTTTGACAGCATGTGCCGCCAGAGTTTTCCGCTGATGGTCAGCCTGGATGGCTGTGGAGGCAGGCAGGCCCAGTGGGGCACCGAGTATCTGCGGACTGCCGACTTTTCCCATACCCTGGAACTTTGCTCGGGCCTGTGCAGCGTGCAGTTCTGGGATGAGCGGCTGATCCGCCGGTACATGAACCGGAATCTTCCCGGCTACCAGACCATGGTGGAGGATTATATCGCCTATACAGCCGGCCTTTACCGGGCCAAGCGGCAGGGGCAGGTGACGGTGTTGATGAACCGCTCCTTTGTGGAGGAGTTTATCCGTACCGGCGTTTTCCGGGAGTATCCGGAGGTTTTCTTTGCGGAGCCGGTGTCCCCGGAGGACCGTTGGGAACTGATCCGGAGGATCTTAAAGGCGGTGGAAGAGGGCTGGTATCACATTCGCATGGTGCCGGCGGAGGAATTCTCCCTCAACGACCACTGGGAGATTGTGGTTCACCGGGGCAGCAGCATGCTGTTTCAGTATGTATTCCAGAACCAGTTTCGAATCTTCCGGTTTGAGGAGAAGGATATTCTGGAAGCAGTATACGATTACCTGGAGAGCACAGCCGTCGGGGAAAACGTGCTGGATGACAGCCAGTCGGCGGCGCTGCTGCGGCAGTGGGGAGAGAAGTGCCTGGGGCAGAAGGAAATGATTTGAGCCAGCCAGACAAGACGGACGTGGATGGCCGGAAGGAGAGGCATATGTTTTGCAGCAAATGCGGAAAACAGATTAAAGGAGATGAGGCATTCTGCCCTTTTTGCGGGGTGCCGCGAGGTTCTGCCAGACCGAAACAGCCGGCTCCGCCGGCGGAAGAACAGAAAAAAGGCGGCCGAAAGAGAAAAAAACTCCGGAGGATTCTGCTGATTCTGGGTGTGGTCCTGGCACTGGTGCTGGTATTGCTGGTGGTTCTTTTCCGGAAGGTGGCCGGACAGAATCAGGTGATAACGGAAACAGCGGAATACAGCATGGCTCTTAGTGCGGACCAGACTGATTTTACGGTGCAGGAGGATGGAACGGTTACCCTGACCGTCCATTCGCCGGATGCGGAGGAAGTGGGCATCTACAATGAGACGGGAGAGTGCCTGGCCACCTTGACTTCTGACAACCTGGATGAGGAGGGCAACTGGTCTGTGACGCTGGATATAATGGCGGAGGAGGATACGGTGCTCTCCTTAACGGCCCGTTCCCAGAATGGCTCCAGCATGCCGCTGAATCTCTATATAACCACCCCCATTACCGGGGAAATGATGCAGGAGTGTGAAGATATTCTGGAGGAGCTGACGGCCTATCTTTCCGGCCAAGGCTACCAGGAAGAAGACTATGATGAGGAGACGCTGGAACTGGCGGCGGAATGGCTGTCCGCCGATGACCGGGTGGATTCGGTTTCCCGGCAGGATGCCATGACCACCTTCATTACCGTTCACCATGTGGCGGGTGCCTTTGCCCTGCCGGAGGATGAGAACACCCTGGGATCCGGGGACAGCCAGACCTACCAGGATTCAGGGCAGATCGTGTCATATTACCGGGACTGGGCTGCGGGAGGAGAACTGTCCGGGGATTATCTCTACAGCGGAAACACCTTAACCAATACCAATGCGCTGGTGCTGAGTCCACTGTACAGCGACAGCCTGGGAGATCAGGTGGCTGCCAGCACGGACCTGTACGAAGAAATTCTGACCGGGGAGGAGATGGAGGGAATCCGGAATGTCCAGGTGGCTACAAGGGAGGCCGCCGTGGGGTGTTTTCTGGGGAACGCGGACCCGGTGGCGGACAACGGAATACTGCTTCTGGTTACCCACGGGGGCCAGCTGTGGAAGTCGGACGGAAGTCCGCGTCTGGTTCTGACATTGTGGGAGAGGAATGAGGAAAAGTACGAGTGGGCGATACAAAGTGAAACGGTGCGTGTGGGGGAAGTGGAAATTCAGAATCAGCTGTTCTACGGTACTTCCCAGAATCCGGATACGGTCCGTCTGTATCTGGGGAAAGAGGGCGTTTTTGCCACTTCTCGTTTTATTATGGACAAGTGGCAGGACTGTATGTTTGACAATACCATCGTTTACTTTGGCGTCTGCTACGGCGCCAGTGACGAGGAGCTGATCCAGTTTTTCCTGTCCCATGGAGCCTGTGCTTTTATCAGCTATCCTGGATCCATTGTAACAGGACGAGAGCGGGACTATTTCAGAAGCACCTTCACCAACCTGTCCCGGCTGATTCCGGAGGAACAGCGGTGCAAGACGATTACCGAGGCGGTGGAGTCTCTTGAGTGGAGATACATTCCCGGGCTGGCCTTTACGCAGATGTTCAAATCTGCTCAGAATCCACAGATCCGTCAGACTTATACAAATCGTCCGGATTATACCCTCTACGGCTATGGGGAGCTGTCCGGAACCGTAGCCATAGCGGAGGAGACGGAGAGCGTCAGCGCAGTTCTGACGCTTTCCGGAGCCAGGGTGACCGCCTACCGGTATCTCAATCACACTTTCACGAAGGCAGCAACGACCACAGTCGAGGAGGACGGAGCGTTTTCGTTCCCCAATCTGGAATATGGTGTTTATGCGGTGGTGGTGGAAAAGCTGCATTTCCAGGAGGCGGTAACGGGAATCATCTTCCAGAACCGGGAGCAGGACGGCGGTGTGATCGCCCTCATCCCGGAAGGGAATTTTATTACCGGAACCGTACTGGATGAGGAGACAAAACTGCCGGTGGCGGGGGCGGAGGTATCCTGTATCGGCGAAGGCGCCCTTTATATCCGGGACACGGAAGAGGATGGAACCTTTGTTTTTGAAAATCTGGGGGATGGAGAATATACCCTTCAGGTCTCTGCCGAAGGATATTTCCCTCTGGAGGGGAATTCCGTTACGCTGCAGGGGGAAGAACAGTACAGAATTCTGCAGCCGTTCTATCTGAGTCCCGCCGCGGATCATCTGGCCGCCTACGCAGCGCTGGTGCAGGAGTACGAGGAGGAGTACGGCTTCTTTGACCTGGGCCTCACCGGCTGGTGCGCCTATGCCGGCGGCGTCAATTACCTGAACCTGGTGGACATGGACGGGGATGGCATGGAGGAGCTGCTGGTGGGCTATATGGATTCCTTTGCCTACGACTACGGCGTGGAGGTGTGGACCTTCCGGGACGGGGAGGCGGTGCTCCTGGGAACGCCGGGCTGCTATCTCATCGGCGTGGAGGTGGTGGCCGTGTGTACCGCAGAAGTAGATGGCCGGCCGGCGTTGCTCTCCGGAAACGCCAATACCGGCTACCAGGCCTGGGTCTACGGCGGGGAGAGCCTTCAGCAGACAGCCTCCTACACAGAAGCGGAGGTACAGAGCCTGGATCCCACAATCTGGGAGATCAATGTGGGCAATACGGACCGTTCCCAGGAAGAAAGGGATCTGCAGCGCCTGTGGAGCCAGGTGCGGGAGGTCCGAGAAACACTGGGAGGCGTGCCGGAGGCGGAGCTGGCGCGTACGGCATACCAGTTTGAGCTGCTGTATAATGAGGATGCCGGCTACTATGCCTGCCTTTCCTCCGGCAATGTCCCCCGATTTGAATACATCTACGTCGATGCGGATGAGATCCCGGAGCTGGTGATCTCCCGGAGCTCCATCCATGCGGAGGCGGCGTACCTTTATACCTATGAGGAGGGTTCGGTGATTCCCCTGGGGCAGTTTGGTTTTTACGGGACTTTTTTATACAGTGAAAGGGATAACCTGATCCGCCAGTCCGACACGCACATGGGCGTGGCCTTAGATTATTTTGGACAAATCGAAAACGGCATTTATGAGACCGTGCGGAATTTGGTGGCGGAGTACGCGGATTACTCGTATGAAACGGTCACCCGGTGCCGGGTGGACGGGCAGGAGGTAACCTACCAGGTGTATCAGCAGGAGCTGTCGGCCCTTACGGAGGGAAAGACGTTCCAGGAAGCCGGCTATATGACCGGCCAAGATATCCGGGAAGCCATGATGGATGAATAGGGTTGCTCACCCTGGTGGGCAAAGGGATGGGGGATGCGGTTTATGAGGACGACCGGTACCTGGTAAACGGAACCGTGCTGGGCAGCCAGTACTTCCGCAGGGATATTCAGCAGATTACCTTTTTGGACAGCCTGGTTTTTGCCCCCAACACGGCCTGGGATCTGTCCGCGGCTACAGACCTTTCCCAGATGTTTTACCACTGCAAGTCTCTGACTTCTCTGGGAGTAGAGGCGCTTGTGGTGCCGGCAAGTGCGGATACAACGGAAATGTATGCGGGAACCCCGTGGGACAGCTGATTCCCGGGAGGCAATACCAGCGACTCTGTCTACGCCTGGGGCTGGAACGCCTACGGGCAGCTGGGGGACGGTACCACGGATGCCATGAGGGAACCCGGTGAGATTTCTGTTTTGGACTGAAGCGGAAGAGCGTTCTTTTTTCTTCTTGACAGGGGCAGGGGGCTGTGCTATGCTCTGCCCTGTAATAAGGTTTCAACTGTCACCGGACAGCGTTAAAGTTACACCGTAGGTCTTAGTGGGGTAACTTTAACGCTTATTTTTTTGTCCGGAGACAGGCCTTACAGACTTTTTATGTAAAATGGGAGGACAAGAGTATGTGGATTCTATTGGAACCACCCTGACAGCCAGCTTCTTTGACAGCCTGAACCCTTCCGCCTTTGCACAGCAGATGCTGCTGCAGGCCATGGTGCGGCGCAAGCGGTATATCTGGTTCTTTATCGCAGGGATCGGCCTGGCCAATTTTGCCATGGGGCTGGCCATTTACTACGGGATTGCCGCCTGGGCTTCCCGGCTGCTGGCGGCGGCAGTGGAAAAATATCCGCTGTATACGTATGGGGCGGAGCTCCTCTTGGGTTTTCTATGCCTGCGGATTGGCGTGCGGCTGCTGATTCAGACCCGAAAGAGTATACGGGCAGGCGGCTGCGGACCGGAGGAGACGGCCCAGTCCCCGGCTTACGATGTCCGGGGCGGCGCAGAAATAGACCGGAAAGACAAGGCCCAGGCTGTCCTGGCTGGTAAAGGTGTAGGATGCCGGATCCACTTTCAGCAAATCTACCGCGATGTCTCCCACGGCGCTGGCAATGGTTTCGGCAATCCACCGGGAGTTGCCGGTGGCGGAAAAATAAAAGATCATGATCAATCCCCTCCCTGTATGGTTTACCTGTATTGTAAAATGGAGAAAACGGTTTTAGAATATCAAAATCGTTTTATGGTATTTACCTGCGGGTTTACAGCTGCGGCAGGGAGCCGGATGTAAAATAGACCGGTACCGGCATTTCTCCTCACTTAGTTGACAAAAAGATATCCGGATGTGCTATAATCAAATAGAAAAATGATTTGATGGGAGGAAGCGTATGAAAGGTTATTTAAATCCCGGCTCGGCCAGAAAAGAAGTGGTGGTCCATGACAACATTGTGTATTCCCATGTAACGGATCTGGAAGGAAAGCCGCTGGATCTGCGGCTGTCCATCCTGATGCCCAACGACATCAGCCTGACCAAGGCGGTGCCGGCAGAAGGCGCCCATGCCCCCAAACCGGCGCTGCTCTGGGTTCCCGGCAACGGCTGGCAAAAGCGGGATCTGAACATGATGCTGGGGGAGATGGTGGAGTTCGCCCGGGCCGGCTATGTGGTGGCCTCCATGCAGTACCGCAGCGTGGACGAAGGGCACTATCCGGCTCAGCTGAAGGATGTGAAGACGGCCATCCGTTTCCTGCGGGCCCATGCGGAGCAGTATGAGATTGACCCGGATCACATTGGTGTCTTTGGCCGCTCCGCCGGCGGACATCTGGCTGCCTTTGCTGCCATGAACACAGACGGGTTTGACGGGGAGGAGTGGAAGGAGTATTCTTCCCGGGTGCAGGCCTGTATTGACATGTTTGGCCCGGTGGATATGCAGGCCACTATGGATCTGGAGATCCCCAAGCTCAGCGACCCCAATTTCCGCTGGCACCGGCTGGAGGACACCCACGGAGGCCGGTTTCTGGGCGGTGACCCGGCCACCATGTACCAGCGGGCAAAGGAGTCCAGCCCCATCCATTATATCAATGCAAACATGTGCCCCATCCAGATCCTTCATGGGGACTGCGACCCCGTTGTGCCGGTGGAGGTGTCCAGCGAGCCCTTCTATCAGAAACTGGTGGAGGCCGGGCTGGAAGGGCAAAGTGAGTTTTATATTGTGAAAAACGGCGAGCACGGGAGCCAGGAATTTTTCCAGGATTCCGTAAAGCAGGTGATGATCCGCTTTTGGGATAAGTATCTGAAATAGACGGCAGGCGCCGGCTTCCGGAAAAAGGCAGCAAAAAGGGCATTTCTCTAGGAGAAATGCCCTTTTTGCTGTCGGCGTTACGCCCCCTAGAAATACCGGCCGTCGGCGTCCGCCGCCTTGATGGCTGCGCAGACCGTCTCCGGCGTCACTTCAAAGGGCATGTTGTGCAGGGTGTCGGTTTCGGTGCAGGCCGCTGTGGCTACGGTCATCAGCTTCTCCTCCGAAGCATTCTCCAGCATCAGCTAGGTGATGGTCCCGAAGGCCACCTTTTCCCCGTGGTACATGTGGTGGCATTCCTCCAGCATGGTGAAGCCGTTGTGGATGGCGTGGGCGCCGGCCCGACCGCCGCTCTCAAAGCCAATGCCGCTGAGCAGGGTGTTGGCCTCGATAATCTTTTCTACGGCGGGAGTGGTGGCGCCGCTGGCCTGGCAGGCCCGGGCCTCAAAATAGGTGGCCAGGGCGTCTCCCATGCCGGAGACGGTGAGGCGCACCGGGAACTTGGTGATCACATCCGTGTCCATCAGCACCATGTTGGGGTTGGCGGGCAGGAACAGATACTCCTCAAACACGCCATCGTCGGTGTAGATGACCGAGAGGGCGCTGCAGGGAGCGTCCGTGGATGCGATGGTGGGGCAGATGAGAACCGGCACGGAACGGTAGTAGGCCACGGCCTTGGCGGTGTCCAGAATTTTGCCGCCGCCGATGCCAATGACCAGGTCACAGTGATGGTTCTCCATAATGCCGGTGAGCCGGCTGATTTCCTTTTTGCTGCATTCGCCGTGGAAGTAATCAAAAACCCGTTCCACGCCGCCGCCGGAGAATCCCACCTCCACATCGGCGCCGCACCGCCGGTAGCCGGACTCCGTGATCAGGATTAATGCTTTCTTGCCGTACTTGGCGGCATATTCTCCTACTTTTTTCAACTCACCCGGCCCTTGGACATATTTGCCGGGGCTGATCAGAATGTTTGCCATGTTGGTTTCCTCCTTTTTCTACCGGTCTATTGTAAGGGGGGTAGAGGGCTTGTCAAGAGGTTGTCAAGCCGGTTGCCAGGGGTCACCAGGGGGACGCCTGGCGCCAGGCGCAGACGAGAGCAATGTCTTTGGGGCATGAAAAGGCATATCAAGGGGGCATTAGACATGGAAACTTTCCCCTGTTTATAATAAAGGCAAGAAAGGGAACGCAGGAGGAGAAGAATATGGAGGAAAAACAGAAAAGCGGAGTCAAAAGTTCTTTCAGCAGCCAGGACTTGAGAAATCTGATTATACCGCTGTTTTGGGAACAGCTGCTGTTGCTCCTGGTGGGGATTGCGGATACCTTGGTAGTCAGCTATGCCGGGGAGGCGGCGGTATCCGGCGTTTCGCTGGTCAATCAGTTTAACACCGTGATGATCTATCTGTTTACGGCGCTGGCCTCCGGCGGTGCGGTGGTAATCAGCCAGTATATCGGAAACCAAGACCGGGAGCAGGCGGGGGAGGCCTCCAGCCAGCTGTTGATGTTTTCCACGGCGTTTTCGCTGGTGATTATGGCGGCCTCCCTGGTGCTGGCCCGGCCGCTGCTGCGGCTGCTGTTTGGCCAGGTGGAGGAGGAGGTCATGGCGGCCTGTGAGGTTTACCTGCGGATTTCCGCCTATTCCTATCCGGCCCTGGCCGTCTACAATGCGGGAGCAGCTCTGTGCCGCAGCATGGGCCGGACCCGGGAGACCATGTACATTTCCATTGTGGCCAATGTGATCAATGTCCTTGGCAATCTGATGGGGGTGTTCTGGTTCCATGCCGGTGTGGCGGGGGTGGCATACCCTTCGCTGCTTTCCCGGCTGTTTTCCGCTGTGGCGGTCACCTGGTTCTGTTTCCGGAGGGCGAATCCGGTGGCCTACCGGTGGGCTTGGATCCGGGAGTGGAACGGGCCGTTGTTACGGCGGATTCTGCGGATTGCGGTTCCCAATGGGATTGAAAACGGCAGCTTCCAGCTGGTCAAGGTGGCGCTGAGCAGTATTGTGGCGCTGTTTGGGACCTATCAGATTGCGGCCAACGGCGTGGCCCAGGGCATCTGGTCCCTGGCAGCCATGTGCAGTACCGTCATGGGAACCGCCTTTATCACCGTCATCGGCCAGTGCATGGGAGCCAGGGACCTCTCCGCGGCGGAATCCAATTTCCGCAGGCTGATGCGGCTTACAGTGCTTCTCTCCTCTGCCTGGAATCTGTTGATTCTGCTGTTTACACCGCTGTTTCTGCGGTTCTACTCCCTGGAACCCCAGACGGCGGAGCTGGTTTTCCGGCTGGTGCTGCTGCACAACCTGTTCAATGCGGTGGCTTTCCCCTACTCCGGGGCGCTGGGCAGCGGGCTCCGGGCCACCGGGGACGTGAAATTCACCATGATCGTGGCCATGGCTTCCACCATCGGCGGGCGGCTGGTCCTTTCCTATCTGCTGGGCGTTGGCCTCCAGCTGGGCGTCATGGGGATTGCCATTGCCATGTGCGCGGACTGGGTGATCCGGGCCGGCATCTATTGGGGGCGTTTCCGCTCCCAGAAGTGGAAGCAGTTCCGGGTGATCTGAGAAAGAAAAGAGCCTCCGGGTGGCCGGAAGGAAAACGGGACGGCAGGACGCTTTTCCGCGGCAAGAGGCTTGTTCTGCCGGAGCCCCCGTATTATAATGGGGAAAGAGAACCAAAAAGAACGGGCGCCGGGCAGCGACAGCCCGCCGGTCAGGAGGAAGCAAGATGACAGAACAGGAAAAACTTTCGGAACAGGAAATCCTTGCGCTGGCGGAGCGGGAGGGCTTTACCCATGCGGCAGTGATCCCGGTGGAGAAGCTGGAGTTTGATCCATCCCTGCGGAAATATTGTGCGGACAACCTGTGCGGCAACTACGGGAAGAACTATTCCTGCCCGCCGTTCTGCGGGACGCCGGAGGAGATGCGGCAGCGGACAAAGCCTTACCGGCGGGCGTGGATTTTCCAGACCATCGGGGAGGTGGGCAGCTGGGAGAACACCGAGAAAATCAAAGAAGTACGGGATCAGCACAATCAAAAGAGCCGTTCCCTGATCCGCAGGCTGCGGGAGGATGGGAGACAGGGACTGGCCATGCTGGCAGGGCCCTGCTCCGCCTGCGAAGTGTGCGCCGGCTTTCAGGATGAACCCTGCCGTCACCCGGAGGATGTGCCCTCCTGTATCTCTGCCTACTGTATGAAGGCAGAGAAGATGGCAGCGGACGCGGGGCTTACCTACTGGTGCGAGGAGGGGAAGGTGGCCTTCTTTTCCCTGTATCTGACCAGAGAATAAGCCGCCTCCGGCGGGCAATCGCACGGGAAGCAGAAAAAACAGGGAAACCAACAAGACGGAGGGTAGAAGAACCATGCGCAGAGAAATGAACCTGGAGGAAGTCTCCGATGGAAAATTGTACACGGCCCGGGACCTGGTGAAGATTGGCTGCCAGGACTGCCGGGGCTGCTGGCAGTCCTGCACTGGAATGGGAACGTCTGTAATCCTGGACCCCTGGGACGTATTCCACCTGGAGCAGGGCACCGGGCAGGGGTTCCCGGAGCTGCTGTCCTCCGCGCTGGAGCTGAACGTGGTGGACGGGATCGTCCTGCCCAACCTGCGGATGAGCGGGTCGGAGGAGCGGTGCGGCTTCCTGAACGGGGAGGGCCGCTGCCGGTTCCATCCGTACCGCCCGGGCTTCTGCCGGATGTTCCCTCTGGGGCGGATTTACCAGGAGGAGGGGTTCCACTATTTTTCCTGCAAATCCACGAATGTCCGCGGCTGCCGGGAACCAAGGTAAAGGTCAGCCGGTGGCTAAACATTCCGGACCTGAAAGTATATGAGGAGTTTGTGCAGGCCTGGCACCGGCTACTGAAACAGGCGGAGCAGGCGCTGGGCCAGTCCCCGGATTCGGAGGAAGCCCGGGAGGTTTCCCTGTTTATCCTGAAGGCCTTCTATCTGCAGCCTTATGATACGGCGGGGGATTTTTATCCGCAGTTTGACCAGCGGCGCCGGGCAGGGGAAGCTTTTCTGGCGGAGAGATGATCATAAAGCCGCCCTGCCGCCAAGGAAAATGGAGGGAGTATGTATGAGGAATCGATTTCAAAAGAAATGGGCATGACTGGGAGCTGCCTTTATTCTGGCGGTATCCCTGGCCGGGTGCTCCGGACAGGAAGCTGGATCGGAGCACTGGATCAGGCGGGGATTGCCCCCTATGAACTAACGGAACGGGAGACGTATCTCCTCCAGTCCCTGGGGATGGAAACCTACAGCCAGATCCTTTCCTATCGGGCACCGGAAGGAGCCCGATCCCTGGATGTCCGGGTGTACCAGTTGACGCAGGAAGGCAGCTGGGAGGAGACGGACAACGGTGGGCTTTACTCCTTTGCCACCAGCCCGGTGGAGCTGGAATCGATTACGCTGGGAAGCCAGATCGGTTTCCTGCAGCAGGAGGTGGAGATCCCGGTGGCGATGCCGGCTTATACCAGCGCCAGTCAGATGGAAAACCTGGCACTGGAAGACTTTGAGCATCCGGAAGAGATCACCGGAATGGATCTGGTACAGGCGGTGACCATTACCTTTTCCGGCCAGGAGCTGTGACCTGGTAACCTTGTTCCAAAACTACAGAAACCTCCCTGTGACGCTCTCCGGCGTGTTCCGGATTTCCTCCGGCGTTCCGGCGGCCACAATCCGGCCTCCGTCGGTGCCGCCTCCGAGGCTCATGTCCAGAATGTAATCGGCGTTTCGGATTACGTCCAGGTCGTGCTCAATGACGATCACCGTGGCCCCCTGGTCCATTAATGTCTGGAACACGCCCAGAAGGGTCCGCACGTCCAGCGGGTGCAGGCCGATGGTTGGCTCGTCAAAGACGAACACCGAATCCTCCTGGCCTTGCCCATCTTGCTGGCCAACTTCAGCCTCTGGGCCTTGACGCCGGAAAGGCTGGGGGTTTCCTCTCCCAGGGTCAGGTAGCCCAGCCCCAGATCCTCCAGCACCTGCAGCCGCTGGCGCACCAGCTTCAGGTCCCGGCAGGCGTTCAAAGCCGCATGCACATCCATAGCCATCAGATCCGGCAGAGAGTAGCTCTCGCCGGCCTTATTTTTGTACAGAACCCGCTGGGCCTCCCGGGAGTAGTGGGAGCCCCGGCATTCCGGGCAGGGGATATCCACATCCGGCAGAAACTGTACGTCCAGGCTGATGGAGCCGGTACCGTCACACACCGGGCAGCGCAGCCGGCCGGTGTTGTAGGAAAAATCGCCGGCCTTGTATCCCAGCGCCTTGGCGCCCGGGGTGCGGGCAAAGATTTTCCGCAGCTCATCGTGGACATTGGCGTAGGTGGCCACAGTGGAGCGGATGTTGATGCCGATGGGGGTGGAGTCAATCAGCTTCACCTGCCGGATGCCGGCGGCTTCCACCCTCCGCACATGGTCCGGCAGGGGCCTTCCCTGGATGGCGTTTTCCAGCCCTGGTACCAGGCTTTCCAGGGCCAGGGAGGCATTGCCGGAGCCGGATACCCCGGCAATGCCTACAATTTGATGTAAGGGGATCTCCACGTTGATGTTTTTCAGGTTGTGTACCTGGGCTCCCCGAATGATCATTTTGTCAATCATAATCCGCTCTCCTTTCCTCTGTTTGCCGCGCTTCTCACGGCATCAAGGTATACCCGGGGTGTTTCCGGAAAAGGCTGGGGCTTTCACAGGCGGAACCGCCGCGCCTTTTCCCTCTTTTCCGCCGGTTGGGCCAGGTTCAGCCGTGCCTTGGTTGCCCGGTGTTCCGCAGGGATTTCCTCCGGGGAGAGATTCCGCACCGCGTCTTCGGTTCCGGCCTCCCGGGCGGTCTGGTAATACCAGCATTTGTATTCCAGCAGGGCCAGGGTATCCTGTAGCTCCTGCATTTGCCGGAGAACCGCCTCCCTCCGCCGCTGAAACAGCTCCAGCCTCTGCTCCAGGGAAGAATCCCCCTCCGCCGCCAAGGCAATGAAGGATTTGATCTCTTTAATGGTAAGGCCGGATTTCTTCAGACAGTCAATGACCTGCAGGGTGGCGTAATCTTCCTCCGTAAACATACGGATCCCCCCCTTGGACCGCTCCACAAAGGGCAGCAGCCCTTCCTGGTCATAGTAGCGGAGGGTGGAAGCGGGGACGCCGATGAGCTTTGCCATTTCTCCCACTGTGTATAGCATGGACACCTCCTGAAAGTTTGAGTACACTTGCATTTGTTTCTGAAACTGCTGCTATTATAGAACTTTTTGAGCGGCCTGTCCATAAGAAGGACGTTTCAGGTAAAAAAGTGCCGGGCCGCATACCAGTAGGCCCGCTCAAACCGGGAAGCGGCCCGGCGGCTGACCTTCCGGAAAGGGGCCAGCATATCAAAGGCATGTCAGCAACCTCGGAATAAAGGTTGCAGAAAACGACACAAAAAAATAATCACCCTGCCAAACCGATCAAAGCCGTAGGATGATTACTTTCATCTAAGGCGAAGGTCACCCGGCAAGGGTGACTGCCTTTGTGTCTTTAGTATAACATGCGGTATCTCAAAGTCAAGCTGAGCAAGAGCACTGGTCTCTGTCAAGAGCATTCGCCTGAAACAATCCAAACGCTCCTGGGATAGCAAGTATGCCCTCTTTCTCCTTGACACAGCCCCCCGTCCGTAGTATGATAAGGTTGGTTTCCACGTCCGGGAAAAAATGCGGGACTATACATTTTTCTGTTTCTGAGTCAAACAGAGATTTGTATAGTCCTTTTTAAAGGGAGAAACAGATGAATCAGATCTACATGAAAGAAAAGCCGATTTTTCCGCTGGTGCTGTCCATGTCCTACCCCATGGTGCTGTCCATGCTGGTCAATTCCCTGTACAACATTGTGGACAGCTACTTTGTGGCCAAAATCAGTGAGGAGGCCATGACGGCCCTGTCCCTGGTCTACCCACTGCAGAACCTGGTCAACGCGGTGGGCGTGGGCTTTGGCATTGGCGTCAACGCGGCGGTGGCCTTCTTCCTGGGGGCGGGGGATCAGCGCTCCGCCAACCGGTCCGTATCCCAGGGGATTCTGCTGAACCTGGCCCACGGCCTGTTGCTGACGGTGGGGTGTCTGGTGGGAATGCCGGCCTTCCTGGGCCTTTTTACCACAGACGCCCAGGTGATTTCCTACGGCCTGCGGTACTCCAATATTGTGTTCCTGTTTTCCACGGTGATCACCGTGGAGGTGTCCTATGAAAAAATTTTCCAGGCGGTGGGCCGGATGAAGGTTTCCATGGCCAGCATGCTGGCCGGCTGCGTGCTGAATATTGTGCTGGATCCCATCTTTATCTTCGGCCTGGGCTTTGTTCCGGCCATGGGCATTGAGGGGGCGGCGCTGGCCACTGGCCTGGGGCAGGTGCTGACCCTCATCATCTACCTGGTGCTGTTCCGCCGGGGCGGTATGCCCATCCGGTTCCAGGTCAACCGGGAAAGCCTGGGGGGAGGTATCTGGCGCCGCCTGTACCTGGTGGGGGTTCCGGCGGCCCTGAACATGGCCCTTCCCTCCCTGCTGGTCACTGCCCTCAATGGCATTCTGGCCGTTTTCTCCCAGGTGTATGTGCTGGTCCTGGGCATCTATTACAAGCTGCAGACCTTTATCTACCTGACGGCCAATGGCATTGTCCAGGGGATCCGGCCCTTGGTGGGATTTAATTACGGGGCCGGGGAACCGGAGCGGGTCCGGGGGATCCACCGGACGGCCCTGGGCCTGGGGCTGGTGATTATGCTGGCGGGCACCCTGATCTGCCTGTTGGTGCCGGAGCAGCTGATCGGCCTGTTTTCGGAAAATCCCCAGACCATGGCGGAGGGGGTCACGGCCCTGCGGATTATCAGCGCCGGTTTTGTGGTCTCCGCCGTCTCCGTTATGACCAGCGGAACCCTGGAGGGGCTGGGAAAGGGCATGCCCTCCCTGGTCATCTCCCTGATACGCTATCTGGCCATTATTCCCATTGCCTTTGTCCTCAGCCGCCTGCTGGGGGCGGTGGGCGTCTGGCATGCCTTCTGGATCACGGAGCTGCTGGCCGCCGGCGTCTCCTTGGTATTGTACCGCCTGTGCCTGATCCGCCGTTGATTTTGCCCGGGGTTTATTGTATGATACAAAGGAGTCCCCGGCCGGATGTCCGTGTCCGACGGGTTGTCACACAGGAGGAACAAATGTGGAGAACATTATTTTAATCGGCATGCCCGGCTGCGGCAAGAGCACGGTGGGCGTGGTGCTGGCCAAAAAGCTGGGCTATACCTTCATTGACTCGGACCTGCGGATCCAGGAGCGGGAAAACCGCCTGCTCCATGAGATCATTGAGCAGGAAGGGCTGGACCGGTTCAATGCCATTGAGGAAGAGGTCAACGCATCCCTGGAGGCGGAACGGGCGGTGATTGCCACCGGCGGCAGTGTGGTGTACGGGCCCCGGGCCATGCGGCATCTGTCCGGCATCGGGACCATCGTCTATCTGAAGCTGCCCTATCGGGAGATCCAAAAGCGGCTGGGGGACCTGCACCAGCGGGGCGTTTCCTTTCGGGAGGGCCAGACCCTTTGGGACCTGTACCAGGAGAGGGTGCCACTGTACGAGCGCTACGCCAATGTGGTCATCAACGCCAGAGGGCTCCCGCTGCGGCGAGTGGTAGAAAAAATCATCAAGGAGGTAGGCGAAAAATGAGTGGTTTGACAGACCGCCGTCCCCTGCTGGACGGCAGAGAGATTCCGGTGTTTGGCTTTGGCTGTTACAATTCCTTTGGGGAGGAGATGACCCGGGCCGTGGCCGCGGCGGTGGAGACCGGCTACCGGTATATTGACTCGGCGGCCCGCTATGCCAACGAGGATGCGGTGGGAGCCGCCCTGCGGCAGTTTTCCGGCATTCGGGAGGAGCTGTTTGTGCTGACCAAGGTGTGGGCCACCGCCCTGGACGCGGCGGAGGAGTCGGTGAAGCATTCCATGGACCGGCTGGGGGTTGAGTATCTGGACGCGGTGCTGATCCACTGGCCGGGCACGGATGCGGCCAGGCGGCTCCGGGCCTATGAGGCGCTGCTGAAGCTGCGGGACCGGCAGCTGATCCGCACCGTAGGCGTGTCCAATTTTCAGTGGAACCAGGTGGAGGAAATCCAGAGAGAGTTCGGGGCCTATCCGGCCATCAATGAGCTGGAGATCCAGCCGGCCTACCAGCAGACCGAGCTGCAGAACCGGTGCGAGGCCCAGGGTATTGTGCGGATTGCCTATAGCCCCATTGGCCGGGGCCGCTACCAGGAGGACCCGGTGGTGCAGGCCATCGGGAAAAAGTACGGAAAGACGCCCAGCCAGGTGGTGCTGCGCTGGCACCTGCAGCGGGGCACGGTGCCCATCCCCAAATCCGGCCATCCGGAGCGGATCCGGGAAAACGCGGATGTGTTTGATTTCTGCCTGGAGCAGGAGGAGATGGAGCAGCTGAATGCCCTGGAGACCGGCGTCCGCTCCGGCCTGGATCCTCTGACCTTCAACGGCTGATCATGGCTGACGGATGGCGGGCAGGCCATGGAACTGCCTGCCATCCGCCGGCGGCAGAACCGGCGGATGTCTCTTAGCGGACGGGCCGGGGCCGCCGGATTTCCATCAGATCGCCGGGCCGGCTGGTGCGGGTGAAGCCGCATTTCTCATAGAATTCGTGGGCGTAGGTGGTGATCAGCATCCACTGGTACACATCTGCCAGCTCCGGGTGGTGCAGTAGATAGGACACCATGGCCTCTCCCACGCCGGAAGCCCGGTAGGGCTCCTCCACAATCACGTCCATCAGATAGGCAAATCGGATCTTATCGGAAAGCACCCGGGCATAGCCGATCTGGGTGCCGTCCTCCAGGAAGGCGCCAATGACCAGGGTGGAGTTTTCCGCCCCTTTCCGGACCTCGGCCTCGGAAATGCCGGGGCTCCAGTGGGTGGCCGCCAGCAGGGCGGTGACTTTGGGAAAATTGATTTCCTGCAAACCTTCTCGTATGGTAAACATCGGTATAGACTCCTTTCCTGACACCCAGGGGGTGTTTCGTCTGTTGGCCGCGTTTTCTGCGGCATCCGGTATGTACGGAGGGTGTTTCCCCAGAGATTCTAGCATAGATTGGGAAAAAAGCAAGGTGAAATTGCGCCGTGGCTATGCTATAA
>CAZSAF010000025.1:0-21043 GCA_964604605.1 uncultured Lachnospiraceae bacterium
GGACGGAGCTGCTGGCCCGGGCCATCTGCCATGAGTGCGACCATCTGGACGGAGTCCTCTACACGGACAAGCGGGAGGGCCCCATTATGGACAACGAAAGCGAAGAGGAATAACCAACAGCCGGCCTATTTGGCCGGCCGCCCCGGCTGCCGGAGCAGTGGGAGGAGAGAACCGTGGATATCGATCAGATCAAATGTGTGGAGGCGGTGGACCGGTACAAAACCTTTCTGGATGCCTCCTTCCACCTGAACCGTTCCCAGTCCTCGGTGTCCAAGAGCATCCACCGGCTGGAGGAGGAGCTGGGGATTCTTCTGTTTGACCGGACCACCCGCCGGGTGGAGCTGACGCCGGCGGGGCGGGATTTCCTGGAGTACGGCCGGCAGATCCTCCGCTGTTACGAGGGGATCCTCCAATCCGCCCGGGAGCACCGGGAACAGGCCTTTGGCCACCTGCGGATCGGCAACATCTATTTTGGCACCAACAGCCGGCTGGATCCGCTGATGGCCAAGTTTGCCCGGCAGTATCCGGCCATTGAGATTGACATGCGGGAGGGCATGACCACCCCGCTGATCCAGAGCCTCCGTGCCAAGGAGCTGGATGTGGTGTTTGTCTCCAGCATGTATCTCCAGACCGATGAGCCGGAAAATTTTTCCTCCAACCCGGAGTACCGTTCCTATTCCTGCTTCCGGGACCCTTACTATGTGGTGCTGAGCCGGGAGCATCCCCTGGCGGACCGGGAGGTTTTAGACTATGAGGATTTGAAGGGGGAGGCCTTTATTGCCACGGACCGGACCATGGATGTGTACCACCGGGCCATGGCCCGGGCCTTTGAGCTGTACGGCGTGCCCTTTTCCATCTCCATGTACTGCAACACAGGGCGCCAGGTACTCTATATGGTGGCCCAGAACCTGGGCATTACCATCCTTTCGGAGCGGGTCATTGAAAAGTCGGAGGCCCTCCGGGTGATTCCCATGAAAAACCCGCTGATCCGGGACACCCAGATGGTGATCCTGAATCAGCGGGAGATTCCGCCCCATATTCGGGCCTTTTATCAGTTTGTCAAAAGCCAGGAGCTGTAAAATTATCCCAGCAATTTTTCTTTCAGAATCCGTCCGTCCAGGGCGTTGGCGTCACAGCCCCGGTCCAGGGACTCGGCGGCGGCCAGGCCGGCGGCCTCCCCCAGGCGCATGCAGGTGATCATCACCCGGATGCAGGCGTGGGCCTCGTAGGCGGCGGAGATACACCTTCCGGCCAGAATCAGGTTGGGCACCTCATGGGTGATCTGGCAGCGGTAGGGAATGTAAAACACGCCGTTTTGGGGCTTCACGACCCGGCTGGATACCCCGTCCGTGTCGTGGATGTCAATGGGGTAGGAGTTCTGGACCACCGCGTCCTCAAAAGGGCGGCCCTCCAGCACATCCTCATTGGTCAGCACATACTGGCCCATGATCCGCCGGGAATCCCGCAGGCCGGTGAAATCGCCGGAGCTGACCATGTAGGCGTGCTCAAATCCCGGCACGTTCTTAATGAAAAAGCGGCTGATCTTGCGGATCTGCGCCCGGGCTTCCATCTCGGCCCGGCTCCAGCCAAAGGTATCCAGGGGATTGACCTTCACTCGGCTCATGTTGGAGTAGAGGACGCCGCTGGGCAGCGGGCGGGCCAGCAGGTTGTTCACGTACAGGCAGCCCTCCGCCAGGCCCTTGGCGGCCAGCTCTTCCTTCTCCTTCTGGGTGACCTGGGCATAGCGCTCCTGGTCCACCCCGGCCATTTTGTACATCAGGGTGCCGGGCTGCAGGACCCCGTTCTCGTCCCCGGCCTTCCAGGAGCAGCCGGCCTCCACCGCCACGGAGCCGTGGAAGGTGGCGTCAATGACCACATCGCCGGTGACCGTCTGGATGCCTTCCTCGTTGTGGATTTTCAGCCCGGTGATCCGGCTTCCCACCTGCTCCACGCCGATGACCCGGGTGTGGAAGAGTACATCCACACCGGCCTCGCAGACCAGGCCGTCAATCACATCCTTTAAAATATCCGACTCATAAGGGATCACGTCCACATCCAGCTCCTTCTGACCGGACAGGTAGATGGTCTGGATCCCCGGGGAGGCTCCCTCAGCGGTGAGCCGGTCCAGCACCTCACGGATAATGCCCTTTAAGGGCGCCTGGGCTTCCCCCTTGGCAAAGCCCATGAACATGCTGATCTGGGCTCCGGTGGCGGTGCCGCCCAGGTAGGCCTTTTCTTCCACAATCAGAGTCTTTTTTCCCGCTTTGGCGGCGGTGACGGCGGCGGCAAAACCCGCGGTGCCGCCGCCCGCAACAATTACGTCATAGTGCTGCATAAGAAAACCTCACTTTGTTGGATTGGTTGGTGCCGCCTCGGCGGCAGAAATACTGGAAAACCGCCTTCGCTTACATAATGGCAGCCGCAATGGGGTAGCCCACAAAGGCCAGGACAATGGCGGCGGCCAGGGACAGCAGCAGGCCGTAGCGCAGCATGATGTCCGTATTCAGCCAGCCGGTGCCGGCGGCGATGGCCGCATGGGCCGTGGAGGGCGGCGTGGCCAGGGCCACACAGGCGCCGGCGCCGATGACGCTGGTCAGGGCTGCCGGGTTGATGCCGGCAATAGCGCCGCCGTACACCAGCGGCAGGGAGATGCTGTAGATCAGCGTTACCGTCACGGTGTTGGAGGCAAAGTTGGTCAGCAATACCGTGAAGAAGGAGATCATGAACACAAACAGCATGGGCGGCATGTTCTGGATCAGCGGGGAGATGGCGTCCACGGCCACAGCGGTGAGGCCTACCTCCTCATTGGTCAGGGCATTGCCCAGAATGCCGGTGGCAGCCACCATCAGCACTGCGCCCCACGGAACCCCTTTGCCGATGGCTTCGGTAAAGTTCATCAGCGGTTTGCCCTTGAAGTGGATCAGGCACAGGACCACGGTGCCGATCATGGGCGGGGTGGGCGTTCCCAGGCTGGAGATGGCGGAGGCGATGGTGGGCAGAATGGACTCGATGATGCCGGGCAGCATCCACATGGCTACCACCAGGACGAATACCACCAGCGTGCATTTCTCCTCAATGGACATCTTGATGATGCCCTGCTTCAGGGTATCCTGGTTCAGGTTTTTCATCCGGCTCAGGTCTGGGCGGAACACGTACTTGAGCAACAGAATGGCAATCACATAGATGATGGCGGCGGAAACCACTCCAAATACAGTATACTTCACAAAGTCAATGGGCACACCCATATCCTGCTCATAGAGGGACATGCCCAGAATGGGCACCGTGTGGGCAATGGGCGTGGTGATGGTGGACAGGGAGGCAAAGAACAGCAGGGCCAGGATAATCATCTGGGGGACCCGGTCGCCCTTCTTCCAGCCCAGTTCTTCGAAGATCTGCTCCGCAATGGGGACGAACACCATGAAGGCCGGGATGGGGGACATGAAGGAGCCGATGACCAGGGGCGCCAGGAACAACAGTGCCAAGAACAGCCAGGGGTTCTTCTGGGTAAACTTCCGGGTTACAAACCACACGGCGCACCGCTTCAGGAAACCGGTCTGCCCCAGAACGTAGGTGACCATGGAGCTGAACAATACAAAGGAGACAATCCAGCCTCCCATGGAAGCAGAGAGGCCGCTGGAATAGGTATAAAGCGGCGACATAATCAAGGCAATTATGCAGAGAATACTGGGCCAGGTGACGGAGACAAACAGCCAGAGGACAATGGTGCCGATGAAGATACCGGCCACCTGCATTCCCAGCTGGGAGAGTCCGAACACCGGCGGCAGGAACTGGCAGAAGAACATGAGGAAGATTCCCAATACCGTGAAAATCCACTTTTTGGTATTCATAGTTTACGCACCTTTCCTTGTAAGATGGCGCCGCCCGGGGGACGGCGGATGTGTTCCGCATCCAGAGGATGGCGGAGGGGCTTCTTTCGCGAAAGGGAGTTGAAATATTTCGAAATACAGTATAAATATAAATAGAGGGAAAAGCAATTCGTTTTCCAGCTGATTTATTCCGAATCGGAATAAATTCCCCGGGCGAATGGGAGAGAAGAAAGGGAGGAAAGGACCATGTACCGGTTTTGGTTTATTTCCATTGGAAACAAGCTTTGGGCTGTTCTGCCGCTTTATAGGCGGTGTGTCCAGCGATAAGATGGGACCGGATTTTCTGGTGATCTGCCTGGCAGCTTTGGGTATTGCCCCGCTGCTGATCTCCGGCGCCACTTCCTGGGGGATCATCCTGATTCTGGCGGCCGTGTGCGACCAGATCGGGCAGTCCTGCTCGTACCCGGCTACCCTGGCTATGGCCATCAAGTCCGCCACCGATGACCAGCGAGGCATTGCCATAAGCACGCTGTATCTGTTCGTGGACCTGTCCGGTATCATTGGCGGCTTCCTGTCCGGTACCCTGCGGTTTGCGGTGGGCTTTGAGAACATGTTCCGCATTTATGCCATCTTCCCTTTCCTGGGCATTGTGGTGTATTTCCTGGTGAGAAAGAAACTGATCGGAAGGCTGAAGGGAACCGAGTAAAGGAGGTAACAAATGGCTTATATACAAAGCTGTCGGATTTTTTCCTAGGTGCTGGGGCGGGAGGTGAGTGTCTCCGTGTTCCTCCCCTCTTTTTCCAAAAAGCAGTGTCAGACGCTGTCGGATCCGGAACGGTTTGACCGGAACCGCCGCTACAAAACCCTGGTCCTTCTCCACGGGTACGGACGGAATGATACGGCCTGGATGCGCTTTACCAAGGCGGAGATGTATGCGGAGGACAAGGAGCTGGCCATTGTGTGTCCGGACGGAGGGGTGGGGCACTATTCCGATTGGGAGGTGGGGAGCAGAACCTTACCTACATGGAAAAGGAAATGATGCCGGCCCTGCAGACCATGTTCCCTCTCTCGGACCGGCGGGAGGATACCTTTGTGGGCGGCGCCTCCATGGGCGGCTACGGTGCCATGAAATGGGCTTTTACCTATCCGGAGCACTTCTCCCATGTGATCAGCTTTTCCGGCGGGGTGGATATGGAGCCCCGGCTGGAGCACTATAAGAAAAAGCTGGACATCCGCCCGGTGGAGGCCATTTTCGGGAACCTGGACCGGCTGAAAAAGGCTATTTACACCTGGCTTCCGGTTTGACAGCGGCGGCCTCCTGTGGTACGCTACATACCAAGGAATCGCCATGGGAGGAACCACGATCATGAAAAAACGTCAGTGGAAGAAGGCATTGGCTGCCGGCAGCGCTGTGGCTGCCGCGGCCATTGTAAAAAAGACCTGTGAGGTTCAGGCGAAAAAGCAGCGCCAGAAAGAGGCGGAGGCGCAGCTGCGGAAGCGCCGTTACGGAGACCGGCAGGCGTATATTCTGGGAGATGGGTTGACCGGGCTGGCTGCCGCTTTTTATCTGGTGCAGGACGCCCGGTTTCCCGCTGCCCAGATTCATGTGTATCCCGGCGGCGGGGAGGTGGCGGAGCAGTCCTCCTTCCGGACGGAGGCCGGCTGCTCCGGCACCGGGCAGTATTTTCTGGACGCCAAAACCTGTGAGAACCTGTGGGAGCTGGTCCGGCAGCCGGAGGAGAAGGGCACGGTAACATGCCGGCTCACCGGCCGCGGCGGCAAGGTGCTGGAACTGGACGGACTGGGCCTGGGCCGGGATGAGCGGATGCTCCTGGGAAAACTTTTGATGATGGGGGAGGCGGAACTGGAAGGTCAGACCATTGGCCAGTGGTTTTCCGACGACCGGTTTTTCCGCACCGCCTTCTGGATGTTGTGGAGCCGGCTTTATGGGCTGCGGGAGAGCTGCGGCCTGCTGGAATTCCGCCGGCTGCTGCTCCGGAAGGTACTGTATTTTGGCAAGCTGCAGGATATGGACTGGGCAGTGCCCTTTGCCGCAGCCCCGGAGGATGGCTTCCTGCGGGAGTTTCGGGAGCTTTTGGACCGCCGCGGTGTACAGTTTGAGACGGGCTGCCAGGTTGTGGACGTGGAGCTGGAGGAGAACAGCCTGCGGGTTACGGGCCTGCAGGTGCGCCGGCCGGAAGGGGAGAGCCGGCAGCGGGTCCGGGAGGAAGATTTGTGTATTCTCACCGACGGGGATTTGGGCCGCTGGAATACCCGGGGAAGCTGGGAGCAGGCTTCCGGAGAGCCTGTGCAGGCACAGGGGCCGGAGTTTGCCAGCTTCTGGGCCCTGGCGGCGGGAAAACGGCCGGGGCTTTTGGGCAGCCCGGCGGTGTTTCTGAGGCGCGAAGGCGAAGAGGCGGTGTCTTTTTCCATGGCCTTCCAGCGGGACCTGTGCCGGGATCGGTTGGAGGAACTGACCGGCGGGGAAAAGCGGACGGGAGGCGAGCTGATCCTGGGCGCTTCCCCCTGGGGACTGCGGCTGTTTGTGCCGCCGCTGCCGGATTCGGAAGCGGAATATGTGGTCATTCGGGGCACCGGGCTGTATCCGGAGCGCGCCGGCAGCTACGTGAAGAAGCCCATGACCGCCTGCACCGGGCAGGAGATTTGGTGGGAGCTGCTTTCCCTTCTGGGAGCCTTGGAGCCCCAGGGCCAGGTGGAGCCGCTGGCAATGGAAACTCTGCGGGCGCCGTACTTCTTCGCGCCCTTCCAGCCCCATGCGGTGGGGGACCGGGCACCGGTGCTGCCCATGGCAGGAGGGAACCTGGCGCTGGCCGGCTGGTTTGCGGAGGTGCCGGAGGAGGTGCCGGGGAGCCGGGAGCAGCAGGTGCGCTCCGCCCGCATGGCCGTCTACGGGCTGCTGCAGGTTGAAAAAGAGATTCTCCCGGTGAGCCCGTACCGGAAGGACGCCACCATTCTGGCCAAGGCCGTGCAGGCGGTGTACCGGTAGGGCTCGTCCAAAACAGGCGGAATGCTTGATGTGCATAGAAGAAGCAGAGAAAAAGCCGGGAGGGGAGCGTGGGCAAGCACGTTTTCCCTCCTTCTTGGATTGTCTCCGTTTACAACACCAGACTTCATAAAAATAGACGTGAAAGACGTCATGTTCAGAAGTATAAAATGAAAAAATATTCACAAACAATGTTATAAAATATGGATACTATATAGCTTGAGACCATCGCTTTACGAAGCTTTTCAAGGACAAATCTTGCATTTTTAAGTTAAACATAGATCAACTTAATTTTATTAGTTTTTTGTGTTGACAGATTAATTTTATTCATGTATACTTATAAACGGCACACGAATCCAGAAGGAGGAAAACTCCTTTCTTTTTTAACAGCCAAATACGCTGTTAAATTACAGAGGTGATTCGTTGCTGCATGAAAGTATGAAAGTATAGAGGCATGAGAGTATGCAGAAAGCGAGGAGAACAACATGACCTACACGGAAGAAGTAAGAGAGCTGCTGAAGAGAATGAATCCCGGTGAGGCCGAGTACCATCAGGCGGCCTTTGAGTTCCTGGATTCTATTCAGCCGGTGATTGAGGCCCATGAGGAGGAGTACCGCAGTGTTTGCCTGTTGGAGAGACTGCTGGAGCCGGAACGCTCCATTTCTTTCCGTGTACCGTGGGTGGATGACAACGGCCAGGTCCGGGTCAACCGGGGATACCGCATTCAGTTTAACAGTGCCCTGGGGCCGTACAAGGGAGGCCTCCGTTTCCATCCCACTGTAAACGGCAACACCATGCGCTTCCTGGCTTTTGAGCAGACCTTCAAAAACGCCCTGACCGGCCAGGCCATCGGCGGCGGCAAGGGCGGCTCTAACTTCAACCCCAAGGGAAAATCCGAGCGGGAGATCATGGCGTTCTGCCAGAGCTTTATGACGGAGCTTTACAAATACATTGGGCCGGATGAGGATGTGCCGGCGGGCGATATTGGCGTAGGCAGCCGGGAGATCGGCTACATGTTTGGCCAGTACAAGCGGCTGACCAACCAGATGCACGGCGCTCTGTCCGGCAAGGGCCTGGCCTCCGGCGGTTCCCTGGTGCGGACGGAAGCCACTGGCTACGGCCTGCTGTATATCTGTGAGGAGATGCTGAAGGCGGCGGGCAAAACCGTGGAGGGCAAGAATGTGGTGGTTTCCGGTTCCGGAAACGTGGCCATCTACGCGGCGGAAAAGGCAGAGCAGATGGGCGCCAAGGTGCTGACCGTAAGCGATTCCAACGGCTATATCTACGACCCCAACGGTATCCGGGTGGATGTGGTCAAGGAGATCAAGGAGGTGCGCCGGGCTCGGATCAAAGAGTATGCGGACATGATCCCCGGCTCCACCTACGTGGACGGCAAGAAGGTGTGGGAGGTACCCTGTGACGTGGCGCTGCCCTGCGCCATCCAGAACGAGATGGATCTGGAGGATGCTAAGACGCTGGTGGCTAACGGCTGCTTTGCCATTGCGGAAGGCTCCAACATGCCCATCACCCGGGAGGCAACCATCTACCTGCAGGAGCAGGGGCTGCTGTTTATGCCCAGCAAGGCGGCCAACGCCGGCGGCGTGGCGGTATCTGCCCTGGAGATGGCCCAGAATAGTGCCCGGAAGAGAAGAAGCTTAGAGCGGGTGGATGCGGATCTGCACCGGATCATGGAGAACATCTATGCGCAGGTGGCCCTGGCGGCAGAGAAGTACGGCCATGCCGGCGACTTTGTCATGGGCGCCAACATTGCCGGCTTCCGCCGGGTGGCCAAGGCCATGCGGGAGCAGGGCTGGGTATAATTTTTCGGATACCATTTCCAAAAAGTGCTGTACATCCATTGGGAAAGCATCCTATAATAAAGGAAGGCACCGTCCGGCGGGGCGGTGCCTTCCTACGTTCAACGGACGAGGTGGCTCCATGGAACTTCTTCAATTGCAGTATTTTTATCAGATTGCCCGGGAGCAGAACATTTCCCGGGCGGCGGAGGCGTTGCACATTGCCCAGCCTTCCCTGAGCCAGACACTGAAGCGCCTGGAAGGGGAACTGGGTGTGCCTTTGTTTGACCGCTGCGGCAAGCGGATTGTTCTGAATTCCTATGGAAAGATTTTTCTGAAGTATGTGGAAAAAATCTTGAATGCCCTGGAGAGCGCATCCCTGGAGCTGCAGGCAGCCCAGGGGCGGGATGCCCGGTCCGTGCGGTTGTGTGTCCAGTCCGCCTCTATGCTGCTGCCGGAGCTGTACCAGTGTATCCGGGAGCGGGAGAAGGATGTATCCCTGTATATCTTCCAAAATCCCCGGGAGCACGTGCCGGAAGCGCAAGAGCTGATTCTCTCCTCTTCCTGGGAGACCCCGGGGGAGAAGGGATCCTGGCAGCTTTTGCTGGAGGAGCGGATTCTGCTGGCCCTTCCGGAGGGGCACCCCTTGCGGGAAAAAGAAACGCTGCTTCTCCGGGACCTGGAAGGGGAAGCCTTCCTGAGCCTTTCGGAGAGCAGTTTTCTGACAAAGATCCTGCGTCACTATTTTGAGCAGAAGCAGTTCCAACCGCAGGTGACCACTTACATGGAAAACCCGGACATCCTCTGGAAGCTTCTGCACGCCCGGGCAGGCCTGGCCTTTATTCCGGAGACCACCTGGCGGCCGGCCATGCCGGCGGAAATTTTGCTGCGGCCGGTGCAGGATCTGCCCATGAAGCGGGTGCTCCTGCTTTCCTGGAAGCCGGACAGTTATCTGCCTCCGGCGGTCCAGAGCTGCCGGGAGGCCATTGCCGGGTATTTTACCAGATTCCTCCGGCAATCCACACCATCAGCGGAAGGGTGACAATGCTGAGGACGGTGCTGAGGCAGACATCCTTTACCGCTTCCGTGTAGGATTGGCCATAGAGCTGGGCAAAAATGGCAATGTTGCTTCCCACCGGGGCTGCCGCCGCCAGGAGGATGGCCATCCGCGGAAGTGCCATGGATTCCGGCGCCAGTGTCAGCGGCAGAATGGTGAGGGCGGGGATGATCAGCAGCCGCACCAGGCAGCAGAGATAGGACTGAGCGCTGGTGAACAGCTCTGCAAGCCGGATCTGGGCTAGGTACGTTCCCAGCACCATCATGGCCAGGGGCCCGCTCATCTGAGACAGAGTGGAGGTCAGGGAAGTAAGCACCGAGGGTAGCTTCACCGGAAGGAAAAAGAGCAGCAATCCCACCACAAAGCTGATGACAATGGGATTGGTGAGAATCTTTTTGGCGGAGATGGCCTCCCGGCTGCGGGTCATCAGGAATACCCCGTAGGTCCACTGGAGAATATTCAGAAAGGCGATGAAGGAGGCAATGTAGAAAACTGCCTCTGAGCCCAGCACCGCCTGCACCAGCGGGATGCCAATGAATCCGGCATTGGAGAAGGCCGCTCCAAACTGGCGCACCGGGGATTTCTTCCGGAAGAACAGGGCGCTGACCGCCATGGACAGCAAAAGCGCGGCGGCTGCCGCAAGCAGAGAGAACAGAAAGCCGGAGAGGATTTCCACGGAAAACTCCCGCAAATAGGAGTTGACAATGGCCATGGGCATGATCACGTACAGCAGGATTTTCCCCAGCTCCGCGCTGCCCTGGACGGAGATCAGCTTGCGCCGGAACAGCAGATAGCCGATGAGCAGATACAGGGCCATCAGAACATTTTGCCTTGCCAAGAGCAGAATCATTTCCATAATAAAATACCTTCCTTTCCCATTTTTCATCCTAACACAGAAATTTGAGAATGTATACTATATAAAAATGGATATTGATATAGAGTTAAAACTATAAAACGGTGTGTGATTTTGGCAGAAGGCTTCTGCTTTCATGGGATGCCGGAACGGTGGAATCTGCAAAAAGTCCATGACACAGGGGGCGGAATGGGGTATAATACGTAAGAGCGCAGAGAGAAAGAAACGAAATCAGTAGGAGGCATGCAATGATCCAGGCTGTAATAATGGAGACCGGCTGGCTGGAACCGGAGGCGGTACAGGCTTTTTATGCCCCCATGGTCTCCCGCCGCTGCCGGGAAAAGCTGAGACGAGTCCGCCCGGCAAATGCCCGGGCCAGCAGCCTGGGAGCCGAGCTTCTGCTGCGGTCTGTCCTGGCACGGCTGGGCATTCCCCCTGCCGGAGAGCTGGAGGAGCAACCTGGCGGGAAGCCGTTTTTCTCCGAAACCCCGGACCTGTGTTTTAATGTATCCCATTCGGGCGCCTGGGCAGCCTGTGTGGTATCCTCCCGGGCCGCCGGGGTGGACATCCAGGAGATTCGCCCGCTGAAGGCGGATGTGGCAGGGCGGTATTTTTCCCGATGGGAGCAGGAATATATTCAGAAGGCGGAGAAGCCGGAAAAAGCGTTTATTGAAATCTGGGCGCTGCGGGAAAGTTATATGAAAAAGACCGGCGAAGGGCTGGCGTTGCCGCTGGAGGCCTTCTCGGTGGAGCAAGGCCACGGTTCCACCGTGTTCCGGCGCACCTGGCCGGACAACGGCTGCGGGAGCTTGTTGGATGACACGTTTCGGGTGATCCGGAACGGGCAGATGCAGCCGGAACGGTTCTGGCTCCGGGAGCCGGTACCGGGATACATGCTGGCAATCTGCGGACAGGAGGAGCTGGCGCCCGGGCTCTGGCAGACGGAAGAGAAGGAAGTAAAGGAGTTGTTTGGATGGAATGGGCCGAATTGATGAATACATTCTGGGAAGCCACCAGTACCCTGCCGTTTTTGTTTGCGGCATTTCTGCTGGTGCTGCAGCTGTTGGGCATATAGCCGGGAGGAGTAGGTATGCGGTTGAACAAATTTTTGAGCGATGCCGGCGTCTGCTCCCGGCGGGAGGCGGACCGGTGGATGGAAGCCGGCCGGGTGACCGTGGACGGGAAGGTGGCACGGCCCGGCTGCCAGGTGGGGCCGGAAAGCCAGGTGCTGGTGGACGGCCGGCCGGTGGAGCCGGAGCAGCGGAAGGTGCTGCTGGCTGTGTATAAGCCCCGCGGGATTGTCTGCACCACCGCCCGCTATGCCGGGGAGAAGAACATTGTGGATTTGGTGGGGTATCCCCAGCGGCTCTACCCGGTGGGGCGGCTGGATAAGGAGTCCGAGGGGCTAATTCTCATGACCAACATGGGAGGGGTGATGGATCAGATTCTCCGGAGCCGGAACGGACATGAAAAGGAGTACCTGGTGCAGATCAGCCGGCCGGTGACCTTGGATTTTCTGGAAAAAATGCGCGGCGGCGTGCCGATCCTGAACACGGTTACCCGCCCCTGCACCGTAGAAAAGATTGGGCCGGACCGGTTCCGGATTGTGCTGACCCAGGGGCTGAACCGGCAGATCCGACGGATGTGTGAGGCCCTGGGATGCCGGGTGGAAGCCCTGAAGCGGGTGCGGGTGGTAAATATCCTCCTGGGAGATCTGCAGCCCGGCCAGTACCGGGAAATCCGGGGGGAGGAGAAGCAGGCGCTGCTGGCGGCCCTGAAGGCCGGAGACAGGAGCGTAGGCCAGGGCCCGGCGCGGCAGCCTGCGTCCGACAGGGCGGCTGGCAGCAGGCAGCGTGCCTGGAAGCAGGCGCTGTGGCCCGATACCGGTGCGGCGGCCGGACGGAAAAAAGGCAAGTAGGAGGCAGGGATGGAACAGACAAAAATGGAACGGATGAAGGAGCTGGTGGAGCAGCTGAATACGGCTTCCCGGGCGTATTACCAGGAGAGCCGGGAGATCATGCCCAACCTGGAATATGACCGGCTGTATGACGAGCTGCTCTCCCTGGAAAAAGAGACCGGGGTAGTGCTCTCTGCCAGCCCCACCATCCACGTGGGATATGAATTATTGAGCCAGCTGCCCAAGGAGGCCCATGAGAGCCCCATGCTGTCCCTGGACAAGACCAAGGACATTGAGGAGCTGGGAGAGTGGCTGGGGGACCAGGAAGGGCTGCTTTCCTGGAAGATGGACGGCCTGACCATTGTCCTCACCTACCAAAACGGGGAGTTGGCCAAGGCAGTGACCCGGGGAAATGGCGAGATTGGGGAGGTGGTGACGGCCAACGCCCGGACCTTCCGGAATATCCCTCTGCAGATTGCTTACACCGGGGAGCTGATCCTCCGGGGGGAGGCGGTGATCCGCTATTCGGATTTTATGCTGATTAATGCGGAGCTGACGGATGAGGAGGAAAAGTACAAGAATCCCCGGAACCTGTGTAGCGGTTCCGTCCGGCAGCTGAACAGCCAGGTGACGGCCCAGCGCAGCGTCAGCTTTTACGCGTTTACCCTGGTGAAGGCGGAAGGGGTGGATTTTCACAACTCCCGGTCCGCCCAGCTGGAATGGCTCCGGTCCATGGGGTTTGACGTGGTGTACTATGAGCATGTGAACCGGGACAGCGTGGCTTCATCGGTGATCTCCTTTGCCGGCAAGGTGACGGAAAACGATCTGCCCTCGGACGGACTGGTGCTGACCTATGAGGATATTGCCTACGGACAGTCCCTGGGGCGGACCGCCAAGTTCCCCCGGGATTCCATCGCCTTTAAGTGGGCGGATGAGCAGGGGGAGACTACGCTGAAGGAGATTGAGTGGAGCCCTTCCCGCACCGGTCTCATCAATCCGGTGGCCATCTTTGATCCGGTGCAGCTGGAGGGAACCACCGTGAGCCGGGCCAGTGTCCACAACCTGTCTATTCTGGAGGAGCTGCAGCTGGGCATCGGAGACCGGATCACCGTGTACAAGGCCAACATGATCATCCCCCAGATTGCAGACAACCTGACCCGCAGCGGCCCGGTGCAGCCGCCGGAGACCTGCCCGGTATGCGGCGGAAAGACCGCCATCCATCAGACCACAGAGGTGAAGTCCCTGTACTGCACCAACCCGGAATGCCAGGCCAAGAAAATCAAGAGCTTTGCCTTGTTTGTCAGCCGGGACGCCATGAACATTGACGGCCTTTCGGAGGCAACCCTGGAAAAATTCATCGGCGCGGGGTTTGTCCACGACTTTGCGGATTTGTTTGCCCTGGGCGAACACCGGGAAGAGATCATAGAGATGGAAGGGCTGGGCCAAAAGTCTTTTGACAATCTGATGGAAGCTTTGGAGCGGGCCCGCCACACCACACTCCCCCGACTGATTTATAGCCTGGGCATTGCCAACATTGGCCCGGCCAACGCCCGTACCCTGTGCCGCGCCTTCGATTACGACGTGGAAAGGCTGCGCCATGCGGGGCCGGAGGAGCTGGTGGAGGTGGATGGGATTGGCGAGGTCATTGCCCAGGGTATTCAGGAATACTTTGCGGATCCGGTCCACCAGCAGTTGCTGGACCGCCTGCTGGCCATTCTGGATCTGGAGAAGCCCCAGGAGGAGGGGAGTGCGCAGCCCTTTGCAGGCAAGACTTTTGTGATTACCGGAAGCCTGGAGCGCTTCCCCAACCGGAAGGCAGCCCAGGAATGGATTGAGAGCCTGGGAGGAAAAGCGGCGGGCAGTGTCAGCAGCAAGACCAGTTATCTGGTCAACAACGACACCACTTCCAATTCCTCCAAGAACCGGAAGGCCAAGGAGCTGGGCATTCCCATCCTCTCGGAGGCGGAGCTGCTGCAGCTGGCGGAACAGGAGGCGTAGATGAAGCTGGTAACGGGTATGTTTAAATTCGGAATGGGCGTTTGCGCGGTGCTGATGGCGCTGGTAGCCTTTAACTTTTTTACCGGTGTCATCAATGAGCGGCTGCAGCACAATGCTCTCAGCATTTTGTGCCTGGTTGGCTTTGGGGCGGCGCTGGCGGCCTTTGCGCATCTGTATCGGAAAATCAAAAAGACATTTTTGCAGAATGAGGGAGAAAAATGAAGTATGATTTGATTATCATTGGCGCCGGGCCGGCGGGGATTTTTACGGCCCTGGAGCTGATTCGCAGGGGAAGCTCCCAGAAAATTTTGCTGGTGGAGAAGGGCGTGGCCATTGAAAAACGTCGCTGCCCCAAGGTGAAGACGCAAAAATGTGTCAACTGCAAGCCCTACTGCCATATCACCACGGGCTTTTCCGGGGCCGGAGCCTTCTCTGACGGCAAATTGTCCTTAAGCTATGAAGTGGGCGGGGACTTCCCCAGCCTGGTGGGAGAGCAGTTCGCCCAGGAGCTCATTGATTACACGGATTCCATTTACCTGGAGTTTGGCGCGGACCAGCATGTGGAAGGGCTGGGCCAGACGGAGGAGGTTAAAGAAATCCGCAAGCGGGCCATCCGGGCCGGCTTGAAGCTGGTGGACTGCCCCATCCGCCATCTGGGAACGGAGAAAGCCCAGGCCATTTACTACTCCATTGAGCAGTATCTGCTGGAACAGGGGGTGGAAATCTGGTTTGGATACGAGTGTCGGAACCTGATTTTGGAGAACAGTGTCTGCCGGGGGGTAATCCTGGAGCACGGCGGCGCAGAGCAGGAGGTTTACGGAAAACGTACCGTGATTGCCACCGGCCGCCGGGGGGCTGGCTGGCTGGACCACATTTGCGCGGAGCACGGCATTGCCCACCAGCCGGGGACCGTGGATATCGGCGTCCGGGTGGAAGTGCGCAACGAGGTGATGGAGACGGTGAACCGGGTCCTCTACGAGTCCAAGCTCATCGGCTATCCCAAGCCCTTTAAGAACAAGGTCCGGACCTTCTGCCAGAATCCGGGCGGCTTTGTAAGCCAGGAAAACTATGACAACGACCTGGCGGTGGTCAATGGCCATTCCTACAAAGAGCTGAAATCGGACAACACCAACCTGGCCATCCTCTGCTCCCACAATTTCAACCAGCCTTTTAATCAGCCCATTGCCTACGCCCAGAAGGTAGGCGAGCTGACCAATATGCTGGGGGCCGGGCACATTCTGGTGCAGCGGTACGGAGATATTCTGGACGGCAAGCGCACCTGGCCCAAGGAGCTTTCCCAGTCCAATGTGAAGCCTACGCTGCCGGATGCGGTGGCCGGGGACATTACCGCGGCCATGCCCTACCGCTCCATGCTGAATATTATCAACTTTATTGCGGCCCTGGACCAGGTGGTGCCGGGCTTTGCCTCGGAGGAGACCCTCTTATACTCGCCGGAGCTGAAGTTTTACAGCAACCGGGTGAAGATGGACCAGAACCTGAACACCAGCATCCAGGGGCTCCACTGCCTGGGAGATTCCAGCGGCTGGACCCGGGGCCTGATGATGGCTTCCTCCATGGGTGTTCACATGGGACGCCAGATTCTGGCGGCGGAGAAGGAGCAGGTATGAAGATCGGCCTGCTGCAGATGAAGGTATTGCCGGACCAGCCGGAGGAAAACCGCCGGACTGTGGCGTGGCTGGTGCAGGAGGCGGCAGAGCAGGGCTGTGACGTGGCGGTGCTGCCGGAAACCTGGAACACCGGCTTCTTCCCCAGAGAACGGATGGCGGAACTGGCGGAGGAGGACGGCGGGGCCAGCCGGGCCCTGCTGGCGGAGCTGGCCGCCCGGTATCAGATGAACCTGGTGGGCGGCTCCCTGGTTACCCGCCGGGAGGTGGGAGGAGCAGAGGAAACTCCCGCTATTTGCGTGGGTGGTAGCAGGACAGCGCATAATCAGCCAGAGGCGCATCCGTTATGCAAGCCGCTGTTTTACAATACCGCCTATGTCTTTGACCGGCAGGGGCGGCAGCTGGCCCGGTATGACAAAATCCATGGTTTTTCCCTGGCGGGGGAGAATCAATTCTTTCAGCCAGGCCAGGCCCTCTGCACGTTCCGGCTGGATGGAATTCCGGCAGGGCTGATCCTCTGCTATGACCTTCGTTTTGGCGAGCTGGTCCGTTCGCTGGCGCTTCGGGGAGTAAAGCTGCTTTTTGTGCCGGCCCAGTGGCCGTTCCCCCGGCAGGAGCACTGGAGAATTTTAAACCAGGCCCGGGCCATTGAGAACCAGCTGTATGTGGCCTGTGTCAACGGCTGCGGCGATTACGGCGGCGTTGTATCCTGTGGATCCTCCATGCTGGTGGATCCCCTGGGACAGGTGGTGTGCCAGGCAGGAACGGAAGAACAGGTGGTATGCGGAGAGGCGGATTTCTCCCAGGTCACCCGTATTCGGGAGCAGATTCCGGTATTCCGGGACCGGCGGCCGGAGGTGTACCGGCTGGACGGGGTGTAAGGGCGCGGAACGGGCAAGGGCAGCCTACAGCGGCAGAAAATAGGGCTTTCGTTCCCGGAATACGGTGTAATAGCGGAAGCCGCAGGCGGCCAGCAGGTCCCGCAACTCCGGAAAGCGACTGCCCAGATCCTGGGGAGCGTGGGCGTCGGAGCCCAGGGTCAGAATTTCACCGCCCATCTCCCGGTAGCGCAGGAGAACAGAGGGGCTGGGGTTGGTAACGCCGCAGCGGGAGCGAAGCCCGGCGGTGTTGCACTCCAGCCCTTTTCCCTTATCAATCAGCGTCCGCAGAATCTCATCCAACACATCTCCGTAGGCGTCCATGGGATCCCGGTCTCCTCCGTGGGCCCCGTAGCGCAGCACATAGTCAATGTGGCCGGCCACGTCAAAGCAGTCGTATGTCTGCAGATTTTCCAGCTCCTCCTCAAAATAGAGCCGGTAGGCCTCCTCTTCGGCAATCCCCTGGAAAAAGGCAGGCTCATAGGGATCCAAGTGCCGGGATACGTGGGTGGAGCCGATGACAAAGTCAAAAGGGTAGGAATGAACGTACTCCGGAAGCCGGCTGCCCAGGTGAGGCTGCAGCCCCAGCTCCACGCCCAGGCGCAGCCGGATCCGCCCCTCCCAGTCCTTATGTAGTTGCCGTACCGCCGGTACATAGGCAGGGGTATCCAGGAGAAAGTCCAGTTCCCCCGGAGGAAAATCCAGATCCTGGTGGTCCGTAAAACAGATTTCTTTCATCCCCAGAGAGACAGCCTTCTCCAGCTGTGCCTCCGGGGCTGTCTCCGAGTCGCTGGAAAATGCGGTGTGCACATGAAAATCACAGTACATAAGAAGATCCTTTCCTTCCGGCCTGAGCCGGAGAATGGGTGATTGGCCGCCGGAGCCGTGCGAAACGGCTGGGAGCGGCTTTCGTACCAAGCATACCGAAACCGGAAACGGTTGTCAAGAAAGGCCTTTACAATTTTCGGATTTCCGGAGATAATGAAACCAGAAAACCATTCAGAAGGGAGAATTGTTCATGGACGAGCGTCTGAGAACCCTGGCATACAACCTGGTCAACTATTCCTGCCGGGTTCAGCCGGGTGAGAAGGTGTATATTGAGTATATTGGTTATGATACTACGGATCTGGCCCGGCTGCTGGTGAAGGAGGTATACCAGGCTGGCGGCCTGCCTTTTGTCCACTTCCAGGATCCCCGGGTGCGCCGGGAGCTGATCTGGAACTGCCGGGAGGAGCAGCTGGAGCTGATGGCACAGCGGGATATAGAGGAAATGCGGCAGATGAACGCCTACATTGCGGTCCGGGGGGCGGACAATATTTCCGAGCTCTCGGATGTACCGGCGGATCGGCTGGAGCTGTTCTCCAAGGTGTACCAGCGGCCGCTGACCGATATCCGGGTCAATGACACCAAATGGGTAGTCCTCCGGTATCCCAATGCCTCCATGGCCCAGGCGGCGGGTACCAGTCTGGAAGCCTTTGAGGACTTTTATTACCATGTCTGCAACCTGGATTATTCCCGGATGGCCGCGGCCATGAAGCCGCTGCAGGAGCTGATGGAGCGGACGGACCGGGTGCGCCTGGTGGGCCCCGGCACAGACCTCTCCTTCTCTATCAAAGGAATTCCGGTGGTTCCCTGCGCCGGCGAGTGCAATATCCCGGACGGGGAGATCTATACGGCTCCGGTGCGGGATTCGGTGGAGGGCGTGCTGACCTACAACACCCCCTCGGTGGAGCAAGGCTTTACCTTTGAGAATGTGCGGCTGAGGTTCCACCGGGGAAAGATTGTGGAGGCCACCGCCAATGATACCGAGCGGATTAACCGGATGTTTGATACGGATGAAGGCGCCCGGTATGTGGGGGAGTTTGCCCTGGGCGTGAACCCCTATGTGGAAAAGCCCATGAAGGACATCCTCTTTGATGAGAAAATCTCCGGTTCTTTCCACTTTACCCCCGGCTGCTGCTATGAGGATGCCCCCAACGGAAATCACTCGGCCATCCACTGGGACCTGGTTTGCATTCAGCGGCCGGAGTACGGCGGCGGGGAAATCTACTTTGATGACGTGCTGATCCGAAAAGACGGTCGGTTTGTGCTGCCGGAGCTTCTGGGACTGAATCCGGAAAACCTGAAATAGTCCCGGATGCAGGGAAGGAAAAACGCGGCAGGATGGCCTGCCGCGCTTTCTCCTCCGCGCTATATCTTTCGCGTCATATCCGCTGCATTATGTCTGCTGCTGGAACCAACGTTGCGCATAGGGGGCCAAAAGGGAAGCTCCGGATAGACTTTTCCAGCTCCCGAGGGGAGCGCTGTTCCTCCGTCTCCGCATTTCCCTGGCAGCGGCTGACCCGGTAGTCCATATCCGCGTATACAAATATCTTGAAAGGGTGAAAATCCGACAGGATCACATCCGCCGCCCTTCCCACAATGACACAATGGGAGGAGGCGGCCATTTCTTTCAGCAGGTTCTGCTGGGCCTCCAGAATTTCCAGCTGCTGTTTTAGGGCATAGTTCCCGGATAGAGCGTCCGGCCAAAATGCAAAGGAACCTTGGCCAGCTGTCCCCAGTCCACCGAGCGGGTGACATACGCCACGTCCAAGTGGGTGCGCTGGGCAATGCCCTCCTCAATTTCCCGATCATAATATGCGTAACCCAGCAGGCTGGCCAGCTGTTTGCCCAGCTCCCGGCCTCCGCTGCCGAATTCCCGGCTGATGGTGATGATGTTCATAGGTGTTACCTCCCGTGGATTTTTTGCAGGATTTTTCAAAATTATAACATACGAATCGGGCTTCATACAATACTAAGCCGGTTCTGAAAAGGTCAGGGCTCGTTTGGAGTCTGTTCTTCCTTCCAGACCCAGGGGCCACAGGGCCGCTATGAGAATGACGGGAAATCTGGCCGGTACCCCAGTTATATCCCACAGCAGGCCGCAGGGAATCGCACATGCCATAGAGCAGCGGCTGAATGACCCCAGCCGCAGACATCAAAACCCCGTATACGGAGACGGCGGTCTCCCCGCCCAGGCGGACCGGAATGGCATTCATGAGAATGGAGGTGATCCTTCCTGCAATGTTATTCAGAAAGTTGGGGCTGCCGCAGGCCACAATCTGCTGGAATATATGGCCATTAAGCCGGGGTCTGCAGAAGCGGAGCAGAGCCTTCCTACGGAGAAAGAGGAGCGGCGCAATCAGCACACAGACAAGCATGCCGTCGCATGTGGCCAGGGATGCTGCTCAGAACCCCCCAGTGGAACACGCCCAGAAACAGTAGCTTTGGCAGGGCAATCAATACGGACATGAAAAGATTCAGAAGCATGCTTCCCTTGATGAAGCCGCAGATCCGAAGATAATTGTCAAGAGAAAAAACATGCCTTCCGAAGCTCTGTGGAAAGGCAGGGGAAGGCATACTTGGTAATCTAGTTTATTTAAATATTTTCTGAGATTGGCTTGGTTCTGGAAAGCACCCAATCCGCGGCCGCCTGGGAAAGCAGTGGCAGCATAGCCGTGCGAACATGCTGGTTATATTCATTCAACCAGAAGATTTCACTTTGATCCATTTTTTCCAGCAACAAAGGGGATGGGTCAATGGGAAGATAAGTAAAGGTGTCAAAGTGAAGAAAATCGCCATATTCGCTTTGCCCATAAGGGATAACATAAACCGCATTTTCACAACGGATTCCTCGGAGCCCTTCGCGGTAGATGCCAGGTTCTACTGTGATATACATGCCTTCATGGAGCGGAATATCTCTGGCACCAAGGCCAAAACCGTGAGGGCCCTCATGAATGTTCAAAAGAAAACCAACTCCATGGCCTGTGCCACAGCGATAGTCCAGAAGCCTGCGCCAAAAATGTACACGGCATATATTATCCAGTTCCCTGCCTGGAGTTCCATCTTTAAATACGGCGGTATGGAGTGCGATAAAACCCTTGATTACCGTGGTATAATCCTGGCGATCTTCTTGGCTAAGGGAGCCAAATGAATAGGTACGGGTGATGTCCGTAGTGCCATAACGGTAATGACCGCCGGTATCAACCAAAAGAAAACCATCTTTTTGAATCCGCTTTGCTGTTTCAGCGGCAGGTCCATAGTGCATCATGGCAGCGTTTTCTTTGTA
>CAZSAF010000026.1:0-20878 GCA_964604605.1 uncultured Lachnospiraceae bacterium
CTCCCACCACCCGGTGCCCCAGGAGCAGATCAACCAACTTCTGCTGGAGCAGGCGCAGGCGGGCAAGCGGGTGGTGCGCCTGAAGGGGGGAGACCCGTTCCTCTTTGGCCGGGGCGGGGAGGAGCTGGAGCTGCTGTCCGATGCGGGCATCCCCTACGAGGTGGTTCCCGGCGTCACCTCCGCCATTGCGGTGCCGGCTTATAACGGGATTCCGGTGACCCACCGGAATGAATGTTCCTCTGTACATATTATCACCGGGCACAAGAAAAAGGACCAGCCGCTGGATATGGATTTTGAGGCTTTGGTGCGGCTGCGGGGAACCCTGGTGTTCCTTATGGGCGTGACGGCCCTGCCGGAAATCTGCCAGGGGCTTCTGGCTGCCGGCATGCCGGCGGATACCCCGTCGGCGGTGCTGGAGAAGGGCACCACAGCCGAACAGCGGCGGATCACTGCCACCCTGGCGGAGCTGCCGGAGGAGGCTCGGCGGCAGAAGGCCCAGGCCCCGGCCATCCTGGTGGTAGGCGGCGTCTGCCGGTACAGCGACCGGTTCGGCTGGGCGGAGCGGCGGCCCCTGGCCGGGTGCCGAGCCATTGTCACCCGGCCCCGGGAGAGCGCTTCGGTACTGGCGGAAAAGTTGCGGGAAAAGGGCGCCCAGGTGCTGGAGATCCCGGCCATTGCCACCCGGCTGCTGACGGAAACGGAACAGTGGGAAAAGGCCATGGACCGGTTGGAACAGTATTCCTGGCTGGCCTTCACCAGCCCGGCGGGGGTGCGCCACTTCTTTGATCGGCTTCGCCAGGAGCGCCGGGACATCCGCCTGCTGGCGGGAAAGAAGATGGCGGCTCTGGGCAGCGGCACCGCCCAGGAGCTGGAAAAACGGGGCATTCTGGTGGATGCGGTTCCGGAGGTGTACGACGGGGCGGCCCTGGGAAGGCTGCTGGCGGAAATCTGTGAGCCGGGGGCGTCCATTCTGCTTCCACGGGCAGCGGCAGGGGGGACGGAGACTCTGGAGGAAATCCGTTCCCGGAAGGACCTGTCCGTGACGGACTTGACCATCTATGAGACGGTGTATCCGGAGCCGGGCATCCTGAATGTCCGGGAGGAGCTGGAGCAGCACCCGGAGACCCTGGTATTGTTTACCAGCGCATCCACGGTACGGGGCTTTGCGAAAAACGCGCCGGGGCTGGATTTCCACCGGGTGCGGGCCCTCTGTATTGGAAAGCAGACCCAGGCCCAGGCAGAGGCCCTGGGCATGCAGACCCAGGTTTCCCAGCGGGCTACCATGGACAGCCTGGTGGAGCTGGCGGAGCAGGTCAACCGCCAAAAATAGAAAAGGCAACACGGCAAATAGAGGAACACCCTCCGGGTGTAACGGGATGCCGTGGAGAGCACGGCAAATAGAGGAAAGAAGGTAATTGAGATGGAAATGATCCAAAGACCCAGAAGGTTGCGGTACGGGGAGAACCTGCGGCGGATGGTCCGGGAGACCCGGATGAGCAAGGCTTCCCTGATTTATCCGGTGTTTGTGATGGAGGGAGAGAACCGGCAGGAGGAGATTTCCTCCATGGCTGGCCAGTACCGGTACACGGTGGACCGGCTCCTCTACAAGGTGGAGGATATGCTGAACGCCGGGGTGGACAAGATGATGCTCTTTGGCATTCCGGCGGAAAAGGATGAGGTGGGCAGCGGCGCCTACGCCGAGGACGGCATTGTCCAGAAGGGTTTCCGGGCTATTAAGGCCCGTTTCCCGGAGATGTATCTGATCGGGGATGTGTGCATGTGCGAGTACACATCCCACGGCCACTGCGGCATCCTTCACGGACAGGAGGTGGACAACGACACCACCATCCAGTACCTGGCGAAAATTGCCCTGTCCCAGGTGGAGGCCGGGGCAGACATGGTGGCGCCTTCGGATATGATGGACGGCCGGGTGGCGGCCATCCGGAAGCTGCTGGATGAGAAGGGCCATGAGAATGTGCCCATCATGTCCTATGCGGTGAAGTACGCCTCCGCCTTCTACGGCCCGTTCCGGGAGGCGGCGGATTCGGCGCCGGCTTTTGGGGACCGGAAATCCTACCAGATGGACTTCCACAACCGCCGGGAGGGCATCAAGGAAGCCCTGCTGGACCTGGAGGAAGGGGCGGACATTCTGATGGTGAAGCCGGCCATGGCCTTCGGGGATGTGATCCACGAGCTGAAGGAGACGGTGGACGTGCCCATTGCCGCCTACAACGTCAGCGGCGAGTACAGCATGGTGAAGGCGGCGGCCCAGCTGGGCTACATTGACGAGACCGCCATGATGTGCGAGATTGCCACCAGCACCTTCCGGGCCGGGGCGGACATCTATCTCACCTACTTTGCCAAGGAGCTGGCCCAGTGCATGGATGAAGGGAGGATCGGCTGATATGGGAACCCGTTCGGAACAACTGTTTGAGGAAGCCAAGCGCTACATCCCCGGCGGGGTCAACAGCCCGGTCCGGGCCTTCCAGTCCATCGGCGGCACGCCCCGGTTCATCCGCTCTGCGGACGGGGCCCGGATGACCGACGAGGACGGCCAGACCTACATTGACTACGTGTGCTCCTGGGGTCCTATGATCCTGGGACACAACCATCCGGCCATCCGGGAAGCGGTGGTGGAGGCCGCGGCCTGGGGATTGAGTTACGGGGCGGCCACGGAGATTGAGGTGCGGATGGCCCAGCTGATCTGTGAGATGGTGCCCTCCATTGAGATGGTGCGGATGGTCAACTCCGGCACCGAGGCGGTGATGAGCGCCATCCGGGCGGCCCGGGGCTTCACCGGCCGGGATAAGATTGTGAAATTCAACGGCTGCTACCACGGCCACAGCGACGGCCTGCTGGTAAAGGCCGGTTCCGGGGTTATGACCGCCGGGGTGCCGGACAGCAGCGGGGTCCCTGCCGGCTGCACCCAGGATACCCTCACCGCGGACTACAACAACCTGGACAGCGTGGCGGAGCTGTTCCGCCGGTATCCGGAGCAGATTGCGGCGGTGATTGTGGAGCCGGTGGCGGCCAACATGGGTGTGGTGGTGCCGGAGAAAGACTTCCTGCCGGGGCTGCGGAAGCTGTGCGATGAGGCGGGAAGCCTGCTGATTTTTGACGAGGTGATCACCGGCTTCCGGCTTCAGGCGGACGGTGCCCAGGGCTACTTTGGGGTGCGGCCGGACCTGACCACCTTTGGCAAGATCATCGGCGCCGGCATGCCGGTGGGCGCCTACGGCGGCCGCCGGGAGGTGATGAGCGTGGTTTCCCCTCTGGGCTCCGTGTACCAGGCGGGAACCCTGTCCGGAAACCCGGTGGCCATGGCCGCCGGCTACACCCAGCTTTCCCTGCTCCGGGACCATCCGGAGTGGTATACAGAGCTGCACCGGAAGGCTTCCCTGCTCTTTGACGGACTGAAACGGCTGCTGGACACCTACCAGGTGCCGGCGGTACTGAATACCGTGGGCTCCCTGGGCTCCGTGTTCTTCACCAAAGAGCCGGTGCGGGATTACGCCAGCGCCAAGACCTCGGACACCCAGGCCTTTGGCCGGTACGCCAACTGGATGTTTGACCACGGCATCTACGTGGCCCCGTCCCAGTTTGAGGCCATGTTTGTGTCCATGGCCCACACGAAGGAGGACATTCAGCAGACCCTGGATGTGGTGGAGGCGTACCTGGAAGGGTGATCGGCCTTTTGTCCGGCGGAAAGGAGCGGCGCCATGTATTCTCAGAGAATCCGCTATTTTTTGAAGGCCGCGGAAGCGGGCAGCTTTTCCCGGGCGGCGGAGCAGCTGTTTCTGTCCCCTCAGGCGTTGATCAAGCAGATCAATCTGCTGGAGGAGGAGATCGGTGGGCGGCTGTTTGTCCGCTCCCGCCGGGGTGCTGCCCTGACCCCTTTGGGAGAGTATGCCCTGGCCCAGTTTTCACGGCTTGACCGGGAATATGCCCATGTGATGCAGGAGCTGAAACGGCAGGCCGGGACCCAGAAAAAGCAGATCCGCATGGGCATCTTTTCCTCCATTCCCCAGGATGAGCTGGTCTCCCCGGTCCTCTCCTTTCTGCTCAGCCGCTATCCGGAGTACGCGATCTCCCTGGAAATCCGCCAACGAGAAGAGCTGGCAGATCTACATGGACGAAGCCAACCGGTACGGCGCGACCATTTTCCAGAAATAAGTGAGAACAGAGGAGACATTCCGGGGAGGCCCCAGGGCTGCCCGTGGGAAGGTCTCCTTTTCTTCTAACTGGAATTTGTTTCTCCGATCTAGTATAATGAAAAGAAAAAGGAGACCTGCGCCATGGAAACCTTACGGATCGGCAGTCTGAAGCTGCAAGTGGAAAACGGTGTGCTGTATGCCGTCGAAGGGGAGGAAAAGGAACTGGTTTTGCCCCAGGGCATTACAAGAATCCGGGAAAGGATGTTTGCGAAAAGCAATTGGCTGGAAACCATTGTGCTCCCCGAAGGCCTGAAAAGAATTGGGAAGCAGGCTTTTGCGGGGTGCCAAAACCTTCGGGAGATTACCCTTCCGGACAGCCTTTCGCAGATTGGAAAATACGCTTTTTCCCAGTGTGTCCGCCTAACCTCCATCCGGCTTCCGGAGCGGATTCGCATTATACAGGATGGGTCGTTTTCCGACTGCCGGCGGCTGAAAGCGGTTTCGTTTCCCCGCGGCTTGACGCAGCTGAGGCGGGGGGCATTTGCGAACTGCACCGCTTTGGAACAGGTCCTGCTGCCGGACAAGGTGGTCTCCATTGGAAAGGAAGCTTTTGCGCACTGCGAGAGCCTGGAGCAGCTGCAGCTTCCCGATGCGTTGGAATCCATTGGGGTAGACGCCTTTTTTCAATGCGTCAGCCTGAAAAAAGTGGCCTTTGGATCACGGCTTCAAATCATCTGGGGCGGGGCCTTTCAGGGCTGCGGACTGCAGGAGGTGTCGTTCCAGGCAGAGAATTCGGAAGTTCCGCTTAAAATATGGAATGTAGCGTTTGCAGACTGCTGCCGGCTGCAAAAGGTAACGTTTGAGGGGGAGCACTATACTTTTACCAGCAGCTCCTTCCGGGGTACTCCCTGGCTGAAAGACCAGAGCCCATTCCTTATTCAGGGGAAGGAACTGATCCGCTATCTGGGGACAGATCCGGAGGTAAAGATTCCGGAGGGGCTCCAGCGGATTGGGGAAAACGCTTTTTCCCAGTGTGATTTCCTGGTTTCGGTGGAATTGCCCGAGAGCCTGCAGGCGATCGGGGTTGCCGCATTCCGCCAATGCCGCCGCCTGACCCATATCGGTTTTTCGGAAGGGCTGACCGATATCGGGGACTCCGCCTTTTCCCAATGCGGTTCTCTCAGGGAACTGAGACTGCCGGACAGTGTGACCGGCATCGGCGACAATGCTTTTGCAGACTGCCGGTTGCTGGAGGAGATTCGGTTGCCATCTCTCCTGGCCTTTCTTCCCAAAGGGGTATTCTGCAATTGTACCAGCCTGCGCCGGGTTATTCTGCCGGAACATCTGAAATCCACCGCGTCCGTCTATCTTCTCCGAGACCATACGGACGGGGGATTTGCCTACAGCGGCTGCGGCGCCTTCCAGGGCTGCGAATCCCTGGAGGAAGTTCGCGTTCCCGCAGGTGTGGAGAAAATCGGCTACCGGACCTTTGAAGGCTGTCCCCGCCTGAAGCTCGTCTTTGCGGAGGGGTTCCAGGGGGTCTATGAAACCGTTGGCCGCTGGGGCTATGAGTGAGCCGGGCGAGAAGGAAACCGGGAAAGCATACAAGAAGAACCTATCAGAAAAGGAGCGCTGCCGATGGTGACAGCACTCCTTTTTTGTCTGCTTGGATTCCCTGTTACCAGTCCTTCACCGAACCGTCAAACATCCGCTTGGCGTTGATGCCGCCCCGGTCGTTTAACGGATACAGCTCGGAAGCGTTCTCCGAAAGCTCCACGCCAATGCCGGGGGCATCCGGAATCAGCAGGCAGCCATCCTCCACCTGGAAGGGCTTCTGCACCATGGCGTCCTCGGCTCCGTTGAGGCAGAAGCCGGGCAGCTCCTGGATGCCGAAGTTGGGGATGGAGGCGCAGATCTGCAGGCAGGCGGCGGTGGAAACCGGCCCCAGCGGGTTGTGGGGGATTACCAGCACGTCGTTGGCCTCTGCAATGGCGCAGATCTTCTTGGAGGCGGTGATGCCGCCCACGGCGCACACGTCAGGCCGCACATAGGAGGCGGCGTTCCGGCGGAACAGCATCTCGAACTCCTTGATGTTGATGAACCGCTCGCCGGTGGCAATGGGCACCGCAATCTTGGATGCCACCTCCGCCATGGAGTCGATGTTGTCGGGGGTGATGGGGTCCTCAAGGACCATGGGGCGGTATTTTTCCACTTCCCGTCCAAAGGCAATGGCTTCCGGCACGGTCATGCCGCGGTGGGCCTCAAGGATCAGGTCGAAGTCCTTGCCCACGGCTTCCCGTACCATGGCCACTTTTTCCAGCTCATCCTCCACGCGGCCGCAGAAAAATTCATCGCGGCCGCCGCTTTCCGACTTGGCCGGGCCGTTGACAAATATCTTGGCCGCGGTGAAGCCTTGCGCCTTCAGATCCCTGTAGCCCTTTTTAAGGGATTCGGGGTCCGTCTCCTTGGACATGGGCGAGGCGTACACCCGCACCTTGTCCCGTGTCTTTCCCCCCAGCAGCTCATAGACCGGCGCGCCCAAGGCCTTTCCCTTGATATCCCACAGGGCAATGTCAATGGCGGAGATGGCGCTCATGATGACGGAACCGCGGAAATACAGGGAGCGGTACAGGTTTTGCCCAATGTCGTCAATGCGGGAAGGGTCTTTTCCAATCAGATAGGTGGAAAATTTTTTGATGGCTTCCGCTGTGGCCATCAGGTGGCCCCAGTTGCCGGCTTCTCCCAGCCCCACAATTCCTTCATCGGTATAGATGTGGACAAAAAGATAATGTTTGGCATAAATCAGTTTGACATCGGTGATCTTCAAATTTATTCCTCCTATTTAGCGTTATATATAAAATTATAGCACAGAACCCGATCTTTTGCCAGTTATTTTGTGGGCAGGTTCCGGGCTCTGCAGGCTTTTTAGAATGCCGGGAATACCGTCATCACATAAGGAATGTATACCATCGGCACAAAAATGGAGATAATGGCGCCGCCTTTTACAACGGTCTTTAAATCATAACCGCCATCTGCCATGGCCAGGGGGACTGCCGGGGTTGCCATAGGGGTCAGGAAAGCAGTCAGGGAGCCTGCATTCACCAGGAACATCAGGCCGATGGGATTGGCGCCCAGGGCGCTGCAGGTCAGCAGGCAGATGGGGGTGAACACAGCGGATACCGCCCGGTTCAGCATAAACTGCGTGATGATGAACGGGATCAGGAAGAACAGGATACCCAGCACATAATTGTTGCGGGTTCCGCCTACGATATCCGCCAGCCAGTTGCCGATCATATTTCCGGCGCCGGTGTTGGTCAGGGCAGTTCCCAGGGCCAGCGCGCCGACATAGAGCAGGATCATATCCCAGGGAATCTCACGCAGCACATTTTTCCGGTCCACAATTCCGAACACCACCATCAGCATTGCTCCGGCCAGGGCAATGAACCAGGTCTCCAGGCCAATCTGGGCAGAGAAAATCAGAGCCAGAATGTTCACAAAGAAGAAGAGGATGCCCAGCTTATCCTGCAGGGGAGACAGGGCGTTCCCTTTCTGCTTGGCCTCCTCCTTGGCGGCAATGGGCAAGCGATAAAGTTGGTCAGAATGACCGCAATGATCAGGTAGCCCAGATACGCAATCTTAAAGGAACCGCGGGTGATCCGGGTGATAAATTTGCAGAGCGAATCCACCAGGGAGGTGCGGCGGAAGCCCGCTGCCACCACAAACATGGCTCCCATCAGCATGGTGTTTACGTTGGAAAAACCGGCCAGCGCACCGGTGGCGTCAATGCACCCGGTAATATACAGGGCACACAGTGAGATCATGGCGGTGGCCCACATGGGGATTTTGTTCAGCAGATAGCTGATCAGGGTCAGCACAAAGATCACAATGCAGATGATTAACTGCGTGTTCATAAGGGTGTCTCCTCTCCTTGCCGCGGGCGGTGCCCGGGGGCAGTTTCCGTTCGGAAAACCGGCGGATCCATTCCGGTTTTTGCTGAGCCCAGTATACGTTTTTGGCGGCGTCTTGTCGTGCATTTTATTATGAAAAAAGGGCGGAGCCGATGGAGGGGCGCGGGGAGAAACAGGGAAATCCGGCCTTCCAAGCGCGGAAAACATCCAAATATTTTCCCTGCCTTGCCAGAAACTTTGGGGTAGAATACTTTTGAAAAAAATCTTTTGATATTTTGAAAACGTGGTTATAAGGGATGCCAGGCCTTGGGGGGATTTCCTGTGGCATTAAAACATTTTCCAGGTGGAAAATATTTGGATTTTGCGATAAAATATTTCGTAAGAAATGGGGAAAAATTGTTTTTCCGTTGAGACAGGAGGCGAAGATGCAGAAGGCGTTTTTTTATCCGTTGCAATGGCCGCAGGACCATCTTTCCGGATTTTGCTATGCCCATGAACTGTACAATTACCGGTACCACTGGCATGACAGCGACTATGAGCTCTGTGTCCTGCTCAGCGGCAGGGCGGAATTCTGCAGCGGCCAGGACGCTTACGATTTGCAGGAAAATGATGTGATCCTCATCAACCCCGGGGTGTGGCATGTGTCCTTCTCCCGGGATGAACGTTCCCGGGCCCTGGTGTTCCGGTTTTCCGACACGGCTTTTTGGGATATATGCAAACGAGGGGAGCGGGTCCTTTTTCAGCTGTCGCCTTCCCAAGAACAGACGCGCCAGAAACGGATCTATAAAAAGCTGCGCTATTGCGCAGCGCAGCTGCTTGCGTCCATGGAGCAAGGGGAACTGTTTCAGCCGCTGAAAGCCCGAGCTGCCTTTGAGATGCTGTTGGCTACAATCTGCGAGGCCCCTTACCAGGTGGAGAAAACCGCAGACCCCAACCGGAAAAACCGGGAGGCGGTGCAACAGGTAATCCAGTTTATTGACCGGCATTACGCAGAAAAGCTGAGCCTGGACGATGTGGGACAGTATATCCACTATAACCGCACCTATGTGTCTACTCTGTTCAAAAACACCATGGGCATCAATTTCCACGATTATCTGACCCGGGTCCGGCTGAGCATGGCCATTGACCAGCTGGCGGTTACAGAAAAAAATATTACCCAGATTGCCATCGACTGCGGTTTCTCGGACCTGAAAACCTTTAACCACCGGTTCCGGAGCGTGTTCGGCTATCTGCCGGCGGAATACCGGCAGCGGCTGAATCCGTCCCGGATTATGCAGATCCGCAATCAGCAGGTATATGTCTCGCCCCGGGAACCGGAGGTGGCACAGAAGCTGCAGGAATTTTTGTCGGTGCTGTGAAGCTCCCCTTCCTTATGGAAGGTAGAAACGGGGCCAGCTCCTCATCGCCGGCACAGATAATCCCAATGGTCATGGTAATACTCCTTGATTTTCAGACACTTTAACCTCTCAGAGAAACCGCAGGAGGGGCAGGGTGATCCACACTGCGATGAGCAGGGCAATTACGCCCCCGATCCGGATGAAGATCCGATACCATTTGGGGATTTCTCGGTCCTTTACAAAGGGAAAACGGAGTTTATCGGCGAGATCTGGTTTGAACAGTGACAGAAGGCCAACACCGTACAGAAGTACAAGAAACAGTATCATAAACCACATGATTCCACACCCCTTTCGCATTGCAAAGCAATCTGACATCTAGGGGGCAAAAAATTTTGCTCCCCACCTCATATTCCCAGTATAGCATGAAGAAAGCAGAAGAACAGGAAAAATATAGAGGCATGTCAATTTGAAAACAAAGTTTCAACCGAATCCCTTGCACTGCTCAAAATTTACAGCTTTCTTGTTTTGATTTATGGTTTTTTGAGGTAATCGGTCTTGGCGATGGAGCGGATGGGGACCGCTGGCTTCTGTTCCTCCTGGTACCGGCGGACAAAGCGAAGATCCGCCTCCCATTTGGCGATGGCCCTCTGGCAGGCGGGGATCCCCCTTTTCTGCGCCTGAAATGTCTGCAGGTAGGAGAGGATCTGGGCTGCCGTCAGAATCCGCTGATCCATGAGCTGGGCCAGGATGGTCTGGCGCTGGATGTCAGTCAGGCCCACGGAGGCCTTGACCGTGTACCCGTGCTGCTTGAGCAGGGATTCCCCAGGGGAGTGGGAGAAGGGCAGCCCCCGGGTGTAGAACACCTCCTTCTCCACCATTTTGCACAGCAGACCCCCCTTTTGAGCCAGGCGGTCGTACTCGGTGCGCAGCAGAAAAAAGCAGCCGCACTCCGGACAGTAGGCCGCTGCGGCCTTCTCCGTTTCCCGGGAGTCGTCCGGCCTCAGAATCTGGATCAGCCCCCAGATCTCTTCCAGGTGATGCTGCCGGGAACGGCAGCGGAACAGGTTGGTCCGAACCACAAAGTCCTGGGGGGAGATGGGGCGGGCCGGTAGCGGGCGGCCGTCAGCTGGAAGAGGCGGGTTAGCTTCTTCCTGGAGGTTTTCGGTTTGCCGGACGCTCTGCAGCACCGCCTGGTACAGCTGTCTCCGGGAAGCGGCGCTGCCTGCATCCTTCGGGCCTCCTCCGGCGGTTTCCAGGGAAATGTGCAGCTTCCAGGTCCCCGGCTGAGATTTTCTGCCAAAGACGGAGAGCACGTATTCCTGCCCGGCGTCCACCGCCGTAAAGCGCTGTTCTAACAGTTGGCCGGTCTCCCGCAATTGGCGTTTCTTCCAGGAAAGCTGTCCTTCCCGGGTGGCCTGGGCCAGCCGGTCTGCCAGGGAGGGAACGGCTGCCGCCTGCCGCCGGCGGTTCTGGCGATTCGTATACTCGTCAAAAGCAGCCTGATACTCTTGCCGCTGCTTTTGGGAGTACTGCTTGCGTTTGGGGCGATAGGTGTCCAGAAACCGGAGAAGCTCCGGGGCAATCTGGTAGGCCGGCAGGGAGCAGACCTCCTCCCAGGCCTTTTTGTCCGTCAGAAACAGCTCCAGCACCGGCTTGTTCTCCGTCTCCACCCGATCGGACAGCTGGGCAAGGGGAATGGAACCGGCGGCCAGCTGGCCGGAGCGGATGGCCTGGCACCGGGCAAAGTGCTGCAGGTAAAATTCCCTGGGCTGCTGTTTGCCGGTGGAATACTTTTTCAGGAAATCCGACAGGGCGGGCTCCACCCGGTAGGAAGGGGATTTCAGCAGCCTTTTGTACAGGCTCCGATCCAGCAAAAAGACGTCCAGCAGATCCAGGGGAGGCTCCTCCCATACTCGGTCGGTCAGGGCGTACAGCTTCCGGGGGTGCTCCCCGGTTATTCCCTGGGAAGGCTGCTCCAGGGCGCAGGTGGCCAGCTGTATCTGCATAAAACGGGTACCCTGGGCCTCATATTGTGCACGGTGGTCCCGGTAGGATTTGGCTTTGGTGTGGTAGCTGGCCAGAAATTCGGTGAGATACGGGCTCACAGAAATCTGGCGGCAGCGGAGGATCCGGCGGTAGAGGGCCGGATCCAGCAGGAATATATCCAGGATATCCACCGGCAGTCCCGGAACAATCCGGTCTGTGAGGCTCCGGATTTTCAGCGGAAGGCTTTCCGTGTTCAGCCGGTACTGCTTCAGCGCATCCAGCAGATCCTGCTTCCGCTGGACTTCCCGTGCCTTCTCCCTCTGCTGCTGAAATTTTCCAAAGGCCGTGATGCACGCGATGCGCCGCTGGATATAGGAGAGGCGGGGAGAGTCGGCATAGCCGTCCAGAAACTCCCGGATTTCCGGGGCGAGCCGGTATTGGTTCGAGAGCAGGAGCCTCTGATACCCGGAAGGGTCCGTCAGATAGAGGTGAACCAGATCGTTTCCGTTTTCCAGTACCGTTGTCAGCCGGTCAATTTTCATCATATCGATTGCCATCCCCTCTGCCAGAATGTTTCTATATGATACCAGATTTCCCCGGGATTTTCCACTGTGCGGACCGCAAAGCAGGAAGAAAAATCACAAAAAGTACTGGCAAGCCGGCGGGAAGATGGTATAATGTCCGTAGACTAATTTGACTCAGGGAAGCGAGGTACAGTATGAAACCTATTAAAGAAGGAAAAGTCCGTGAGATTTATGATAATGGCGATAACCTGATTATGGTGGCCACGGACCGGATCAGCTGCTTTGACGTGATTCTGCACAATACGGTGACCAAGAAAGGCACCGTGCTGACCCAGATGTCCAAATTCTGGTTTGAGATGACGGAGGATATTCTTCCCAACCACATGATCTCCACGGATGTGAAGGAGATGCCGGAATTTTTCCAGCAGCCCCAGTTTGACGGCAACAGCATGATGTGCCGGAAGCTGAATATGCTGCCGGTGGAGTGCATTGTCCGGGGTTACATCACCGGAAGCGGCTGGGCCAGCTACCAGAAGGACGGCACCGTCTGCGGCATCCGCCTGCCGGAAGGCCTGCAGGAGTCCCAGAAGCTGCCGGAACCCATCTACACCCCTTCCACCAAGGCGGAGATCGGCGATCACGATGAGAACATTTCCTACGAACAGAGCATTGCCTACCTGGAAAAACGCTTCCCGGGCAAGGGGGAGGAGTACGCAGCCAAGCTCCGGGATTACACCCTGGCCCTGTACAAAAAGTGTGCGGACTATGCGCTGACCCGGGGGATTATCATTGCGGACACCAAGTTTGAGTTCGGCCTGGACGAGGAGGGCAACATGGTCCTGGGGGATGAGATGCTGACCCCGGACAGCTCCCGGTTCTGGCCGGTGGAGGGGTATGAGCCGGGACACGCCCAGCCGTCCTTTGACAAGCAGTTTGCCCGTGACTGGCTGAAGGCCAACCCGGACAACAACTGGACGCTGCCGGAGGGAATTGTCCAGAAGACCATTGAGAAGTATCTCCAGTGCTATGAGATGATCACCGGCAAGAAGCTGCCGTAAGCGCCGGTGCGGGAACACAGAAAGGAACGCGGGCCGGAGGCGTTCCTTTCTGTCTATGAGGGAGGTGTGAGATGGGAAACTTCCTTTTTGTGGTCATCATGGCCCTGTGCGGGCTGCTGCTCCTTCTCATCGGCGGGGTGATCTGGAGGCAGGAGAAGATAACGCTGATCCATGATTACCACCACCGGAAGGTGAAGGAACAGGATAAAAAAGCCTACACGGCGGTGGTGGGGAAGGGCCTCATGGTAATGGGGGCCGGTGTGATCCTCTCCGGCGTGGTGTGTGCCCTGGGCCGGGAGGCCTGGATTGGCCCGGCGCTGGCGCTGGCCTTTGTCCTGGGACTGGGCATCATTATTTACGGGCAGTTCAAATACAATCACGGGATTTTCTGACGGCGACCCGGGGCGGACTGCCCGGTAGGCTGCGGAATCGGTAAAGGCAGGAGGCATATATCCATGAATTCCAAACGGATGGAAAAGCGCATTGCGGTGGTGGGCATCGGCGGCGTGGGCGGCTACCTGGCCGGCATGCTGGGGCGGGTCTGCCCCCACCTGACCCTGGGGGCCCGGGGTACCCGGGGAGAGCTGCTCCGGGAAAAGGGACTGGTGCTCCACAGCGACTACAAGGGGGAAAGTGTGGTGCGGCCGGAGCGGGTGGTTCCGGTAGAGCAGATGGAGGAGCAGGACTATCTCTTTCTCTGTGTGAAGAATTATTCCCTGGAAACGGTGAGCCGGCAGCTGGACCGTGCGGTGACGGAGCGCACGGTGGTGATCCCGGTGATGAACGGTGTGGACCCGGGGGAACGGCTCCGGAGCCTGCTGGGCCGGGGGACGGTGGTGGACTCTCTGATCTATATTGTGGCCTTTGCCAATGGGGACGGCTCCGTCACCCAGCAGGGGAAGTTTGCCAACCTGCGCATTGGAATTCCCCATGGGGATGCGGAGCAGCGGCAAAAGGTGCAGGAGGTTTCGGACATTCTGACGGCGGCGGATATTGACCATAAGGTAGCGGAGGATATAGAGGTGGAAATCTGGCGCAAGTATATGCTTAACTGCGCCTACAATGTGACCACCGCCTGCTATAACCAGACCATCGGCCAGATCCGCCGGAACCAGACGGAGGCCCGGGAGTACGAGACGCTGGTGCAGGAGGCCTATCAGGTGGCCCGGGCCAAGGGGGTGGTGGTGCAGCCGGAGCATGTGGAGGAGATTCTCCGCCGGTTTTATAAGGAACATGCGGAGGACGCCACCAGCTCCCTGCAGCGGGATATCTGGTCCGGCAGGCCGTCCGAGCTGGAAACCTTCTGCGGCTATATTGTCCGGGAGGCGGATCGGCTGAAGGTCCCGGCGCCGGTGACCGGGGACATGTACCGGCGGCTGAAGGCGCTGGAGAGGCAGGAGGGCAAGGCATGAGGAAATTGCTGCAAATCGCCCTGCTGCAGATGGCTCCCGGGGACACCCTGGAGGAAAATCTGGAAAAGGGCCTTCAGGCCTGCCACCGGGCCCGGGAGCAGGGGGCGGATCTGGCCCTGTTCCCGGAAAAGACAAGCTGCCGGAGACGGTCCGAAGCCTCACCGAAGGCCGGGGGCGGATGTGGTGTTTGAGGTGGCCGGCGGAGCGGATACCTTCCAGACCGCCTGGCAGATTGCCCGGCCCAACGCCACCGTGGTGATTGCGGCCATGTACCAGGAACCCCAGGTGTTCCCACTGCCGGATATGTACGGCAAGAACCTGACCTTTAAGACCGGCGGCGTGGACGGCAGCTACTGCCAGGAGATTATGGATCTCACCGCCTGCGGCCGACTGGATGCCAGCTTCCTGATCACCCACCGGTGCCGTCTGGAGCAGGCTTTGGAGGCCTACAGGGTGTTTGAAGGCAAGGAGGATTACGTGATCAAATATGCAATAAAACCGTGACAGAGGGAGAAGAAAATGAACCAAGTACCCAGGATCATTCAGATCAAAGAGGCAGACAATGTGGCGGTGGCCGTGGAGGATCTGGCCGCCGGTGTTCTGGTGCGTCCGGGGCTGACCACCCGGGATCCCATTCCCCAGGCCCACAAGGTAGCGCTGACGGACATCCCCGCCGGCGGCGCGATTATCCGCTACGGCGTGGTGCTGGGCTACGCCAAGGCGGATATTCCGGCGGGCAGCTGGATCAACGAGCACATGCTGAAGCTGCCGGAGAGTCCGTCCCTGGCGGACCTGCCCTACGCCACCAACCTGGTGCCCCGGGAACAGCTGCCGGAGCCCACCCGCACCACCTGGATGGGCTACCGCAACGCCCAGGGGCCTGCGGGCACCCGGAACCTGCTGGGGATTGTGACCACGGTCCAGTGTGCCGCGGGGGTGGTCCGGATGGCGGTGGAGCGGATCCGGCGGGAGCTGCTGCCCAAGTATCCCCATGTGGACGGGGTGACGGCGGTGACCCATCCCTACGGCTGCGGCGTGGCCATCCATGCGCCGGGGGCGGAGATCCCCATCCGGGCGGTGACCAACGTCATCCGCCATTCCAACTTTGGCGGGGGAATCATGGTGGTGGGCCTGGGCTGTGAGAAGCTGACCTACGATATGGTGCTGCCCCCGGAGGACAACACGCCGGAGAATGTGCTGACCCTCCAGGATTACGCCGGCCATGACGCCATGATGCAGGCCATTCTGGACATGGCGGACCGGAAGCTGCAGAAGCTGGAGCAGCGGCGGCGGGAGGAGCTGCCCTTGAGCCAGCTGCTCATTGGCATGCAGTGCGGCGGCAGCGATGCCTTCAGCGGCATCACCGCCAATCCCAGCGCCGGCTATGCGGCGGACATGCTGGTCCGGGGCGGCGCCACAGTGATGTTCAGCGAGGTGACGGAGGTGCGGGACGGGGTACCCCTGCTGGCAGCCCGCTGCGTGGACCGGGAAACCCGGGACCGTCTGGCAGAAGAGATGCGCTGGTATGACGATTACCTGGCGGAGGGCGGCGTGGACCGGGATGCCAACCCTACTCCCGGCAACAAGAAAGGGGGCCTGGCCAACATTGTGGAGAAGGCCATGGGCTCCATCGCCAAGTCGGGCACCAGCCCCATTGTCCAGGTGCTGTCCCCAGCGGAAAAGCCCACCCGCCACGGCCTGATCTATGCGGCCACCCCGGCCAGCGATTTTGTCTGCGGCCCCAGCCAGGTGGCCAGCGGCATGGGCCTCCAGGTGTTTATGACCGGCCGGGGCACCCCCTACGGCCTGGAGATCTGTCCGGTGATCAAGGTGTGCAGCCGCAAGGAGATGAAGGAGCACTGGTTTGACCTCATTGATATTTCCGCTGGGGAGGTGGCCACCGGAGAGAAGACCATTGCCCAGGTGGGAACGGATATCTTTGAGTGGATTCTGGCGGTGGCCAGCGGGGAAAAACAGACCTACAGCGACCAGTACGGCTTCCACAACGATCTGTGCTTCTTTAACCCGGCGCCTATTACCTGATGCGCCGGATATGGAAACACCCTGCGGGTATAACGGGATGCTGTGAAAGGCACGGCAGAGCTATGGAAAGGGGGGAATGCTGTGGAACCACAGGTAAAAGTCTACCGGGAGCGCTACCAGGGGCTTCCGGAGCGGTTTGTGCGGAAAATTGACCAGGACCTCCGGTACCTGCTGGAAAAGAAGATCCCGGGGCTGCGGCAGATCTTCCTTTTTGGAAGCTGCGCCCGGGGCCAGGTGCGCAGCACCAGCGATGTGGATCTTCTGATTGTGACCGAGGAGAAGCTTGCGGACCGCCGGCTGGCAGCGGAGATCCGCTGGACGCTGGATGAGGCGGAAAACGGCGTCCGGACCGATGTGGTGTATCAAAATCAGCAGGATCCGGCGCCGGAAAGCGTTTTCCAGAAAGTCCTGGAACGGGACAAGAAGCTGATCCTGGAGGTGGTAGATTGATTCAAAATTCGTATCTGTCCATTGGGCAGAATGATCTGGAATATCTGGAGGCAGTGCTGAAAACCGGAAGCACCTTTTACAATCAGCTGGCGGTCCAGTGCCAGCAGGTGGCAGAGAAATTCCTGAAGGGGTATCTGGAACGGCTGATGCTGGAGGAGGATGCCAGCGACCTGCTCCGGAAACACAACATGAAGCGGATGGCCGCCAAGCTGAACCAGCTGCGCCCGGAGCTGCAGCTGGACACCGTGGGGCTGGCCTATCTGACCGACTTTTATTTTGACGCCCGGTACCCGGGGGATGATTTCTTTGAGGTGACCCGGGAGGAGCTGGAAAAGTGCCTGGATATTATGTATGACACCATTCACCGGCTCCAGGCATTGGATTTGCCGGAAGATACAGAGAGGAAGTAGTAGATATGACAACAGCAGAGATGTTAGAGGAATTGCAGGAAAAGGCCCGGAAGGATCCGTCGCTGCGGGAGAAGCTCCTGGCAAGCCGGCAGGAGGCGGACCCGCTCCAGGCCTTCTGCCGGGTGTGCCGGGAGGCCGGGTACGAGGTGTACCCCATGGACATTGTCTGTGCCGGTGAGGAGTTTTATGCGGCTATCCGGCGCAGCACCAACGGCGGGGGGGAAAATTCGCCGCTGCTGGAGGGAGAGGACGACTTTTACGAGCTGTTTTTTGCCGGACTGTAAGGGGAGAAGGCTATGCTGCAGGAGTTTCTGGAATTTCATGGCACCTGGCGCAGCTACCAGCAGCGGGTGCTGGACCGGTCCGGTCTGTACCTGGCGGACGGGAAGATCCATATTGTGGCAGCGCCGGGGGCCGGCAAGACAGTGCTGGGCATTGAGCTGGTCCGGCGGCTGGACCGGCCGGCACTGATTCTGGCGCCCACCATTACCATCCGTGAGCAGTGGGTGCAGCGGATGCGGGAAAATTTCCTGAAGCGCCCGGAGGACGAGGCGGCCAACATCTCCCAGGACCTGCGGCACCCGGGGAAGATCACCGTGGCCACCTACCAGGCGCTGTACAGCGCCATGGCCCGGTACGCCGGCACCCTGGGGGAGAACGAGGAGCTGGGCACCCGGGAAGAGGTGGATTACACGGATTTTGATGTGGTGGAGGCGCTCCGGGAGCGGGGACTGGGGACCCTGTGCCTGGATGAGTGCCATCACCTGCGCAGCGAGTGGTGGAAGGCGTTGGAGCAGTTCCGGGGACAGTTTCCGGAAATCCGCACCGTGGCCCTGACCGCCACCCCGCCTTACGATTCTACCCCGGCCCAGTGGGAGCGGTACCAGGCGCTCTGCGGAGAGATTGACGAGGAAATCTCTGTGCCGGAGCTGGTGAAGGACGGGACCCTGTGCCCTCACCAGGATTACGTGTACCTGAGCTATCCCACCCGGGAGGAGGAGCGGAAGCTGAAGGAATTTGAGGACCGTGCCCGGGAGGCGGTGGAGCAGTGGATGGCGGATGGAACCTTCCGCCAGGCGGTGCAGGCCCATCCGTTCCTTACCGGAGCGGCAGGGGAGGAGGAGATGCTGGAGAAGCCGGCGTATCTGTCCTCCCTTTTGGTTTACCTACAGGCCAAAGGGCTGCCCTGGCCTGCGTCCTGTTTGGAGCTTCTGGGCGGCACGGAGCTTCCGCCCATGTCGGAACAGTGGATGGAGATCCTGCTCCAGGGCTTTCTGTTTGACGATCCGGATTCCTATCCGGTGGACCCGGCCTACCGGGAGGAAAAGATCCGCGCCATGAAAGCGGCGGGCCTGGTGGAAAAGCGCCAGGTGGCGTTGCGGCGGAACGGGGCGCTGGAGCGGAGCATGATCCACTCCCTGGCCAAGTGTGCCGGCATCCGGGAGATTGTGCTCCATGAGTATGACAACCTGGGAAGCGGCCTGCGGCTGCTGATTCTGGCGGATTACATCCGCCGGGAGTATGAGCCGGCCCTGGGGGATCCCTCCCGGGAGGTGGAGAGCCTGGGGGTGGTGCCGCTGTTTGAACAGATCCGCCGGGAGGCGGAGTCCCGGGGCTGCCCGCTGCGGCTGGGGGTGCTCTGCGGCACCGTGGTGATTCTGCCGGCGGAGACGGCGGAAACTCTCCGGGAACTGGCGGAGGAGCCGGACCGGTTGCGGCTGACGCCGGCGGGAAAGCTCACGGATTATGTAAAGGTGGAGGTGTCCGGAGACCGGCATTTTGTCACCGGTCTGGTCAGCCAGCTTTTTGCCCGGGGGCTGCTGCAGGTGCTGGTGGGGACCAAATCCCTGCTGGGGGAGGGCTGGGATTCCCCCTGTGTCAATGCGCTGATTCTGGCCAGCTTTGTGGGCTCCTACATGCTCAGCAACCAGATGCGGGGCCGGGCCATCCGGATTTTTGCCGGGGAGCCGGACAAGACCAGCAATATATGGCATCTGGTCTGCGTGCGGCCGGCGGGGCTGGGTCGGCAGGAGGACAGCGAGGATTTGGACAATCTGTCCCGGCGCATGGAAAATTTCCTGGGGCTCCACTATGAAAAAGACGTCATTGAAAACGGCATAGAGCGGCTGTCCGCCATCCGGCACCCCTTTACCCGGAAGAACGTGGAGGAGACCAACCGGGAGATGTGGCAGCGGTCCTGCCGCCGGGGCGAGCTGAAAGAGCGCTGGGACCGGGCCCTGACGGTGGCGGATCAGGTGGAGACGGTGCGGGAGACTGGAGTGGAGGAGCCGTTCCTGCCCAACGTGGTTTTCCTGGATGTGATCCGCACCATGCTGATCCGGGCCGGCCTGGTGCTGCTGACCTTTGGGATCAGCGCCTGGATCTTCCGGACGGGCGCCCGGTATTCCGTCTGGGAGACGCTGCGGGCGGTGTACGGGCTTTTGCTGGCCCTTTTGGAGTTTCCCTGCGCCCGGAAGCTGTTTACCATGGGCACGCCCCTGGGGCGGCTGCACCAGTATGGCCTGGGGATCTGGAAGGCTCTGGAGCAGTCCGGCCAGCTGGATTCGGCGGACTGCCAGGTGGCGGTGGAATCCGAGGGGACGCTGCACCAGATCTGGCTCCAGGGCGGCACCGGCCGGGACAAGGCGCTGTTTGCCCGGTGCGTGCAGGAGTTCTTTGGTCCGGTGGAAAACCAGCGGTATATCCTGTACAAGGCTTCCCGCAGAAAGCGGATGGACGGCTATTTTGCCGTGCCGGACTGCTTCTCCCGCCGCCGGGAGGACGCGGACGCCTTTGCCGCCTGCATGTCCCATTCCATGGGAAAGTATGTGGCCGTCTATAGCCGGAACGCCGCCGGGAGAAAGATCCTGCTGGAGGGGCGGAAGCGGGCGCTGGCCAACCGGCAGCAGCGCTGCGTCTCCCGCCAGAAGGTAAAAGGCGCGTTGGAATGATCGAAGGGAATAGTTTGACCTGCCTCCCAATATATTGAGGGTAAGGGAGCGCGGGAGTATGAAGAGAGAAGAACTGACCTGTATGTTTGCCAAGAAAATCCGCGGTATCCTGGAGAGGAGTACCGTGGATTTTTCGGTTCTGGAGGAAATCCGCCTGCGGGCGGGACAACCCTTGTGTGTGCTGCGGCGGCCGGGAGCGGTATCTGACTGCCGCCTGGGAGACCACCGGCCACTGGCGCCAGGCGTACCAGGTGACGGCGGGGGATATCCAGGAAACCCTGGAGTATGTCAGCCGCTATTCCCTCTACGCCTTTGAGGAGGAGCTGCGCCAGGGCTTTATCACCATTCCCGGGGGGCACCGGGTGGGCCTAGCCGGCAAGGCGGTGGTCCAGGGCGGGGAGATCCGGGGGCTCAAGTACATTTCCTTTCTGAACGTGCGGCTGGCCCGCCAGGTGAAGGGCTGCGCGGACCGGATCCTGCCGTATCTGTGGAAAGGGGAGCGGTTCTGCCATACCCTGCTGGTATCGCCGCTCCGGCTGGGCAAAACCACCCTGCTGCGGGACATTATCCGGCAGGTGTCTGACGGCGGGCTCCACCCGCCCCAGACGGTGGGGTGGTGGACGAGCGATCGGAGCTGGGGCCTGC
>CAZSAF010000027.1:0-20829 GCA_964604605.1 uncultured Lachnospiraceae bacterium
CCAGTTCCTGCATCAGCCGGGTGGGAGCGTTGCGGATGACCAGGGGCACCGGCTCTGCCAGCTGGGTGAGAGCATCCTTCTTGGCGCTTTCGTAGGCGGTGTACAGGGCGTTGGACTTGGGCGCCAGGGACAGGTAGACCACTGCCTGGGTCAGGTGCACGCTACACTCGGGCATGCCCAGAAAGTGGCAGGCCTGGTAGGCCGCCACCGCCTGCTCCAGCCCCCGGGGGTCTGCCAGCCCCACGTCCTCGCTGGCAAAGCGGATCACCCGCCGGGCCACGTACAGAGGATCCTCTCCGGCCTCCAGCATCCGGGCCAGCCAGTAGACTGCCGCGTCCGGGTCCGAGTTGCGCATGGACTTGTGGAGGGCGGAGATCAGGTTGTAATGCTCCTCCCCCTTCTTGTCATAGAGCAGGGACTTTTTGGAGGTGCATTGCTCCAGGGTTTCCCGGGTGACGGTGACCGTGTCCCCCTGGTAGTCCCCGTTGAGGATCGCCATCTCCAGGGTGGACAGGGCCATGCGGGCGTCCCCGTTTGCAAAGCGGGCGATGGCCTCCAGAAGCTCCGGCGGCAGGATCACCTTCTGGTTTCCAAAGCCCCGGGGGTCGGAGAGGGCCCGGGAGAGTAGCTTGACCAGATCATCAGTGGTCAGGCTGTGGAGGACAAAGACCTTGCACCGGGAGAGGAGAGCCCCGTTGATCTCAAAGGAAGGGTTCTCCGTGGTGGCGCCAATGAGCAGGATACTTCCTTTTTCTACAAAGGGGAGGAAGGCGTCCTGCTGGGCCTTGTTGAACCGGTGGATCTCATCCACAAACACAATGGTCCGGGCTCCATACCGGCGGTTCTCCTCCGCCCGCTGCATGACGCCCCGGATTTCTTTAATGCCGCTGGTGACGGCAGAAAAGTCGATAAAGGAGGCCTGGGTGTGGTTGGCAATGACCCGGGCCAGGGTGGTCTTCCCCACGCCGGGAGGCCCCCAGAAGATCATGGAAGAGAACCGGTCGCTCTCAATGAGGCGGCGCAGCACCTTCCCCTCCCCCAGCAGGTGCTCCTGCCCCACAATCTCGTCCAGGGTCCGGGGGCGCAGCCGGGCCGCCAGGGGCACCGAATCCTCCCGCTCAAACAGGGACATTTGTTCCATGGAAACCTCCTTCCAACAGCTGATGAATCCGCAGATTCAAATTCTCCGGCATGGCGCTGTGCTCCGGGGGCAGCTTCAGCCACAGCCGGAGCCGGGGGGAGCCGGGGGCGGTGCGGCGGCCTGCCCGGCGGCGGGAGCCAACGCCAGCCGGGGAGCTTGCTTCCACAGCCGGGCCGCTTTCTCCGGAAGCCGGCCGGATTTTTACCAGGACACGCCGCTGTTCAAACAGAGGGATGACCGCATAGTACAGCCGGTTGTCCGGAAAGGAAAGGTAGCCCAGCTCCTGGCCGCCCCGGTCTCGCACGTACAGCCGATGCCACCTCACCCGGGCCGGGTACAGGGCCTCCCCCGGCTCCAGCCTGCGGCTGCATCCCTCCAGGGCGGCGGGCAGAAAGAACAGGCGGCTGCCATCCGCCGCAGGTGCCTCCTCCCGGGCCAGCGCCTCCAGCAGGGCGGTACCGTCCACGTACTGCTGGGCCAGCAGGTAGGTCAGCTCGGCCAGCAAAGGCAGTTGGTTGGCCAGGACCCGGTCTGACGGAGCCCCGGGATAATGGCGGGCGGCCTCCCACTCCTCCAGAATCTGCCGGGCGCAGTGGTGAATGCTTTGGAGGAACAGAGAAAATTCCTCCTCCGGTGTCCAGAGATATTTGCCCCGGGCCAGGGAAAAATGGCCCAGGATCTCCCCGTCTGCGCCCTCTGCCGGGCAGTAGATCTCCCGTTCCCGGTAGGCATGTTGGTTAAGGGGGGCATCCCAGAACCGGCTGGCCTCTTCTGCCCCGGCCTCCCGGATCAATTCACCGGATGCTCCTCTCTTTAAAACCGCATAAGCCCGGTTTACCTCCCGGGCCGTGTAGGGATAGGAAGCGGCAGGAGAGACATCCGGGTGCAGCCGCAGCATCAGCTGCCGGTAGACTTGTTTGATCTCATTCATGGGAGCCTCCGGGGAAACGCCCAGAATGGAACAGGCTTCTTTCCAGGTCACGCAGAACCAGACTCCTTTCCTCTATCTGCCGTGTTTCTCACGGCATCCAGTTATACCCAGAGGGTGTTTCCTCTGTCTCCGATCGTTCTTTTCTTATTCTATAAAAGCCGCCGCCTCCTGTCAACAAGGGCAGGAAAAGGAATCTATACTTGCAAAACGTATGTTCGAGTGGTACAATAAAATCAATCACAGGGAACATGGGGTGGAATACGGGAAATGCGGCCCGGTAATCCTAAAGAAAGCAGAGGCACGGCAAAATCCAGGAAACACACTCCGGATGTAATCGGATACCTCGGGACAGTTGGAAAGGAGCGAGATCCATGGGGGAACATACCTATCTGGCCATTGACCTGAAGTCATTTTACGCTTCCGTGGAATGCCGGGAGCGGGGGCTGGATCCCATGACCACCAACCTGGTGGTGGCGGATGAAAGCCGCACAGAGAAAACAATATGCCTGGCAGTCTCCCCCTCCCTGAAGGCGTACGGGATCCCCGGGAGGCCCCGGCTATTTGAGGTGGTGCGAAAAGTGAAGGAGATCAACCGGGAGAGAAGCCGCCGGGCGCCGGGGGGGCGTTCTGGTAGGGTCTTCTTTGGAAGATCCCCAGGTTCAGGCCAATCCGGCGTTGGCCCTGGACTATCTGGTGGCGGTGCCTCGGATGGCCTTGTACATGGAATACAGCGCCCGGGTCTACCAGATGTATCTCCAATACGTGGCGCCGGAGGACATGCACGTCTATTCCATTGACGAGGTATTCCTGGGCGTCACCGGCTATCTGCGGACGTATGGGCTAACCGCCCGGGAACTGGCGGTGCGGATCATCCGGACGGTACAGGGGACCGTGGGCATTACGGCGGCAGCGGGGATTGGCACCAACCTGTACCTGGCCAAGGTGGCCATGGACATCGGCGCCAAGCATGTGCCGCCGGATGAAAATGGCGTGCAGATTGCGGAACTGGATGAGATGAGCTACCGGCTCTTTGGGATCAATGCGGAGCTGCTGATTGACCATGCCTGGGGATGGGAACCCTGTACCATTGCGGACATTAAGGCCTACAAGCCGGCGGCCCGCAGCGTAGGGGCCGGCCAGGTGCTTCCCTGCGCCTATTCCTTTGAGAAGGCACGTCTGGTGGCCCGGGAGAAGGCGGACCGGATTGCCCTGGACCTGGTGGACCAGGGGCTTTTGACGGACCAGCTGGTGTTGACCGTGGGGTATGACCGGGATAATCTGCGCCGCCCTCTTTGACCGGATTGTAAATCCGGAGCTGATGATCCGCCGGCTGACCCTGGCCGCCGGCCATGTGGTGGGGGAGACGGAAGCCCGGGAGGCGGAGGAATACGAACAGCTGGAGCTGTTTGGGGAACCGCCGGAGGCAGCAGCCCGGCAGGAGCAGGAGGAAGCCCGGCAGGAGCGGGAGAAGAAGTGGCAGAAGGCCATGCTGGAAATCCAGAAAAAATACGGAAAAAACGCAGTGCTCCGGGGCATGAGCCTGGAGGAAGGAGCCACCGCCCGGGAGCGGAACGAACAGATTGGAGGACACAAGGCGTGATGAAAAGCTCGTATGAGGATATTTTATACCGGCCCCGCCCGGTTTCCCCAGTCCATCCGCCCATGCCGCGGCAGGAGCGGGCTGCCCAGTTTTCCCCTTTTGCTGCCCTCACCGGCTACGGGGCGGTGATCCGGGAGACGGAACGGTTCACCGAGGAGCGGCCGGAGCTCAGCGACAGCGGGCAGGAGGAGCTGGAGTGGAAGTTGAGGTTTCTGGAGGCATGGGCGGAGGAAGAACCGGAGGTGACGGTCACCTGCTTCCGGCCGGATCCCCGGAAGGAAGGGGGCTCCCGGGTGCGGCTTTCCGGGCGGTGGAAGCGTCTGGATGAGCAGGAGAGGGTGCTGGTACTGCAGGACGGCACCCGGATCCCGGTGGAGGACCTGCTGGAGCTGGAAAGCCCCCTGCTGGAACAGCTGGAGGATTCCCCTTAAAATCCACGGGGATATACCCGAGAACTTATTGTTTCTTCAATTCCCCCAAGGCTTCTTTTATAATAAAGACAGAATCCGAGAGGAGGGATTGTTATGCAGAAATTTGTATATGAATATCCAACGAAAGTATATTTTGGTGAGGGAGCGCTGCAGGAGCATCTGGCAGAGGCTGTGGCCGGGTACGGCGGGAACGTTATGCTGGCCTACGGCGGCTCCATTCGGAAAAACGGCATCTACGATCAGGTGAGGAAGATTCTGGAGGATGCGGAGAAGCGGGTGGTGGATTTCTCCGGCATTATGTCCAACCCTACCTATGCCAAGGTACAGGAGGGCGCCATGCTGGCCCGGGAGGAGAAGATTGACCTGATCCTGGCGGTGGGCGGCGGCTCCGTGGTGGACTGCTGCAAGATCATCGGCGCCCAGGCCAAAACCGCCGGGGATCTGTGGGAGATGGAGATGACGGAGCACCGGTTCCCCACAGAGGTGATCCCCATGGGGGCGGTGGTCACCGCCTCCGGCACCGGCGCGGAGATGAACGGCGGGGCCGTGATCACCAACGAGGAGAAAAAGATCAAGGGCGGTATGGCGGCGGCCGCCCCCCGGTTTGCCATCCTGGACCCGGACTGCACCCGCTCGGTCCCCCGGATGCAGGTGCTCTCCGGCGCCTTTGACACCTTAAGCCATGCCATGGAGACCTATTTCGGCCATTCCGATGCGGACAACGTCTCCGATGATGTGGCCCTGGCCATTATGCGCAACACGGTGGTCAATATGCGCCGGCTGCTGGCGGACATCCAGGACATGCAGGCCAGGGGCAACCTGATGTGGGATTCGGCCATGGCGGAGAACGGTATTCTGAAGGTGGGGCGGCTCACCGACTTCCAGGCCCACCAGATGGAGCACCAGCTGGGCGCCTACACCGACTGCAACCACGGGCAGGGGCTGGCGGTGATCCACCCGGCCTACTACCGGCATATTGTGAAGGATGCCCCGGAGAAATTCCGCCGGTTCGGCCAGGTGGTCTTTGGGGTAAACTCCCCAGAGGAGAGTGTGGGGGCGCTGACCGCCTTGATCCGGGAGTGCGGCCTTCCCACCAAAATGAGTGAGCTGAAGTCCCGGGTGGAAATTACGCCGGAGCTGCTGCGGCAGGTGGCGGACAGCTGCAATGTGATTGCCTGCAACCCGCGGAAGCTGAGCCGGGAAGAAATTTATGAGATTTTGATGGAGTGCATGTGAAGATGAAGACACGGATTTTAGGAAAGGACCTGGAGGTCTCCGCCGTTGGCCTGGGCTGTATGGGCATGAGCCATGCCTATGGCCCGGCGGCGGACAAAAAAGAGATGACGGAGCTGCTGGCCCAGGCGGTGGAGATGGGCTATACGTTCTTTGACACGGCGGAGGTGTACGGCACGCCGGAGAACCCCCATGACAATGAGGAACTGTTGGGGGAGGCGTTGAAACCGTACCGGAACCGGATTGTGCTGGCATCCAAATGCGGCATCCGGTTTGACGAGTCCTCCCCGGCGGTGAACAAGCCGCTGATCCCGGACGGAAGGCCGGAGACCATAAAAGCGTCTGCAGAAGGCTCTCTGCGGCGGCTGCAGACGGATCACCTGGACCTGTATTATATTCACCGCATCGACCGGCAGGTGCCCATTGAGGAAACCGCCGGGGCCATGAAGGAGCTGATGGAGGCGGGGAAGATTACCCACTGGGGCATCTCGGAGGCGGACGAGGAGACGCTGCGGCGGGCCCATGCCGTCTGCCCGGTGACGGCGGTGCAGAACCGCTATTCCATGATGTACCGGGATTACGAGTCCCTGTTCCCGGTGCTGGAGGCGCTGCAGATCGGCTTTGTGGCCTTTTCCCCGCTGGCCAACGGCCTGCTGTCCGCGCGGTATGACAAAAACTCCCACTTTGCCCAGGGAACGGACTACCGGAGCGTCATGCCCCAGTTTTCGCCGGAGGGGCTGGAGAAAAACCAGGAAATGCTCCGGTACCTGCAGGAGCTGGCGGAGCGGAAACATGCCACGCCGGCCCAGATTTCCCTGGCCTGGATGCTGGCCAAAAAACCGTGGATTGTGCCCATTCCGGGAACCCGGAAACGGGACCGTCTGCAGGAAAACGCGGGCGCCGCGGAGGTGGAGCTGACCGATCTGGAGGTCCGGGAGCTGGACCGGATGCTGGATACGGTTCCCATGTCCGCCGTGTTCGGCGGCTCCCGGGTGTCCGGCCGGTAGCCCGGCAGGCATCAGACGGATCGCAGAAGGCATTGGAAAGATGCGGGAGAGGCATGGCCGGCCATTCGGCGTAAGTATTAGACATTCAGCGCAAAACTATTTATACTGAGGATAAGAACAGGTATGGAGGAGGATTCGGAATGAAAATCGAAAGATGGATACTGCCGCTCTGGATGGCAGGGACTGTACTGGGCCTCGCCGGCTGCGGCGCCAGCAGTCAGCCGGTCTCCGCCACACAGGTTTCCATGGAGGAAGGGCAGGTTTCGCTGGAGGGCCCTGGCGCAGCCTATGACCAGGCCAATGGACTTGTGACCATAGACCAGGGAGGCAGCTATGAGCTCAGCGGCTCCATGGAAGGAATCCGTTTCCTCATTGATCTGGAGGAACCGGAGCCGGTGAAGCTGATCTTAAACGGGGTAGACCTGACCAGCCCGGGAACGGCGGCCATCACCTGCCTTAATGCGGAAAAACTGGTTCTGTTTTTGCAGGATGGCAGTGAAAATTTTATCCAGGTCATAGGCGTAGGAACGCTGGAGGAGCCTGCCAACGCCGGGGCGGATGCCCTTCTCTACAGTGAGGCGCCGCTGATTTTGGCCGGCCAGGGGAACCTGGAGCTGCTGGCTAGCTATCAGATTGGCGTGCATGCAGATACGGATTTGGCGCTATGGGATGGCAATTTGTCCATCACCTCCAACAGCGTGGGGATCCTGGCTGGCCATGTATCGGTAACGGATGGAAGCCTCGCCCTGTCTACTCAGGGGGCAGAGATTGAGATCCTGGAATAGGGAAAAGCAGACAGAAGGAGGAACAAAAAATGAGCAAGACCTTGGTTGCGTATTTTTCAGCCAGCGGCACCACCAAGAGGGTGGCAGAGCAGCTGGCAGAGGCTGTGGGGGCAGACATATACGAGATTCAGCCGGCGGTGGCATACACCCGGGCGGATCTGAACTGGAACGACAAAAAGTCCCGCAGCACCGTGGAGATGAATGATCCGTCCTCCCGCCCGGTGCTGGCGGATCAGGATGCCCATGTGGAGGACTATGATAAAATTTTTCTCGGGTTCCCCATCTGGTGGTATGTAGCTCCAACCATCATCAACACCTTTTTGGAGAGCTATGACTTTTCCGGCAAGACCATCGTGCTGTTTGCCACCTCCGGCGGCAGCGGATTCGGAAAAACCGTCTCCCGGCTGGCGCCCAGCTGCCCGGGGGCAGAAATCCGCGAGGGGAAGCTTCTCAACGGCAGGCTGTCCCAGCAGGGGCTGAAGGAGTGGGCGGAGCAGTTTTAAAGCGCCCGTCTTCCGGCACCGAAAATGGTGGGAAATCCGCACCGGCAGGAATCACAGATTCCTGCCGGCCTTTTTTGTTATCCCGGTTGTTTCCGGAAAGTTATGATATGATAGATTTGGGGAAATTGTAACTTTGCAAAAAGAATAGTATCATATTCATGGCAAATAGGTACTGCGCAGGCCTTTTTGCGGACGAAAGAAAATATATCGTTTGAGGAGGATTGGGTATGAGCCCTACAGTTGTTGCTGTGATTATGCTGGTGGCCACCATCGCATTTATTCTGTGGAACAAGGTCCCCATGAATTTTGTGATGTTTGTGGTTCCCTTTATCTGTATGATGCTGCTGGGATTCAGCGTAACGGAGGCCAGCACGCTGATTTTGAATCAGATCAGCTCGGTGATGCAGTCCGCCGGTTACATGTTGATGTTTGGCCTGATTTATTTTACCATGCTCACGGAGACCGGTGTGTTTGACACCATTGTCAACAAGCTGATCCAGGTGCTGGGAAACAAGATGAATGTGGTGGTCATTCTGATTATGACCTCCATCATCAGCTGCGTGGGGTATCTGACCGCCAGCATTTCCACCACCTATCTGATTGTGTTCCCCATTATGATCCCTCTGTTTAACCGCTTTAAGGTGGATCGGCTGTATGCGTTCCTGACCTGCCAGACGGCCATTGCCGCCATGTGCTGGCTGCCCTGGGGCATCGGTCTGGTCAATTCCTCCATGATGGCCGGCGTCAGCCCGGAGGAACTGGCGGCAGCATCCATTCCGTGGGGCCTGTGCTTTATCCCGGCGATTATTCTTCAGTGGGTCTATTTTGCCCTCTCCCACAAAAAGAAGGTGGGCACCCTGGGCCTGCCGGAGGGAACCGGCGCAGTGGCCGCCGCGGCGGAAAAGAAAGAGAATCCCAATGCCCGCCCCAAGCTGTTCTGGTTTAACCTGCTGGTATTCGCCTGTGTGGTGGCGGCTCTGGCCTATTTTAAGATCCCTTCCTACCTGGTATTCATCGTCGGCTCCATCATCACGGCTCTGGTCAACTACCGCAAGGATTTTGGCGCAATATGGAACAAGGCAGGCACCAGCTTCTTTAACATGATGCTGATGCTGGTGGCCATCTGCTTCTACTTGGCGGCATTTAACGCTGCGCCGGAGGGCGGCCAGTCCATGGTCAACGCCCTGGCGGAAGCCATGACCAGCATTCTGCCGGACTTCCTGATGAAGTATATGTTCCTGATCTTCCTGCTGCTGGTGGTGCCGATCATCCACTTTATCCCCTACCAGGTGTACAACACCATGTACCCGCTGTTTATCTCGGTGGGCGCCACCTTTGGCTTCACTTCCATGCAGATTATTGCGCCCTTTGTCTGCAACCTGGCCCTGGCCACATCCAACACGCCCATGAACTCGGCGGTGTACGTAGGCGCTACCCTGTGCGACATTGATGTGAACCGGACCTGTAACTGGGGCGGCGTGATTATGTTCATCACCAACCTGGTGGTCATTGCCACCGCACTGATCACCGGCGTTATGACCCTGTAGCAGCAGCGAAATCTGCGGAAAAGGCGGAGTGAAGGCATGGATGAATGGAAGAAGGTGCATCTCACGGAGGAGTTGGAGGATACTCCGGAAAACCGGGAACGCTTCCTGAAAATGCGGGATATGGCCCGGGAAAAGCTGGGGGACAGTGCCGTGGTGGAAGCCTATCTGGAGCACGACCCGGTGGACAAGGATGGAGCGCTGGATGAGGAGGCGCTGGAGGAGCTGAACACCGCCAGCTATCAGGGCAATTTCGCGGAGCTGGAGGAATTGTCCCGGAAATTGAAGGATGGAGAAAACAGAAAGGAATAGGCCCGTATGAAAACACATATTTTTCCCGGCTATGAGAATCATCTGGCATCCAATTGGGTGGGGGACAGCGAGGAGCTGCAAAAGCGGCGGCAGGCCCAGCGCCAGGCAATGCTGTCCTATGAGCTGCCGGAGGGGATGAAAATGGAAGACCGGGTCATCCCCGGCGGGGACGGCCAGGATCTGAAAATCCGGATCTACACCCCGGCCAATCTGCCGGAGCAGGCACCCATGGTGCTGAATATCCACGGAGGGGCCTTTGTGGCGGGAAATCTGGAGATCGACAACGCCCGGTGCATTGCCCTTGCCCGGCGGATTCCTGCGGTGGTGGTCAGCGTGGAATACCGCCTCAGTGTGGGCGGCGTCCATTTCCCGGCCCCGCTGATGGACTGCAGGGCCGCCTATCTGTGGATGAAGGACCACGGTGCGGAGCTGGGGGGGGACGGAAGCCGCATTGGCCTTCACGGCTCCAGCTCCGGCGGCAACCTGGCTGAGGGCCTGGCCCTGTATCTCCGGAATCAAAATGAACAGGCGCCTAAGCTGGCGGTGCTCAACTGTGCCACCTATACTCCAGCCATTGAGGAGACCATGTCCTTCCAGCAGCTGATCCAGCTGAAGATGGGCCCGGACAACAAAGCCCTGGGGGCGGAGGCGGCCTACCTGGGCGGTTACAACGGTACCCAGCCCTCTTACTACGCCTTCCCGGCTCTGGCGCCGGATGTGGGAGGCCTGGGCGCCCACATGATTGTTGCCGGTGAGTACGACACGCTGCGGGATTCGGCCCTGGACTATGCACGGCGCCTCCTGAACAGCGGCGTGCCCACAGAGCTTTACCTGGCAGGCCGTCTGTGCCACTGTTTCACCTGTGTGCCTCACCCCTACACGGATCTGGCCCATGATGTGATCGCAGCCTCTTTCCAGCGGGAGTTTGGAATGCTGGACCATCTGAAAAAGGAAATATAACCGGTACCGGAACGGTATCCGCAAAAAAGCGGCGCTCGCAGCCGCTTTTTTGCGTTCAATGGCAGCTTGCTACTCGTCCTCGTCGTTGGGGAGCTGGTAAAAGTCTGTAAAAAACTCCCAGAAATCCAGGGCGGCATCGCTGAGCAGTTCCTTCTTTTTCCGGATCATATAGACGCTGCGCCGGAAATCCACCGGGGAAAAGCCGACGGACCGCAGGCCGGGGCACAGGCGGGAAGCCTCCTCCACACAGGATTCCGGCAGGAAGGAAATGGCCAGCCCTTCCCGGAGGATGTCCATTTTTACCAGAAAATCATCGGTATGAAAATAGGATTTGGGAAAGAAACCGGCTGCTTGGCAAATATGATAGCTATAGTCGGTAAAGTTCCGGTCCATATCCTGGGTGACAAAGGAATAGTCCGAAAAAAAATTCAGGTCAATGGGCTCCTCCAGCTCTTGGACCCGGGCGTAGAGCGGGTGCTTGGGGCCAATGACCAGGACCGTACCATCGTCCAGAATCGGTTCGGAGATTTTGTAGTATGACAGGGAAAGGTTTTCCAGGCTGTTGGGCGAACCGGTCAGAATAAAGTCAAAGCTGTTCTTGGACAGATCCAGCCCCAGATTGTACTGCCGCAGGCGCATATCGGCCAGCGGGTTCAGCTCCATGTATTCGCGGACACAGTCGGTGATAATGGGGGCAAAGGCAGTACACAGAATGGAAATATAACCGTCCACCTCATAGATGGCCTGGCGGGCCGAGAGGGCGGCGTTATTCAGCTGCTGTATGGCCTGGCGGGCCAGATCGTAAAAACGCTGGCCGCTGGCATTGAGGCGGAGCCGGTTGCCCACCCGGTCGAACAGGGGAACGCCCAGATCGTTTTCCAGGCTGGAAAGGCTTTTGCTCAGTGTGGGCTGGGAAATGTGCAGGTAATCGGCGGTCTGGGAGACGTGCTGCATCTGTGCCAGCTGCAGGAAATATTCAATTTGCTTCAGTTCCATACAGAAAACTCCTTCCGGGAAACAATCACATGATAGCTTTGAAGCTATAGTACTATAGCTTTCACAGAATTGCAAATTTGAAAAAAATGAAGTATTATATCTATGGTAAATAAAATCATAACAAAGATGTGAGGAGGTGATACAAATGGCTACGGAGTTCATTCGCTTCGGTAATATGTTTCCCCCGCAGGAAGCTCAGGAACGCCCCTATCTCATCGACCGGGATCCGTTCCACATTGCAGGTAACCTGTATTATGTGGGAAACATGTGGTGCGCGTCCCATCTGATTGACACGGGAGAGGGACTGATGCTGCTGGATGTGCCCTGCGCGTCCGGCCTGCCGGGCTTTCTCTACAACATTCAAAAGCTGGGATTCCGGGTGGATGATATCAAATACATTGTGGTTTCCCATGCCCACACGGATCACTACGGCTGTGTCAATGCGCTGGTACACCGCACCCACGCCAAGACGTTCCTGGGAAGGGTGGATGCCCAGGACATGCTGAGCAACCCGGAGCGGACCAGACAGCTGGATGCGGGCCTTGGCCCTTACAATGAGTCCTTTGTCCCGGATGTGCAGCTGGAGGACGGAGATGTCATTGAGCTGGGCAATGTGAAAATGCGCTGCGTGCTGACGCCCGGGCACACCATCGGTGTCATGTCCCATTTCTGGGATATGGAGGTGGATGGGAAAACGGTCCACGTGGGGATCTACGGCGGCGCCGGCTATGGCTCCCTGTCCACGGAAGGCCTGAAGAAGTTTGGCCAGCCCCTTTCCATGCAGCAGACCTTTGTGGACTCCATTGACAAGGTATGGGACGAGCCTGTGGACCTGATGCTGGGAAACCACCCGTTCCACAGCGATGAGTATCAGAAACACAAGAGGAGCCTGACCGAGGAAGCGAACCCCTTTATAGACCCCACCGAGTGGCATCGTTTCCTGACAGAGCTGAAGGATGGTTTTGCCAAGTTCCTGACCTACACGCCGGAACAGTCGGCAGCTCTTTTCGCGGAGAGCCACCTGATGGAGTATTATGGGGACACTTTTGCGGAGTAAGAAGGAAAATTTAAGTTGAGGAGGATTGGGTATGAGTCCTACTGTTGTTGCCGTAATTATGCTGGTGATTACCATCGCCTGCATTCTGTGGAATAAGATTCCGCTGAATTTTGTTATGTTTGTGGTGCCTTTCGTCTGCATGATGCTGCTGGGCTTCAGCCTGACGGATGCCAGCACCCTGATTCTGGAGCAGATCAGCTCGGTTATGCAGTCGGCAGGCTACATGCTGCTGTTTGGCCTGATCTACTTTAATATGCTGACCGAGACCGGTGTGTTTGATATTATCATCAACAAAGTCATCAGCCTGCTGGGCAATAAGATGAACGCTGTGGTGATTATGGTGGTTACTACCCTGATCAGCTGCGTGGCTTATCTGACCGCCAACTTTTCCACATCGTACCTGATTGTGTTTCCGATCATGATCCCGCTGTTCAACCGGTATAAGATTGACCGGCTGTATGCGTTCCTGATCTGCCAGACGGCCGCTGCCGCCATGTGCTGGCTGCCTTGGGGCATTGGCGTGGTAAACTCCGCCATGATGGCCGGCGTCAGCCCGGAGGAGCTGGCATCCGCTTCCATGCCTTGGGGCCTGTGCTTTATTCCGGCGATTATCCTGCAGTGGGTATACTTTGCTTTCATGCACAAGAAAAAAGTGGGCACCCTGGGCCTTCCGGAGGGAGCCGGCGAGGTGGAAGCCTCTGCGGAGAAGAAGGAAAATCCCAATGCCCGCCCCAAGCTGCTGTGGTTCAACCTGTTGGTATTTGTCTGTGTAGTGGTTGCCCTGGCTTACTTTAAGGTTCCGTCCTACCTGGTGTTCATTGCCGCGTCCATTATTACGGCCATGGTCAACTATAGGAAGGATTTCGGCGCCATCTGGAACAAGGCCGGCGCCACTTTCTTCAACGTGCTGGTGATGCTGGTAGCCATTTGCTTCTATCTGGCAGCCTTTAACGCAACTCCCGAGGGCGGCGTTTCCATGGTCAATGCCCTGGCAGATGCCCTGACCGCTATCTTCCCGACGTTCCTGATGAAGTACATGTTCGTCATCTTCCTGCTGCTGGTGGTGCCGATCATCCACTTTATCCCGTACCAGCTGTACAACACCATGTACCCGCTGTTCATCTCCGTGGGCGCCACCTTTGGTTTCACGTCCATGCAGATTATTGCTCCGTTCGTGTGTAATATTGCGTTGGCCACGTCCAACACGCCCATGAACTCCGCAACCTATGTAGCCTGCACCCTGAGCGATATTGACGTGAACCGTGCCTGCAACTGGGGCGGTGTAATCATGTTCTTCACCAACCTGGTGGTTGTTGCTACGGCGCTGCTCACCGGTGTTATGAGACTGTAGTTATATGTGAGGAAGAAGGGAGGAATTGGCCATGGACGATAACAACAAGATTTATAACGAAATCAAGGAAGAACTGGATGAAAATTTAGGGAAGCCGGAAGATGATATGTTCCTGGAGGCCATCATGGGCAAGGAGGAAATTCCTGTGGAGGCTGTTGCGGCCATGTGGCCCAACACAACCATGAGCGAATTCCTCCAGGAAATGGAACGTCATGGGATGAAAGTAATCATTTCCAAGAAAAAACAAGAGGCTCCTACACCTACGCCGGAGGAGATTGAAAATGTACATTTGGTAAGTGAGATGGAGGATACGCCGGAAAATCGGGAGCGTTACCTGAAAATGCGGGAGATGGCCCGGGAGAAGCTGGGCGAAAGCTCCATTGTGGAGGCGTTTTTGGAGAATGATCCGGTGGATAGGGACAGCGCTTTGGATGAGGGTGCGTTGGAGAATTTGAACACCGCCAGCTACCAAGGGAATTTTGGGGAACTGAAGGAACTGTCCCAGAAACTGAAAGAAAAAACTGAGTAAAAAATCAAGTCAATGGGAGGAATGGCTAGAGATGAAAACAAAAATTTTTCCTGGATATGAGAACCATCTGGCTGCCAACACGGTAGGTGACTGCGAGGAGCTGCAGAAGCGCCGTCAGGCCCAGGGCAAAGCCCTGATGTCCTATGAGCTGCCGGAGGGCATGAAGATGGAGGACCGGGTGATCCCCGGCGGAGATGGCCAGGACATGAACATTCGGATCTATACCCCGGCCAATCTGCCGGAGAATGCTCCCATGGTGCTGGACATCCACGGCGGCGCCTTTGTGGGCGGCAACCTGGACATTGACAATGCCCGCTGCATTGCCCTGGCAGTGCGGATTCCGGCGGTGGTGGTGAACGTGGAGTACCGCCTCAGCGTGGGCGGCGTCCATTTCCCGGCTCCGCTGATGGACTGCCGGGCTGCCTACCTGTGGATGAAGGACCACGGCGCGGAACTGGGGGCGGACGGAAGCCGCATTGGTATCCACGGCTCCAGCTCCGGCGGCAACCTGGCCGAGGGCCTGGCTTTGTACCTGCGGGATCACAATGAGCAGGCACCGACTCTGACCGTGCTAAACTGCGCCACCTACACCCCGGCCATTGAGGAGACCATGTCCTTCCAGCAGCTGATCCAGCTGAAGATGGGCCCGGACAACAAGGCCCTGGGCGCGGAGGCGGCTTATCTGGGCGGCTATGACGGCACCCAGCCCTCCTACTACGCGTTCCCGGCCCTGGCTCCGGATGTGGGAAGCCTGGGCGCCCACATGATCATTGCTGGCGAGTACGATACGCTGCGGGATTCGGCTCTGGACTATGCCCGCCGCCTGCTGAACAGTGGCGTGCCCACGGAGCTGTACCTGGGCGGACGGCTGTGCCACTGCTTCACCTGCGTGCCTCATCCCTACACGGATCTGGCCCACGATGTGATTGCAGCCTCCTTCCAGAGAGAGTTTGGCCTGCTGGATCACTTGAAAAAAGAAATCTGACGCGGCGGAAGCCACAAACGGCGGGGACCCCTACGGGGGTCCCCGCTTTTTGCAGTGGTGCGCCCGGCTCTTGACAAAGCCGCCATGTCCGGTACAATAGGGGAGAAAGGAGACCCACATGTACCGAATTTTGATTATAGAAGATGATTTTTTTTTTTCTTTGGCCATCCGGAAGCAGCTGGTGTCCTGGGGCCATGAGGCCCGCTGCGTGGAGGATTTCCAGAACGTGATCCCTGCCTTTGTAGATTACGATCCCCACCTGGTGCTGGTGGACATTATGCTGCCCTTCTTCAACGGCTACCACTGGTGCAGTGAGATCCGGAAGATCTCCCAGGTGCCGGTGGTATTTATCTCCTCTGCCTCAGACAACATGAACATTGTCATGGCCATGAATATGGGAGGGGATGATTTTATTGCCCAGCCCATTGATCTGAGCGTGATGACGGCCAAGCTCCAGGCGCTGCTGCGCCGGGCCTACGACATGGGCAGCCGGATTCTGGTGCTGGAGCACCGGGGCGCGGTGCTGAACCTGAACGATACCAGCCTGACCTACAACGGGGAGCGGCTGGAGTTGACCAAAAATGAGTTCCGGATCCTCCAGACCCTGCTGGAGAACAAGGGGAAGGTGGTCAGCCGGGATACGCTGATGACCCGCCTCTGGCAGGCGGACGCCTACGTGGAGGAGAATACCCTGACCGTCAACGTCAACCGGCTGCGGAAGAAGCTGGAGGGCGCCGGGCTCCGGGATTTCATCACTACTCGGGTGGGCAGCGGGTATATCATCCAATGAGCACCGCAGCCTGGAGAGAGCGGCAGATGGGGGCGCACCGCGGACAGCGTGCGCCAAAGGCCGGGAAAGAAGGAGGATGAGGATGAAGGAAGAGAGAGAAAGGGGCCTGTGGACGTTTTTCCTGCTCCCATACCGGTGGGTGGCCCTGTTGTTTGCGGCTTTCATCGGCATTTTTGCCCTGGTCTTTTCCCTGTATGATCTGGAGGCAGAGGCCGTGTGGTATGCGGCGGGGCTGTGCCTGCTTCTGGCTGTGGTGGTCCTGGCGGTACAGCTGGTCCGGCAGGGGAAGCGGCACCGGGATTACCGGAAAATGCAGGCGGATCTGCCTCTGCTGCCGGAGGAGCTGCCGGAGCCCCGTACCCTGGAGGAGCGAGATCTGCAGGAGATGGTCCGCAGCCTGCGGCAGCTGGGGGAGGAGAGCGGAAACCGCTGGCAGGCCCGGTGGCAGGACAGCCTGGACTACTATACCACCTGGGTGCACCAGATTAAGACGCCCATCTCCGTCATGCGCATGACTTTGGAGGGGGAGGGTACGGAGGAGCACCGGGAGCTTTCCTCCCAGCTGTTTCGGATTGAGCAGTATGTGGAGATGGTCCTCAGCTACCTGCGGCTGGAGAGCGATTCCTCCGATTATGTGTTCCAGGAATATGACCTGGACGCCATTTTGCGCCAGGCCATCCGTAAGTATGCGCCGCTGTTTGTGCGCCAGCGGATCCGGCTGGTGTACGAGCCGGTACGCCGGACGGTGCTCACCGATGAAAAATGGCTGTTGTTCATCGTGGAGCAGATCCTCTCCAACAGCCTCAAGTATACCCGGTCTGGGTCGGTGGCCATCACCGTCAGCCCGGAGGGGGTGCTGCAGATTGCGGATACCGGCATGGGCATTGCCCCGGAGGATTTGCCCCGGATCTTTGAGAAGGGCTTTACCGGCTACAATGGCCGGTCAGACAAAAAATCCACCGGCCTGGGGCTGTATCTGTGCCGGATGGCGGCGGAGCGGATCTCCCACCGGATTTGGGCGGAATCCCAGCCGGGTAAGGGAACTTCCATCTTTCTGGATCTGTACCGGGAGCCTCTGAAGGTGGAATAGCCGGAGGGCCGGCGGGGGATCTTGCAAAAATGTCACAGGAAAGGGCCGGCGTGCCACCCCATTCGATGGCGGCGCGCCGGCTGTTTTGCTATACTGTAGGCAGCTCCTCAGGGAGAATGAAAGGCAGCCTACTCCGGTGGGCTAAGATAAGGAGGCTGTGAGACATGGCATTGTTGGAGGCAAAATGCCTGCAGAAAATTTATACCACCCGCCAGGGTGGCAACCCGGTTCAGGCCCTTTCGGATGTGTCCTTCTCCGTGGAAGCGGGAGAGTATGTGGCCATCATGGGAGAATCCGGATCCGGAAAGACAACCCTATTGAACATTTTGGCAGCTCTGGACGCTCCCACCGGGGGCCAGGTAATCCTGGAGGGCAGGACACTGGCCGCCGTGCCGGAGCGGGAGATTGCCGCCTTCCGCCGGGACAATCTGGGTTTTGTGTTCCAGGAGTTTAACCTGCTGGATACCTTTACCATCCGGGACAACATTTTTCTGCCCCTGGTGCTGGCGGGAAAGGGCTTTCGGGAGATGGACGGCCGCCTGCAGCCCATTGCCCGGAAACTGGGCATAGGGGAGATCCTGGAAAAATTCCCCTACGAGGTGTCCGGGGGACAGAAGCAGCGGGCGGCGGTGGCCCGGGCGCTGACTACAAAGCCGAAGCTGATTCTGGCGGATGAGCCCACCGGGGCCCTGGATTCCAAGTCCACCGACGACCTGCTGCGGATTCTGGATCAGGTGAACCGAGACGGCCAGACCATCCTGATGGTGACCCATTCCACCAAGGCGGCCAGCCATGCGGGGCGGGTGCTGTTCATCAAGGACGGGCGGGTTTTCCACCAGATCTACCGGGGCGAGCATACCAGCGAGGAGCAGTATCAGAAAATTTCGGATACCCTGACGCTGCTGGCGACAGGCGGTGAGCGCTATGCGTAGAGGATTTTTCCCCCGGCTGGCCGCCTCCAATATCCGCAAGAACGGGAAAACCTACTTCCCCTATATGTTCACGGGGATCCTGACGGTGGCGGTGTTCTACATGGTCAAATCCCTGTCCCTGAACCCGGGGCTGGAGCAGATGGTGGGCGCCACCACTCTGGCCTTCACCCTGTCCCTGGGCAGCTGGCTGGTGGGGCTGTTCGCCCTGATCTTTCTGTTCTACACCAACAGCTTCCTGGTAAAGCGCCGGAAGCGGGAGTTTGCCATCTTCCAGATTTTGGGCATGGAAAAACGCCATCTGGCCCGGACCCTGGCCTGGGAAACCTGCTATATGGCGGCGGTGAGCCTGGCCGGCGGCCTGGTGCTGGGCATTTCCCTGGATAAGCTGATGTACCTGGCCATCACCCGGATGATTGACGGGCCGGTATCCCTGGGCTTCTTTGTCTCCGGCCAGGCCCTGGCGGCGACGGCCCTGCTATTTTTGTTTATCTTCCTGCTGATCTTTCTGAACACGGTGCGGCAGATCCGGGTTGCCAACCCCATGGAGCTGCTGCGGGAGAGCCAGGCGGGGGAGCGGGAGCCCAAAAGCCGGTGGCTGGCAGCCTGCGTGGGGCTGGCCTGCGTGGGGGCCGGCTACTATCTGGCCATCACCACGGAAAATCCCCTGACCTCCATGCTGCTCTTCTTTGTGGCGGCGGTGCTGGTGGTCATTGGCACCTATCTGCTGTTCACCGCCGGGATTACTGTCCTTCTGAAGCTGCTGCGCAGGAACAAGCGCTACTATTATCAGCCTCGGCACTTTGTCAGCGTCTCCGGGCTGATCTACCGGATGCGGCGCAACGCCGTGGGGCTGGCCAATATCTGTGTGCTCTCCACCATGGTGCTAGTGATGATTTCCGCCACCAGCTCCCTGATGCTGGGCATGGAGGACATTGTCCGCAGCCGGTATCCGTACCATTTTGCCGTGTACACTGAGAGCTTGGAGCCGGAAGAGGGGGAGGCCCTGGCGGACCGGGTCCGGGAGCTGCAGCGGCAGCAGCAGCTTCCAGTGACCGAGGAGGTTCAGTACGCCTATCTGGCCTTCTCCTGCCTGGAGGACGGGGACACCTTCCTGGTGACCCGGGAGGTGTCCATGATGGCGCTGGATGACGTTGCCAATCTGTTTTTTGTGTCCTTGGATGATTTTAACCGGGGAATGGGAACCGACTGGACCCTGGAGGAGGGGGAGGTGCTTCTCTACGCCAACCGGAAGGATTTCCGCTATCCCCAGCTGCGGATCTTTGACAAAACCTACACGGTGAAGGGGCAGCTGGATTCCTTCCTGGGCAACGGCATTACCGCGGCCAATGCGGCCAACAGCTATTTCCTGGTGGTCCGGGACTGGGCGGAAGTGCAGGATCTGTATGAACAGCAGAAAGCCGTGCTGGGGGACATTGCCAGCCAGTGCCAGTACTACTATGGATTTGACACCAGCGCAGGGGAGGAGGAGCAGCGGGCGTTCTTCCAGGCGTTTATCAACTGGAGGGCGGAAAATCAGATTTTGGGGATTGTGGAGTCCAGCATGGATGCCCGCACTAGCTTCCTGGGGCTGTACGGCGGATTTTTCTTCCTGGGGATCTTTCTGGGGGTTCTGTTCCTGGCCGCTACGGTGCTGATCATCTACTACAAGCAGATCTCCGAGGGATATGAGGACCAGGAGTGGTTTTCCATTCTCCAGAAGGTGGGCATGAGCCGCCGGGAGGTGAAGGCCTCCATCCGGTGCCAGGTGGTGTTGGTGTTCTTTCTGCCGCTGGCGGCGGCCGGAGTCCACACGGCGGCGGCCCTGCCCATGGTTATGCGGATGCTGGCCCTGCTGAACCTGACCAACCAGCGGCTGTACGCAGTCTGTGCTGCCGTCAGCTTCCTGGTTTTTGAGGTGCTGTACGTGGCGGTGTACCGGCTCACTGCCCGGACGTATTATCGGATTGTGCGGCGGTAGCCTCGGAATCAGTCGCCGCCGCACCGGCCGCCTCGGAACCGGCAGCGCCGGCCGCGGTAGCCGGCGCGGTTTTCCGGAAGCGCCGGAGCACAAAGAAGGCCAGCACCGCCGCCAGCAGGGCAGTACCGGGGAAGTTCATCCATATACCCGTGAGGCCCAGGGGCTGCAGCGCCAACACCAGCACCATGGGGAAGATCAGGGCGGTGGACACGGAGATGGAGGAGGCAAAAACCGGCTTTTCCACCGCCAGCATATAGCTCTGGGTGGCAAAGGAGAACCACCGGGTCAGATAGGCCAGGGAGAAAATCCGCATGGCGCCGGCCGCCGCCTCCAGAAACGCCGGATCCCCCTGGTTCCGCTCTGGGGCAGGAGCGTGGCGTAGCCCTCCCGGACCAGCTCCTTCACATTGGTGTTAACTAGGCGCCGTCCATCTTTTCCGTGGCCAGCATCAGCCGCCGCAGAATCCGCTGTTCCTGTGTCATGAGAATCCTCCCGCAGAAATGCGATCTTCCCCCGGCATTCCTCCCCTGCGCATGGGGAGGCCCCTGCTGCAGCCGGGCGTATAGTATGCTATCATAGTACGAATCCGTATTTCTGTCAAGACAAATCCGGGGTTTACGCACGCCAAACGCATGAATGTGCTTCCCGACTAAATCTATCAATTTTTAAAATTT
>CAZSAF010000028.1:0-20580 GCA_964604605.1 uncultured Lachnospiraceae bacterium
AATCTCCGCGTTCCCGCTGACCAGATTATCCCGGTCACCGAAAATCAGCATCGTGGGCGGCACATCTTTTCCCCGTTCCCGGGTCATATAGGCTCTCTCCGGGGTATAGAGGGCGGACCAGGAAGCGGTGGCCGCAAACAGATCCCCGGCAAACTCGCACAGGGTGTCCGTCATCATACCGCCGGAGCTCTGGCCGCAGGCGTAAATACGCCCCTTGTCCACCGGCAGACGGCTTTCCATATCCCCAATCAGCTGGCGGATAAATTTCACATCGTCTATGGGCTTTCCGTCCAGGGTTCCCTCCCACAGCGCAATGTTTTTCAAGCCGTTCGGCTTCTGCTGATAGACGCTGGCCTGGGGACAGGCCACAATAAACTTCCGCCGATTGGCCACCTGGTACATATTGGTAATGTCAAAGAAGGTTTCCGCGGTACCGCCCCGGCCATGCATTACCACCACCAGCGGCCATTTCCGGTCCGGTGTGCAGCACTCCGGCACATACTCATACCATTGCCGGGTAAACCCGTCCACCTCACATTCCCGAAGTACCGCGCCGCATGTTACCGGGTTCTTAAAGTACCGGAGGTTTTTCTGGCCCTGGCCCCGGTGTCGCCTTGCCAGGCCAATGTAGCTCCACAGGGTTTCCAGCTGAGCCTTGGAACACCCGGCAGCTCCCATCGTCACCCGCACCTGGGCAATCTGCTCCTCATCCATCTCCAGATATTGGCGAATCGGCTGGGGCATCCACACATAATCCGCATCCTCCGTGCGGAACAGTTCCTCCCCGGTCCGGTTGTTTTTCCTCCAATAGTCCGCCGCCGTCCGGTTCTGCCCTTCAAAACGGTTGACCACCATCCACACCGGCATCTGAGCCTGGCCTTTGAAAATGTGCAGTTCCCCGTCCTTTTCGCCCTGAAGAGAACCGGCGGACTGCGCCTGCTCTCCCAGATCCGTCTGCAGATCCCCCATGGTCATGAGGCCGCTCCACTCAGTGCTCATGCGGGCCGCCGCCTGCTGGGCCACACTGGCGCCATCCCCCATGCCGCAGGCGTAGAAGTTATCCTGCATGGTCACGTAGTAATCCCGGGCCTGGGCCTCCACGTACACCGCATTCATAAAGTCCGCATCCGTCCCGTCCAGGTTCCAGGAACCGGCTTCCGGCGTTAGAAGAAAAATGAACAGCTTTTTCTCATCCGCAAACTCCTGCAGGCCGGAGCTTTGCAGGAAATCCAGCCCATCCTCCGCTGCCGGCGGCGCTACCACCAGGCAGGGCTGGCAGCTTTCTGTATGCTCCGGGATATAGGTCAAAAATACCCTCTTCTTGCCGTGCACCTGTACTTCCTGCCGGAAACAGCCGTTCACCAGTACCGCTCCCAGGTGATGCGGATCCACCGGAAGATCTGCCATTTTTTCCGGAAACTGCTTCAAAACCAGCTTTGACATCTGTTTTCTCCTTTCTTGCTTTTGCTCCGCCGCACTTGCCACGGCTTTCCGCTGCACCCGGAGGCTATGTCCTGACGGCTGCCCGTTTTTTGCGGCATCCAGGCATACCCGGAGGGTGTTTCGGGTTTGTATATTCTGATATAGTCACTATATCGGGTTTGTGTTATAAAATCAAATTTATGGTTTTTATAAACCCATATATATGTTTTATAGCTTTTATCGGAAGAAGGAGACTATTTGATTCAAACAAAAAACCGCAGACCAGAAAGTTCACCTCTGATCTGCGGAATTTTTCTATTTGGGAAATGTGAATGGATTTTCGGAACTCCGACCGCCGGCTCTACTCCGCCGGCTCCCAGGCACTTCTCTGCACCTCCTCCCAATACGGGATGGAGGGAACCGCCCCGGGGCGGGATACCGCCAGAGCCGCTGCCTTGGTGGCCATCCGCATGCTCTGCCGGGCATCGCCGGAGCGGATCCATGCTCCCAGGAAGAAACCGATGAATGTATCCCCGGCGGCGGTGGTGTCCACCGCCGTCACCGGGCAGGCCCCTATAGAAAACCGTTGGCCGGCATCCTGATACCAGGCCCCCTCGCGACCCACCGTCAAAATCACCACGGTATCCGGAAAGCGCTTTCGGAAAACATCCAGCTGGGCCTCCGCCGCCGTCTCCCCGGAAAGGGCCTCCGCCTCGGTCTCGTTGAGAATCAACCAACGGGCGGCGGAAATCCGCTCCGGATCCAGCCGGTCATCCATGGGCGCCGGGTTCAGTGCCACCGTCCGGCGCTGCCGGGCCGCCATCTCCAGGATCTCATTGACGCAGCTGATCTCATTCTGCAACACCAGAATGTCCTCCGGGCCGCAGGCGGCCAGGATCCGCTCTCCAAAATCCCGGTCAATGGTCCGGTTAGCGCCGCCGTAGAGGATAATGGCATTCTCCCCCTCCGGCACCACCTGGATGGTAGCATTTCCTGTGGGCGTATCCACGGTCTCCAGGAACTCCGTGTGAATGCCGTTTTCCCGGCACAGCTCCCGGAGGAATTCCCCGTCCCGCCCAATTCGGCCCGCATGCCACACCGGGCAGCCGGCCCGGGCCAGGCTGATGGACTGGTTCAGCCCCTTGCCGCCGGCGGCTCGTTCCACCTGCCCGGCAGCCAGGGTCTCCCCCGGGCGAACAAAGTGATCCACCGCATAGGTATAGTCGATATTGGCGGAGCCAATGTTCACAATCCGCATGTCTTCCCTCCTTCTTCCCAGATGGCTGATCCCCGGGCGGCAGCTACCTAGTCAGCCGATTCCCCGATGGCCTCCAGAAACACTTTGCCGTACCGGGCCACCTTGGTCTCTCCCATGCCGTTTACCTCCAGCAGCTCCGCCTCACTTTGGGGGCGCCGGAGGCACATGTCCCGGAGGGTTTTGTCCGAAGCCACCATATAAGGGGGGATCCCCCGCTTCCGGGCCAGCTCCATGCGGACCTTCCGCAGCTTCTCAAAAAGCCCCTGCCCCTCCGCCGGAAGCGCCACCGCGCTCCCCTTCTTCCGGGCGGCGGCAGGCTTCTCCTCCTTCCGGAAGGAAATCCGGAACTGCTCCTCCGACTCCAGCAGCTCCCCGGACCGGCTGGTCAGTCGCAGCAGGGCATACCGGTCCTCCGTCTGCCGCAGATACCCCTGCTCCAGCAGCGCGCGAATCACATCTCCCAGCCGCTCCCGCCCCAGCTGCTTCTGGGTGCCGTAGGAGGGGTTCTCCTCCAGGTGATACTGGCGCACCGCCTCGGTATTCTCCCCCATGAGAATGCCAATGATCCGGTTCCGGCCAAACCGCTGGCCGCTGGTGTTCACACAGCGGATCACCTCCGCCGCTGCGTCTCGGGCGTCTAGGGTTTCCCACTCCTCCCGGCAGTTGCCGCAGTTTTCACAGCACTCCGGCGCTTCCTCCCCAAAATACCGGAGGATATAGCCCCGGAGGCAACCGGTGGTGGTGCAGTAGCCCTCCATCCGCCGCAGCCGTGCCACGTCCTGCTCCCGGATCACCCGCCATTCCTCCTCCGTGTACTCCCCTTCGTTCACCTTACTGTCCAGAAGGATCCGGTCAATAACCACATCCTGGGGCGAGTAGAACAGAATGCACGACGCCGGCTCTCCATCTCTTCCGGCCCGGCCGGCCTCCTGGTAGTAGTTTTCCAGGCTTTGGGGCATGTTGAAGTGAAGCACAAACCGGACGTTGGACTTGTCAATGCCCATGCCAAAGGCGTTGGTGGCAACCATCACCCGCTTCCGGTCGTAAATGAAATCCTCCTGGCTCTCCTTCCGGGCCTGGCTCTCCATGCCCGCATGGTACCGCCCCACAGAAAACCCGGCGCCATCCAGATCCAGGTACAGCTCATCCACGTTTTTGCGGGTGGCGCAATAGATGATGCCGCTGTCCTCCCGGTGGGCCGCCAGATAGTCCCGGATCTGCTCCTTCTTTTTGCTGCCCCGGCGCACCTCCCAGTACAGGTTGGGCCGGTCAAAGCCGGTGACCGTCTCAAAGGGGTTCTCCAGCTCCAGGGACGCTCGGATGTCCTCCCGGACCCGGCTGGTGGCCGTGGCGGTGAAGGCGGAGACCACCGGCCGCTCCGGCAGCCTCCGGAGGAAATCCCGGATCCGCAGGTAGCTGGGCCGGAAGTCCTGGCCCCACTGGGAAATACAGTGGGCCTCATCCACTGTGACCATGGAGATCGCCGCATGGCAGGCAAAATCCAGAAACCGGGGCGTCTCCAGCCGCTCCGGGGCCACATAGATGATCTTGTAGCGGCCTGCCCGGGCCAGCTCCAGGGCCCTGCCTATCTGGCCCTCCGTCAGGGAGCTGTTGATGTAGGCCGCATGGATCCCCGCCTCGTTCAAGGCCTTCACCTGATCCATCATCAGGGCAATCAGCGGGGAGACCACCAGGGTGATCCCCGGCAGCAGCAGGGCCGGCAGCTGGTAGCACAGGGATTTCCCCGCCCCGGTGGGCATTACCGCCAGCACATCCTGCCCCACCAGAATCCGGTCCACAATGGACTCCTGGCCGGGACGGAAGGATTCAAAGCCAAAGTAGGTTTTTAGGGTTTGTTGCTTGTTCATTGGGATTGCCGTCTTTCACACAAGAATTTGAATAAGAAAAAGGTACGTTTCTCCCATTTTCTCTTCTGTCTACATGGCTGACCAGCGTTGACAACGTCCGCAGACTACCTTTATTGTATCAAACGCCCTCTGTTTTGCAAGTGGAACTTGGTCCTTGCCGGCGGCAACCCTCACCGTCACCGATCTTGTAAAGCAGGCGGATGAACGCCTGCAGGAAGAATGGGGGGATCTGCTTCCGGCGCCGGCACAGCGGGAGATCCAGGACCTCTCCGGCTATTCCTACCTCATCCGGTATCGGGGGGAGGCGGACGGAAGGTTCTACTGGACCCTCCAGGTCCGGCTTGACCGTGAGGGGATCTCACCGGAGCAGCGGGATTCCGGAAATTCCTGCCTGCTGGATCTCCGGCTGGACCTTTATACCGGCGAGCTGGTCTCCATCAGCTGCTCCCTGTAGACTCCCGCCATCTGTTGTCCTCCTACACGTCTGCCGCCTGTAGGCTTCCCGCCGTCTGCCGTCTTTCCGTTGTCCGCCGTCTGTGAGCTTCCTTCAGCCCATGCCCGGCACCGGTTGGAGCGGCCAGCCCGATCAATAGTTCCCGGTGAAAAAGCTGCCGCTTTCCGGAAGCTGATAGCCCGGGAAGTAGCTGCCGAAATCCAGTTTCAGGTAGGAGCACAGATCCGCCAGCTCCACCATAGTGTTGTCGTTAACCGGGATGCCGTGCTCCCGCCGCTCCTTCTCTGCCAACACTTCTTTCTCCCCGTGGGTGTAAATCCGCTCCTGCCCTTCCGCCTTGGGGCTCTGCCGCAGGGTTTCCAGAAAATCCGAGAGATGCTTCCGGATGGCCTCCGCATCCCCGAAAATAGCGGGGTTCATAGCCAGGAATCCATGGCAGATGCCGGTCTTGTCCGGGAAGGTGCAGCACTGATCCGAGGTAACGCCCAGGGAAAAGATGGAGCTGAACAGCTCACACAGCATCCCGTAGCCGTAGCCCTTGTGGCTGCCGCTGACCTCCTGGCAGCCGCCCAGGGGCATAATGCCGCCGCCGGTTTTATGGACAATGTTGGAAAGAACCTCTGGCGCGCTGGTGCTCTCCCGGCCGTTGGCATCCAGCGCCCAGCCGTGGGGCAGCGGCTTGTTCATCTTATTATACATCTCCAGCTTGCCCCGGGTCACCACAGTGGTGGAGCAGTCAAAAAAGAAAGGGTACGGGTCCGCCGGCATGGCCACCGCAATGGGATTGGAGCCCAGCATGGCTTCCCGACCAAAGGTGGGAACCATAATGGCCTCGGAATTGGTGCAGGCCATGCCCAGGAGGCCCTGGTCGCTGGCCATTTTGGCATAGTAGCCGGCAATGCCGAAGTGGTTGGACTTCCCGGACCGTCACCACGCCGATACCGGTGGTCTTGGCCTTCTCAATGGCTTTGTTCATGGCAAAAACGCTAATCAGCTGGCCCATGCCGCTGTGGCCGTCGATCACCGCGGAGACCGGCGTTTCAAATACCACCTCCGGCTTGGCCTCCACATGGATGGTGCCCTTCTCAATGCCCTTGTGGTAGCGGACCATCCGCTGCATGCCATGGCTTTCAATGCCATACAGATCCTCCAGCAGCAGCACGTCCCGAATGGTATGGCTCTCCTCCTCCGAAAAGCCGAAGCGGCAGAACACATCCCGACAGAACTGATTCAAGGTTTCATAACTCCATTTTACATAGCCCATGGCCGTTCCTCCCTGTTTGGTATACTCATTTTTATTTTGGTAAGACTTATTTTTCAAGACGATTATACCATGACCGCGGCCAAATGCAAGGGGGAACTGCACGTTTGCAAGGCGGAGCGTATAAAAGTGGGTGACAGAGATAGATGTATCTTTTCTAGGCGTCCTACATATAATGACAAAGGACTGAATTTGCAGAGGATATTCTACAGCGTATCGGCTATTTCGCACTGATGGGGGGCTATAAGGAATTATTTCGAGTCCCTTTTTCGAAAAAATATAAATCCGGAACTTCTTTTGATGAGATTGTCACCCTCTATCAGTTTGATGCCGAACTCAGAGAACTGTTTTTGAAATATCTGCTCCAAATAGAACGTCATATAGGAAATCTGATCGCATACTACTTTGTAGAAGCACATGGTATCTCTCAAACAGAGTATCTGAATCCCGATAATTACAACAATACGCCCCGTAATAAAAAATCATCTCCGGATTAATCCGCAAGCTGCACGGCGCAGTTACCACCACGGATTATGCTCATGTAAATTACTATCGGGCAAAATATGGAAACATTCCGCTTTGGATCACAACAAGTGTACTAACTTTTGGAAGTCTTTCCAAAATGTACAATGTCCTGGCACAGTCACTCCGCTCGAAAATCTGCCGTCATTTTCCAAATATAAACCAGCGGCAGCTTGAACGTTTTTTATCTGTCCTTACGAAATATCGCAATGTATGTGCCCATGGTAATCGTCTTTTTTCATATCGGACGGTAGAGCTGGAACACATGGGCTTTCCTCGAAACTGGAAGAATATCACTCGCTATACATTGACACCATAACAAAAAGAGAAGCCCGAAAGCTTCTCCTCTGCCGCCTGTCACTGGACGGCCTTCATAATCTTTTCAATATACCGCTCAATGGTGGCCATGTGCTCCTGCATACACTGCTCTGCCTGCTCCGGCTGGCGGCTGACAATGGCCTCCACCATCCGCCGGTGCTGCTCGTCCACCTCGGAGGCGGTGTGATGTTTCTGCATAATATAGGCCCGGATGCCGGTGATAATGTTCTCTGTCAGCTGGGCAGAGGCAGAGAGGACGCTGAAGATCATGGGGTTTCCGGTCATCTTGCCGATCTTTAAGTGCAGGTCCCGGTCCAGATCCGCCCGCACCTTCTCGTCCTCTTCCGCATCCAGCCGGGCCAGCAGAAGCTGCAGCTCCGCCGCATCCACCGGGGTGCAGTGCTCCGCCGCCAGCGCCGCCGCCTTGCACTCCAGAGCCGAGCGCAGCTGCTGGGCCTGCTGGACACTGCTGTTGTTGAGCCGGAACAGAATGGAGAGAGGCACAATGAGGCAGTATTCCAGATCCTGGGCAATGTAATTGGCACCGCCCCGGACCGAGGTGACAATCCCCAGCAGCTCCAGGGCCCGGAGTACCTCCCGCAGCACCGGCCGGGAGATGCCCATGGACTCCGCCATGTTCCGCTCCGCCGGCAGGGCGTCTCCCGGCTTCAGGCTGCCGTTCTGGATGTTCTCCAAAATCTGATTCAAAATATCGTGAAATGCGTTTTCTTTGCTTACTTCCCTGAACATACCAATGCACATCCTGTCCTTGTGATCGGGGAATCTCCCCGGTGTTTCTATCATAATCCGGTTGAGGAAGGGCGTCAAGACTTGACAAGTTGCAACTTTCTCTTATAATCCCATTTGGGATTATAAGAGAAAGGAGGACCCTATGGATCTACCAACACGCAGGCTTTTGGACAAGGTCAACCTGGCGGTCATCCGTCTGCGGGGAGCCTACTCTGCCTGGTCCAAGAACCACGGAATTCTCTACAATGAAATGCTGGTGCTGTACACCATCCGGGATCATGGGTACTGTACCCAGAAGCAGGTCTGCGATAACTATCTGCTGCCCCGGCAGACCATCAACCACGTGATCACCGATCTGCGGAACCGGGGCCTGTTGGCTCTGAGCCCGGAAAACAGCACCGGGCGTGAAAAGGCTTTTGTACTGACCGAAAAAGGGAAAGCCTATGCCCAGCCGCTGCTGGACTCCCTGACCTCCACGGAGGAGCAGGCTATGGAGCACCTGGGACTGGAGACCGTCCGCATTATGGCGGAATCCCTGGACGCCTATACGGCTGCCCTGTTTTGCGCTATGGAGAAAGATGCGCAGCAAGACATTTCCTCCAACCATCCAAAGAAAACGAAACAGAAGGAACACCATCATGAACCAGACCGATACACCAAAAGATAAGACCGCGTCCCGGCAGCCTGAGCTGGATGCCCAGTTTTTCGGCCGGGAAAAAATTTCCCGGATTCTTTTAAAAATCGCGCCGCCGGTGATGCTGGTCCAGCTGATCCAGGCCCTGTACAACATTGTGCTGGACCCGCTGCTGATCTTCGGCCTTCTGGGGCCGCCGGAGCTGGGTGTATCCGGCGCGGCCATTGCCACCGTGGCCGGGCAGATAGTAGCTGCCCTGGTGGTGATGCGCCGGGGCTTCCGGAAATCCCCGGCCCGGGCACTGTACGCCCGGCGTATCCGGGGGATTTTCCGCCTGGGCATCCCCAATATCCTCATGCAGTCCGCCTATACCTTCTATATCTTCGGCCTGAATATGATCCTGGCCGGTTTTTCCGACCAGGCAGTGACCGCCCTGGGGCTGTACTATAAGTGGCAGACCTTTTTCTTCATCCCCCTGGGCGCCATGCAGACCTGGCTTCCACTTTATCTGCGTGGGCTTTATCCCCATGGTCACCTCCCTGATCTTTCCGGTGACGGAGACCCTGTCCACGCTGCTGGGCATTTTCTTTTACCGCCGGTTTTTGGAGCGGCCGTATGTACAGAACGCGCCACATGTCCTCTACAACCTGTATCTGAGCACCCAGGTGGTGCGGATGGCTGTCACCGCCCAGCACCGGATCATTGAGAAGATTGCGGAGAAGGGCAGCTGTGTGATTGTGGAGCGGGCCGCCGACCATGTGCTGCGGGATCATCCGGATGTGGTGCGGATTTTCCTCTACGCTCCCGCTGCGTACCGGATCCGCCGGGTGATGGAAATCTATGGGGACAGTGAGACCGAGGCGGCAGAAAATATCCGCCGTTCCGACAAGGCCCGGGCTGCCTACTACAAAGGCATTACCGGCAGCCAGTGGGGAGATCGGCATCACTATGACCTGATGATCGACTCCTCCATCGGCCTTGCGGAATCGGCGGAGCTTATTGTGAACTATTTGGAGAAGCGCCAGAATAAAACAGACGCCCTTATCTGACCTCCACCAGCTCAATGTGGAAGTTCAGCTCCTTGCCGGCCATCTCATGGTTGGCGTCAAAGGTGATGTGGGTGTCATCCTTGGCGGTGACCCGCACCGGGAAGGAACGTCCGTCCTGGTTGGTCAGGTACGCCCGATCCCCCTCCTTCAGACTCTCGGTGCCGGGCAGCTGGGCAATCTCCAGGGTGATGATGGCCCGGGGATCCGCCAGGCCGTAGGCCTCCTCCGGCATCAGGTGGATGTCCACCTCCTGGCCCACCTCCATGTTGGCCACTGCCGCGTCAAAGCCGTAGATCATCTGGCCGGCGCCGCAGACAAACTCCAACGGCTCCCCCCGGTCATAGGAGGAATCAAACTGGGTGCCGTCGTTGAAGGTACCCCGGTAATGGGTGCGGCAGGTCTTGCCCACGTTGGGGCCGGTGAAGGAAGGGCCGCAGCCGGAGCATCCGCCGCAGTCGCCTCCGCAGCTGTCCCCGCAGCAATCCTCCTCCGGTTCCGCTGCCGCCTCCTGCTGCTCCTCATGGTGGCCGCAGGTGTGGCCTTCCCCGTGATGGCCGCAGGAATGGCCCTCCTCATGGTGATCACAGTTGGCTCCGGTGGAATGCAGTTCCCCTTTCAGGTAAGCCTCCACCGCCTGGTCCACGTCTCCCTGGGCTCCGCCGCACAGTTCCACTCCCGCTTCCGCCAGGGCCGCCTGGGCTCCGCCGCCGATGCCGCCGCAGATCAGCACATCCACCTTCTGGTTGGCCAGCAGGCCCGCCAGCGCCTCATGGCCCACACCGTTGGAGCTGACCACCTGGCTGGAAACCACCTGGCCGTCCTCCACGTCATACACCTTGAAGGCCTCGGTTCTGCCAAAATGCTGAAATACATTTCCATTGTCATAGGTTACCGCTATCTTCATTTTTCTTTCTCCCATCTGTTTTCTTTTTGAGGCCGGACTTGCGCCGGCAAAAGAAGTTTGTCTTCCCTCTGGTCGGACTTGCGCTGGCGCACTGGTATCATGTCCGCACTGCGGCCATTATACCAGATTTTGGCCGGTTTGGCGAGTGGTTTTCCCGTGGGCTGCGGAAAACGTTGCCGACAGAAACATTGCTGGAACACGCCTCCCGGAAAAGCTCCGGCCCTTCCGCACCGCCTTGTTTACCAGCAGCGGATAGACCTGGGAAAACGCATCTGGTATACCTTTTCCGAATCCATGGTTCCCTCCTTTTATTCCTGGGGCTTGGAAGGCATCGGCTCGCCGGAGGCAGATTCTCTTCCGGAAGGCTCCGGTTCCACGGGAAGCTCCGCGCCGCCTTCCGAGGCCGCCTTCCGCCTCCGCACATCCTTCCGGATCAGCTTGTAAAGCGTGGCCGCCGTGGGCACCGCCAGCAGCATGCCGAACACGCCGCCAATTCCGCCGCCGACGGTCACCGCCGCCAGCACCCAGATTCCGGGAAGCCCCACCGAGGAGCCCACCACCCGGGGGTAGATCAGATTGCCCTCAATCTGTTGCAGGATCACGATAAAAACCAGAAAGCCCAGCGCCTTCAGCGGATCCACCGTGACGATCATAAACGCCCCCACAAAAGCGCCCAGATAAGCGCCCACCACCGGCAGCAGCGCCGTGGCCCCCACCAGGGTGCCGATCATGGTGGCGTAGGGGAAGCGCAGCAGAAGCATGCCGAGGACGCACAGGGAGCCCAGGATCACCGCCTCCGTGCACTGCCCCACAATGAACCGGGTAAAGGTGTCATGGGCGGTCTCCGCCACCACCGTCAGCCGCCGGTAGGCCTTCTCTTTCAGATAAGTTTGAGCCAGGGCCTGCACCTGACGAAACAGCGTTTCCTTTCCGGAAAGAAGGTAAAGGGCAAAAATCAGGGCCACCACCAGCGTGACAATGCCGGAACCAATACTGCCCAGTATGTACAGGGTGGACGAAAACACGCTGCCCAGTCCGTTGGTCAGATAGGTAATGGCTTTCTGGAAAAGCTGCGGCCAGTTGACATTCAAAGATTCCAGAAATGCCTGGAGCTGGGGCCAATCCCGGTCCGAGGAAGCCAGCCAGGCCAGCAATTGGGAGATGGCCGTTGGAATCTCCTTGGCCAGCACGCCGATGGCCTGCACCAGCTGGGGAATCACAATCAGAATCACCAAGGCCAGAATCAGGATCACCACGCCCAAGGCCCCCACCATGCTGACTGGCCGGCGTACCTTATAAAGGGCGGCCCCCTCTTGGCGGAAGCAGGGGATTTTCTCAATCCAGGTGACCAGAATATTCAGAATATAGGCAATGACACAACCCAGCAGCAGCGGGGTCACAATGTGGTACAAAAGGCTCAGCGTCCCCAGAATGGAGTCGCTGTATTTCAGAAAGAGGAGCAGGATCGCCAGCATCACCAGTCCCCCGATCCATTTTTTCTGTTTCATAAATTCCTCCTTTGCGCGCAGGGGCCGAGGCCGGTCAGGCCCCCGCTGGATTTCGGAAACTGGCCGGTTAAGATTCCGAGAACCACTCGGTCAGGCCTCCGCCGGGTTCCAGATCCGGGCGGCGGCATCCGGCACCAGCACCAGCTCCGTCCCCTCCCGGTCCTCCTCCCGCAGGTCCACCGTACGGATCCGGCTGTCCTCGTAGGTCTTATAGTAGTACCGGCCGGTGCGGGTATTGATGCAGCAGGAATAGGTGGTCATGTCATAGGTTCCCTGGTCCGTCACCACCGTGCCCCGGACCAGGGCCACCCCGTCCAGGATATGGAAGAACTGACCTACGCTGGATGCCTCCGTCTGAGGCGCCACCGAATTCCCCCGGAGGAAAGCGGCCCGCACAAACCGGGACACCGAGGACGCATCCCCCGGCAGGCCCACGGCCCCCATGCCCTGAGAAAAAGGCTGCAACGGCAGGCTGCCGGAAAAGCGGTTTTCCGGGCTGCGGGCGGTTAAATTCAGATAATTGTGCATATTCAGCCGGTGGTATTCAAAGGGCGGATTGTTGGTCAGCACCCCAAAGGGATTCTCATAGACCCGCAGGCCCTCTGCCACCGCCTCTAGCACCAGGCACCGCTCCCGGTCCGCCAGCATCCAGTGGAGAGGCGCCGCAAGCATCTGCTCCGCAAAGGAGAGATTGACAATCTTCATGTCCGCCAGCTGCGCCTTCGCTTCCTGCACTGAGGCGCATTTGCCCAGAATCCAAGGAATGATCCCAAAGGAGGCCAGCTCCAGGCCCTCCCCGTCCGGCTCCCGGTAGACCCCATGGCTAAGCCCTTCTCGTTCACCGCCTCCGCATACAGAGGGAAGGTCCGGTTGGCGGAAGCCATGCCGATCATGGCGTAGTGGCTTTCCTGCCGTCCCGCTCGGCGGAAGGCCAAGGGAAAATGCCGAGGCGTAATGGTCACCTGCTCTCCAAAGGAACAGTCCAAGTCCAGGTTGCGACCAAAATAGAAATCGCCGTTTTCATAGGTGATACAGGTACACATAGAAAGCTCTCCGATTCTTTCCGTTGATGATACGAGTATAGCACAGGAAGTGGATCAGAGCAATTTTCCCGGCCGGCTCATCCGCCCGATCCAGCCCTGGTCCCAGGCCCAATCCAGAATATGGTCCTCGTCATATCCCCAATTGTCCGGGATGTTTTTCGGGATCTCTGTTTTTTTGCCGCCTTCCTCCGCGGTTTTCCTGGCCCAGTAGCTCCACTCCACCGCCCGGTGGATCCCCCGCAGGAACCGAATGTATCCGCCCAGGCCGCCTACGTCATCCATCACCGGAAGGCCGTCCGCCGCCAGGCACACCGGCCTGTATTCCTGAAAAACCTTTTGTCTGGCCTGCTCCAGCTCCCGCTCCGTCACCCGGCGCTGCCGCAGCAGCGGGCCGGCATCCTCTCTGGCTGTAATTTTTACCATCCAGCCGTCTCCGTAATCATATTCATAAAAAAGGACGTCCGTACAGCAGAGGTTCTCCGGCTGCCCGCCTGCGGTTTCCGTCTTCAGGACCAACACCTGGCCCACGGTCAGACGCTGCAGCAGCTGATTGAGGTCTTCCTCATACATGCTCCATAGACCCTGGACGGTCTGTGTCTCCAGCTACGGACAATCCTCCTGGATTTGCTTCCGGTCCTGAAGGCACCGTTCCGGGCTTTCCCCGGGACTTCCCGGCAGAAACGGCCCTGTATACTTCTGCCTCAGCCAGCTTCGGAAGTTCCCCCTCTCATAATCATCCGACCAGAACCGTTCCGCCTCCGTCATCAGCGGGGAGGCAAACAGCGTTCCCACCAGCTCCAGTCAGCGGGCTCCGTTCCCCTGGGTCACCTGCAGAAAACGCCGTTCCGGCAGCCGGAAGCAATGCAGATGGGAATTCTGCCAGCCAAAGGACCGCTGAATGGCGTAGTGCAGAGCATACAGGGGCATGTCCGCCGGCACCAGCAGATCCCGGCTGATGGCTGTGTCATATTTCAGCTTTCCGTAAGCCCGCAGAACCCGCAGCTCCTCCTTCCGTTCCTGTTCCCGGCGCCGGGCCATGGCTTCCGTTTGCTCCTTTCCGGCGCTTTCCGCCGTCTCCTCATATACTTCTTTCCAGAGAAGAGGCTCATCTCCATGGGACAGCTCCAGATGAAGATAGCAGAGGGACTCCGGCTGCACGCCGCCTTTCTTTTTCTCCATCTTCGTTCCTCCTTGGGTCCGGATCACCGGATGCTTTTCCATCTTGTACCAAGGATAATATGTTCTTCCTTCTGTGTCAACCGGATATTGGAGGGGGAGCCTCGCCTCCGGTCACGCTCCTTCCTCCGCAAGCTGCCGGTACCGTTCGATCACCCGCTCCAGAGCGGAGAAATCCACAAAATCCACGGTTTGGTTGTAGGTGGCAATCAGCGCCCGAGTCTCCTCGTCCCGCTTTTCCGGTGGGGTCTTTTGGGCCTGCTGGTAGACCAGCTTCATCATCATCCGGTGATGGGGCTTCAGCCGGGGATAATCCAGCCGTCCCCGGACATGAAAGAGCTCTGTTTTCTCCCGAAGCGCCACCGGCATACAGGGAGCCGACGTAGAGGAGCAGGTCATAATGCCGGGATGGGCAGAATTCCTTATAAGGGAAGCATTCCAGGCGCAGCCGTTCCGCCAGCTTCTCCGCATAATCCCTGGCACTTCCGTAGTGGGTTCCAAATACAATTGCAGCGTTCATGGCAACTCCTTTTCCAGATATTGAAACTGTCACGGGTAAGGTGCGTTTCTGCCTTATTCCGGCTGGATGTCCAGCCGAAAGTGAGCAATATAGCGGCGCCCGGCGATCTCCTCTATCTCGGGGCATTGCTTTTTTATCTCTTCATATATCTCGCTATTGTTTGCTTTCAGCCCCGAAAGAAACGCCTGATATTCGCTGGGCTCATTGTCGATGGGGATTGCCCCCAACTTTTGAAACAGCCGCAGGCTGGGCTCATTGTCGGAATAGACCCGAACAAAAAAGTATTCGATTTTGCTCAGCTGAACCACTCGATTCATAAACAGGCGAAGCGCGCCACTGGCAATTCCCTGCCTCCGATACTTTTTCATGATATCGATTCCCAGCTCCGGTGTCGTGGAATCTAAATCGCGTAGTACCAGATTCCCCACATAGGCACCGGATTCTTTTAAAAAGACAGAGACATTAATAGCATCTTCCTGTTGATTCTCCTTCCATATATACTCAAAAAAATTCTCAAACTCCGCCTTTTTCATTCTTTTTTTCAGACGAGAGCAATCCTCATAAAGCTCACGATAGGCCGCCTTATCCTCTGGCAGTTGCCTCCGCAGGATATACCGTTGATCCTGTGCCAGAATATTCTGGCTGTCAAAATATTGTGATTTTTCCATGTTCTCTCCTTTGTTTATAACACAAAGCCCATCCGTCAAACCCTGCTTTATTTCTCATTCCCGCTTCGCATACCTCCGCCGGTAATATTCCATGGTCCGATACTCCAGAATATCCTTCATCTGCGCCTGGAACGCCCGGTTGTGGGTGACCGGCTCCAGGTCCGGGCGGAGGGCCAGGACATAGCCCTCTTTCTCTATGAAGAAGCCCTTTCCGGAATCCTTCAGAAACCGGATGGGCATGGTCTTGGCCTTGGTCAGGTACTGCCGGTCCGTCATGGCCTGGTAGTCTCCATAGGAAATGCCCTCCGCAAAATCCTTCCAGTTGGTCCCCCGGTCAAAAAACTGCTTCCAGCTTTCCAGCACCTGCGCATCGGTCACCGCCATGCGGATGTCCCCATCGTGATAAAAGCTGTACAAAATGGGCATCTTATAGACCTTCTGCATATCCGTGGTCTCGATCACAGACAAAACCTCCCGGCCAATCCCCGCATACACCTCTTCCTCCTCCCCGGACAGCGCCTTCTGCTCATGGAGAAACTCCAGATACCGGCGGAAGGGGTTTTCCTTGGCATGGCGGATGCAATACTGATAGACCTCGTCCTCCATATAGGAGAACCGTTCCATGCGGGTGGGCACCTTGCCGTTCAGCAGCTCCCGCACCCGCTCAAACTCCTGCCGGATCCGTTCCTTCATGGACAGGGAGCGTTTCTCCATCTCCTGAAACGATCCATCAGGCGCAGGTCAAAATCCACGATACAGTCGTCCGGATAGTCTGTGGGATGGCCGCCTCCGGCCGCCCGCTCTCCCAAATGCGGCTCCCCGCTCAAAAGGAGCGGTGCCCGCCAGGCTTTCTCATAGCTGCCAATGAAATCCAGCACGTTCAGGTAGGATTTCCCTTTGCTGGTGCGTAGGCCCCGGCCCAGCTGCTGCAGAAAGACGACCGGCGATTCGGTGGGGCGCAGGAACATAACCATGTCCACCGAGGGAATATCCACCCCCTCATTGAACATGTCCACGGAGAAGATCACGCGGATCTCCTGCTGTTTCAGCTGCCGGATGGCCAGCTCCCGATCCCGGGAGAATTCCCCGTCCGCATTGCTGTACACGGCGGCGGCCGGCACGCCCCGCCGGCAGAATTCCTTTGCCATCTCCTCCGCATGGCACCGGGAGCAGCAAAAGCCCAGGGCCTGTTTTGAGTCGTACTTCCGGTAATACCGGTAAATCAGCTCATACCGCCTGGGATTTTGGATGTAGGCCGCAGTCAGCTCGTTCTCATCGTAACGCCCCTTTACCAGACGAAGGGAGGAGTAATCCGTCTCATCGTAAATCCCATAATAATGGAAAGGGACCAGCATCCCTTTGTTGATGGCTTCTTTCCTACTTTTATTCTCTGGACACGAGACTTCCCGTACGACACAACTCCCATGATTTTTATAGCTGCTAACCATGCATATACTCTTCGAATTCAAAAGCCCTTGTTTTCGACAAGAGCGTGTCCTTTCAAATAACCAAATAGTTATAAACTACTATAATACATTCTGTTTTCAGAATCAAGCTCTAGCCGCAACTCCCCCCCTTCCCCCTCCCCCGCAATCCTGCTATACTTTCCCTATCAGCAACATCCCCCGCCAGCCATCCGGCTGCCGCATTACAGAAATCACGAATCCATACAAGGAGGTATTAATGGCACTGTCACAAATTGTCTGGTCCCTGGATGACAAACGGCCGCTTCCGACCGCGGAGCTGGATGATGAAAAGGAATTGGAAGCGCTTCTGGAGGAGCATATTGAACTGCTGAATCCCGACTGGCTGGTTATCGGACGCCAGGTGCCGACGCCGGCGGGAAAGCACATAGACCTGCTTTGCATGGATCGGGACGGAGATCTCATTGCCATAGAATTGAAGCGGGATCAGACACCCCGGGAAGTCACCGCCCAGACCCTGGACTACGCCTCCTCGGTGGATGCCTTCACCCCCGCCGTGGTGGCCGATCTCTATCTGGACTATGCCAGGACCTATCTGCACCGGGAAGAGAACCTGGACGCGGCATTCCGGCGAAAATACGGCATTCCGCTGGATGAAGGCACCCTCAACCAGCAAAACGTCAAGATGATCATTGTGGCCACAGTAATGGACGGCAGCACAGAGCGCATCATCACCTATCTGCGCGATACCTACATGGTAGACATCAACATTCTGTTCTTCCGCGTGTTCAAGTATGAGGTCAAACGCCTGATCAGCCGGGCCTGGTTTGCGGAGGATGTGGAAGAAGCCCCTGCGCCGGGCCGTTCCCTCCGGAACTGGAACGGGGAGTATTACGTCTCCTTTGGCATCGGCCCCCGCCAGTGGGAGGATGCGGTGCAGTACGGCTTTATCTCCGGCGGCGGAGGTTCCTGGTACAGCCAGACCCTGAAGATGCTGGAGCCGGGGGATCGCGTCTGGGTCAATCTCCCCCACACCGGATACGTGGGGGTGGGGATTGTGGAGGAACCCTCCGCCCCGGCCAGTGAGACACATTTTCTGGTGGACGGCCAGGCCGTCAGAGAAACCGGTTTTTTCGGCAACCAGAACACCGTGTGCCGCCCCCAGACCGATAAATGGAACTTTACCGTCAAACGATTAAAGGAAATCTGGCATATTGAAGACTAACCCACCGGAGGTTCCCATGCACCCTTACACCTTCACCCTGCACACCAAAGAAGTCACCGTCTGCCCGGCCGCTTCCCCCGGCCGGTGATCTATCTGAATACCTACGCCGCGGAAGGCGACGCAGTGATCCAGGCCCTGCGGAAGCTGGACTGCCCGGACTTTTCCCTGGTCATCCTCTCCGGCCTGGACTGGAACCGGGATATGTCCCCCTGGGCCATCCCCGCCCATCTCCGACCACGCGGCCCCCTGCACCGGCGGCGCCGGGGAGTATCTGCAGCTGCCCCTTCTCCTCCCCGGCAATCTCCCCAAAAGCCCGCCGCATCTCCCGCACCTGCCGCCGTATGGACTCGGCATACTTGAGGAATTCCTTCCCGGCGTAGGTGATCTCCAGAGGGATGTGGCGGACAAACAGCTGGCAGCCCAGCTCCCGCTCCACCGCCGAAATGTGGGCGCTGAGGGTCTGCTGGGTCACATGGAGGATCTCCGCCGCCCGGGAGATGCTCCGCTCTCATCGCTGACGATGATATCCAGTTTGGCCAGGTTCCGGGCGGTTTCGCTCAAAACTTCGTTGGAATACAGCTGGTTGATATTGCCGTCTGCGCCCACGTAGGCGTCAAATCCCTTGCCCAGAATGGTGGAGGCCATAATCCCGCCATCGGCATTGCTCTTGCAGGCACCGCTGAAAAACAGGCCTCCGTCCACCGGGCTCATATATTTCTCAAAGAAAGTAAAATTAACCGCATAGGTGCCGCCGTCGCTCACATTGATCCGCATGGGGCTTCCCTTCCTCCGGAGAAACAGCCAGCCCAGGCAGCCGGCCGCCGCCAGCACAACCAAAAGGAGAAGCAGCCGAAAAACCGGAAATCTTTTCTTCCTGCCCTTGAGCTCCGGGGCGGGAGCCGCTGCCCGGTCCTGCTCCGGAGGCGCTGCCGGCTCCATGGCCATCGCCGGCTCCGGGCCCCATGCGCCGGCTTCTCCCCGGTATTTTTTCACCTGCGGCGCTGTGTTCTCTTGACAACCGGTGGCCTGCGGGAATACAATAGCATACGATCCATGATATAAGTCAATATCCAAACGATAAAAAAGGCGGAGGGAGCTTCTACATGAGTCAGGGAACACGTGCATTGACAACCAAGTCTGTGGCGAGGGCCATGCTGCTGTTTGCCATCCCTATTTTTTTCAGCAATCTGTTCCAGCAGCTGTATAACACGGTGGATTCGCTGATTGTCGGCAACTTTATCGGAGATGAGGCGTTGGCTGCCGTGGGCTCCTCCGGCAGCCTGATCTTTCTGCTCACCGGATTTGTCAACGGCGTCAGCATAGGCGCGGGGGTTTTGATCGCGCGTCATTTCGGCGCCGGCAATGACGCGGCCCTGCGCCGTACGGTCCACACCAGCGTGGCGCTGGGACTGGCAGCCGGTGCCGCCCTGACCGTCATCGGGGTGGTCTTTACGCCGCAGATTCTGCGCTGGATGGGAACGCCGGACAACGTTATCGGCAATTCCATCATCTATTTCCGTATTTATTTTCTGGGTTCCATCCCCGTGGTGCTCTACAATGTGGGCGCCAGCATTCTTCAGTCGGTGGGAGACAGCCGCAGCCCCATGTGCTACCTGATCGCCGCTTCCCTGCTCAACGTGGTGCTGGACCTGCTGTTTATTGCCGGCTTTGGTATGGGGGTGGGCTCCGCGGCTCTGGCCACCATCCTCTCCCAGGCCCTCAGCGCGGTGATGGCGTTCCGGAAGCTGGGAAAGGAAACATCCGCCTTTGGCGTGCGCTGGCGGGAGGTGCGCTTTCACGGCCCCACCCTCCGGGCGATTGTTGCCCAGGGCGTCCCCTCCGGCGTACAGAATTCGGTGATTTCCCTGGCCAACGTGGTGGTACAGGCCAGCATCAACAGCTTTGGCTCCCAGGCTATGGCCGGCTGCGCCTCCTACAGCAAAATTGAGGGCTTTGCCTTTCTGCCCATCACCTGCTTTTCCATGGCTCTGGCCACCTTTGTCAGCCAGAACCTGGGAGCCCAGCGGCCGGACCGGGTGCGGAAGGGCATGCGTTTCGGTGTGGTGACCAGCGTATGTCTGGCGGAGTGTATCGGCTTCGGCATTTTTGCGCTGTCCCCGCTGCTGATCCGCGCCTTCAACGGAGACCCCCATGTAATCGCCTTTGGCGTGCAGCAGGCCCGAACCGCGTCGCTGTTTTACTGCCTGCTGGCCTTCAGCCACTGCAGCGCCGGTATTCTCCGGGGGCTGGGCCGCCCGGTGGTGCCCATGGTCGTCATGCTGGCCATCTGGTGCGCTGTGCGGATCTCCTATATCACCATTGCCCTGCATTTTGTCCATGCCATCCAGGTGGTCTTTTGGGCTTACCCGCTGACCTGGAGCATCAGCTCCATCATTTTTGCCTTTTATCTGCTGCGGGTGGCGCTGCCTGCGCTGTCTGCGGCTCCCGTTGAGACATCCGGCCAGCCGTAAATGGGCGGATGTGCTCCAATTGGCTGCTTTTTGCTCCGCAAAAGCCAGGAAAAAAGCTGCCTTTCCAGCTTGTTCGACCGTTTTTACAGGGCAGAGCAGTCCAGA
>CAZSAF010000029.1:0-806 GCA_964604605.1 uncultured Lachnospiraceae bacterium
GCTCGCTGGTGCCGATCAGGTACAGGTCCTCCCCTTCAATCTTGTACATCATGGCATCCATCTCGTCAAAGCTCATGACACCGGTGACCACGTTGCTGCGGATCATAAAGGGCGGCACGCAGTAGGTGAAGCCCTGGTCAATCATAAAGTCCCGGGCGTAGGTAATGACGGCAGAGTGCAGCCGGGCAATATCCCCCATCAAGTAGTAGAAGCCGTTGCCGGCCACCTTCCGGGCGCTGTCCAGGTCAATGCCGTTGAACCGCTCCATAATCTCCGTGTGGTAGGGAATGGGGAAATCCGGCACCACCGGCTCGCCAAAGCGCTCCACCTCCACGTTCTCGCTATCATCCTTGCCAATGGGCACCGAGGGATCAATGATGTTGGGGATGGTCATCATGATCTTGCGGATTTCCTCCTCCACCTGGCGTTCCCGCTGGGTCAGCTCATCCACCCGGCCGGCGTTTGCCGCTACTTGGGCCTTGACCTCCTCTGCCTCTTCCCGCTTGCCCTGTCCCATCAGGGCGCCAATCTGCTTGGACAGCTTGTTCTTCTGGGCCCGCAGGGCTTCCACTTCCTTCTTAATGTCCCGGTTTTCCTGATCCAGCTGGATCACCTGATCCACCAGCGGAAGCTTCCGGTCCTGGAATTTGTTGCGGATGTTCTGCTTAACCACCTCCGGGTTTTCCCGCAGAAATTTGATGTCTAACATGTCTCTCCTCCTGTCATGCTTGATTTGCTGGCTGTTTTCTTTCCGAGCAGGCCTGCATGCCCGCTATACATGAAAACCCTCGGATTGCTCCGTGCTT
>CAZSAF010000029.1:816-19539 GCA_964604605.1 uncultured Lachnospiraceae bacterium
TACAGGTTAGCGTCGCTAAAGCATAGGCGGCCCGGCCTGCAAGCAGCCCGTTCCGCCTATGCTTTGCGACTGGGCTTTCATAGTAAAAATAAGGAGCCTTCTGTCCCAAGGGACGGAAAGCTCCGCGTTGCCACCCAAGTTGCCGGGTCCGGCCCGGCCTGCTCTTTTGCGCTGTACAGGGCGCTCCCCTCCGGCTCCTCGCCGGCTGCTCGGAAAGTGGACGGAAACAGGCGCGCCGCCGGTTTTCACCTGCCACCGGCTCTCTGCAGACACCTCCTGCCTCTAAGCTTCCCTCAAACGCATTTTCCTATTTTTCGTGGGAAACATGCCTCTGCCCATTTCCCGCCGATGCTTGCATTATAGTATAAGACGCCTGTTTTCGCAAGGGGTTTTTAGCCATTTCGTTGGGCGGAGGATAAAATCTTCTTCCGGTTTAAAAGAAAGATCAGAAGACCAATTCCTATCGGCAAAATCATCCACCGGTACATGGCTACATAGCCAGCGGCTGTATCTCCGGTGGAACGCTGTACCTGCTCTACAATCCGCCCTGCAATAGCTGGCCCCATCAGGTTTCCCAGATCCACGCCAATATAGTTGGTATTGGCCCCGGCCCCACGGCGATCCTTGGGCACACACCGCATGCACAGTGCCTGCATAGCCGGCTGGCATGCTCCGTAACCAAAAGCAGATACACCACCTGCAACCAGAAACATGGGAAGAGTGCGTGAGATACTGATTAGATAGAACGCAGCGGCAAAGCAGATGCAAGCGGGGATAATCGTTTTATCCAAGCCAAACCGGTCCGAAACAGCACCGCTCAAAGGGCGGCTGAGCAACAAAAACACGGCATACACAGTAAAGAAAAGCCCAATCTGTTCCACATTCCGCTCCCCCCCGTAAAGAACCACAAAGGCATTAATACAGGAATAAGCCATGGCCAGAAAGGCCATAATCACCGCTGGTGTAACTGCCTCTTTGGCCACAACGCTCTTCAGACTGATCCGGTATTTTCCCTGAGGGGATCTCCTTTTTTCTTTGATCCGCGTAGACAGAATCAGGGCACTCCCCATAATCACTGCACCCACCAAAAAGGTTCTGGGGTAACCGATAGCAGAGGAGAGAGCCAACCCCACCGAAGGCCCTACGGCAGAAGAGATTGCCTGGCAGAGAGAGAAAAAGCCTATACCAGAGCCCATCCGATCTTCCGGAAGTGAATCACTTGCCAGCGCCAAACACAGTGGGGCGGTGCAGCCAATGCCGATTCCATGGAGCAACCGGGATGCCATCACCATCGGAATACTACGCGCAGTGCTATACCCCAGATAAGCCAAAGTAATAATCCCAATGGCCAGTGTCAAAAGACGCTTTTTACTGAAATAGTCAAATGCCGGCCCCGCTAACGGCCGGATAGCCAGGGCCGTAACCGCAAACATGCTGGAGACCATCCCCACCACAGACGCTGTTGCTCCCAAAGCATCCGCATACTTGGGAATCAGCGTATTCATCATAAACTGCCCCATATTCATAGCAAAATTAACAATAAAGATACTAACAAACGTGGGATTCCATATAGTATCTTGCTGTTTTTCCGCCGCTGCTGTCTTCGCTCCCATCCGTTGTCACTCCTCTCTATCAAAACCGACATATTAGTCGTTTCACCTTCGTGGCTCCCTAGATAAAAAGTGCCTGCCGGGTTCCCGGCAGGCAGTCAAGCGATACAAAAACTATTGAGCTGCAGTAAAGGTACCCGCCCAGAAGCAGTTATTTTTATCTATACTAAAGTTGCCGATCTTGGAACTGTATACATACACATTCTGTACATTGACCATGTAGTAAATGGGCAGTTCCTCTGTCCAGGCGGCAATGGCTTCGTCCGCTGTGACATCATCATAGACACGGAACGCCTCATTCAATATAGTATACAATTCCGAATCTTCTGGATAACCGGTCTTTTCAATCTGAGTTACCAGGGAAGCTACGGTATAAACATCGCTCTGCCCTACGCCCATATACATATCCCAGGCACTAAGATCGCCGATATTTGCCTGGAATACGGCCGTCTCCAGTTGATCAATGACCACGTTAATACCAATCTCCGAGCAAGCCGCCTGCAGGATCTGGGCGGCCGAGCGCTTTATGGCAGTCTCATCCACCATCACATGAAGCGTCAGCTCTCCTTCCCCATAACCAGCTTCTGCCAACAGCTGCAGGGCTTTTTCCTTGTCCTGGGCATACAGCGGTGTTCCCGTGTCATAAGAGTCACGCCACTCCGCCGTCAGCGGATGGGCGATGGACTGGGTGGCTTCCCCATAACCCTCACAGGCCACCTGTGCGATTGCCACGGAATCCACCGCATAGGCAATCGCCTGACGGATTCGCTTGTCCCCACAGGGAGACTGATCACTACAGTTAAAATAAGTGCTCAGGGTCTTCGTACCCGTATCCACAACCACCTGGTAATCTGAGTTATCCTCAAACCGGGACACGTCTGTGGCCTGGCAATCGTAGATTATATCCACGCCACCGGTTTCCAACTCAATAGCCCTCTGAGAGGCCTCAGAAATTATTCGCACTTCAATGGTATTGACATTCTGCTCGTTGGTTCCCTCTCGCCAGTAGTTTTCATTCTTGGTAAAAGTCAGACTGGTTCCTACAATCCAGTCGCTGAGCACATAAGGTCCACTGCCTACCGGGTTGTTGACCATTTCATCCGGATCTGCCTCATAAGATGCCTGGCTGACAATACAAACCTGGCGGCAAAGCTGAGAGAATGCAAATTCCGTCTCCTGATTAAATGCCAGCTGAATGGTGTATTCATCCACCACACTGCAACCATCGATGTCCACATATTTAAACGTGCTGTTCATAGACGGAGATTCAGCTGCCTGTTGATAGCTGAAAAGCACATCTGCAGCCTTAATGCTGTTGCCGGCGCTGTCCACCACACCTTCGCAGATTTTTACTGTATAGTGAGTGGCATCATCTTGTGTCCAGCTTTCCCCTATTACAGAAGTCAGGTTCCACTCACTGTCGAACTGGAACAAGGTCTGGAATGGATACAACTTAGTCCGCAGTAGAGCTGTGGAACTGCTTCCCCAGGGATTCATAGTTCCAGGATCCGCATCCATACCCACCACAACCTTGTCCAGTCCTTCACTCGCCGTTACATTGCCATCATCACTTTCACTTTCGTTGTTTCCGCCATCACCGCAGCCAACCAACATGCTTACCGTCAGAATTCCCACCATGACAGCCGCCAACCATTTCTTCTTTCCTTTGTTCATGCTTTTTCCTCCTAGTTAATTTCTTTATATCGTCCACAGGCCAGGAAATGGCCCGGTGTTACCTCCTGCAGTTCCTGAGGAGTACCACACGCTTCGGTGGCATAAGGGCACCGCTTAGCAAACCGACAGCCTGGTTTGGGATTCACCGGAGAACTAACCTCCCCCTTCAAAATAATCCGCTGCTGCCGATGGTGAATATCCGTACTGGGAATTGCGGAAAGCAATGCTTGCGTATAAGGGTGAAGCGGCATTTGGAACAGCTCCTTTGCTGGGCTTTTTTCCACCAACTGCCCCATATACATAACGCATATATCATCGGAAATATGACGCACCACCGAAAGGTCATGGGTTATAAAAATGTAGGTCAACTGTTTTTGCTCCTGTAGATCCTGCATCAAATTTAAAATCTGCGCCTGAATGGATACATCCAAGGCCGACACCGGCTCATCACAAACCACAAAATCTGGTTCCAGGGCCAAGGCCCGGGCAATGCCAATTCTTTGCCGTCTCCCACCATCCAGTTCGTGGGGGTAAGAGTTACGCAGTCGTTCCGCCAATCCCACCGTATCCATAATCCTACTGACCTGATCATAGATCTCGCTTTTCTTAAATTTTCCGGACAACCTCAGCGGCTCCTCAATGGTCTGGGAGGCAGACATACGGGGATTTAAAGAAGAGAACGGATCTTGAAAAATAATCTGCATCTTTTCCCGCAGCTCCCGAAGTTTCTTTTTGTTCACCACGGTAATATCTTCCCCATTGTATACAATCTTCCCTCCGGTACTCTCCAACAGATGAAGTACGGTTCGACCCAATGTAGATTTTCCACAGCCAGACTCTCCCACTACGCCCAGAGTTTTCCCCCGTTCCACCGAAAAGGTCACATCATCCACCGCATGGAGAAGGCCACCGGATGTTTTAAAATATTTTTTCAGGTTTTTCACTTCTAAAATTGCCGCCATACTACACCCCCTCCGTCTTGATACATCGTCTGGCAAACCGAAATGCTGTTTTTGTAGGCGGCGGCTCCGCCGTAGGCTCCGTAGCCCTTCAAGCTTTTCTGGAGGAAGGTGCTAACGTGACTCTGGTGGACATAGATGAAAAGTACTTTGCCCGCACAGCCCAGCTTCGGGAACAGTACGGTCCAGAGCGGGTTGTCACCTATATCGGCGCCTGCACCTCCCAGGCAGAAATGCATACTGCCATGAAATTTGCCGAGAATACCTTTGGATCTATAGATATTTTGCTAAATATTGCAGGATTCCACGGTTCCGGACATATACACAACATTCTGGAGAAGCAATGGAATCTGGCATTGGATGTCACTTGCACCGGTGCTTACCGGGCCACCCTGGCAGCAGCTCCCTACATGAAGCAACAGGGGCACGGCCACATTATCAACTTCACATCCCTGGGTGGGCGCGGAAACCGCAGTGTTGCCATTTCCTATGCAGCCTCTAAAGCGGCCTGTATTGGAATGACCCGTGCTTTTGCCATGGAGCTAGCGCCTTACGGGATCCGGGTTACTTCTTTTGCCCCCGGCACTTTGGACACCAAGCAGTTTGAACGCATTGCGGAAAAGGGATCCATCCCCTTCCAACTGCCTCCAGGAGGAGTGCCCGGTATGCCCGGATACAGCGGTCCCAATCTGTATAATGGCCAATCTGTCATTAAAAATCGGCCAGTTGCCGATTTGAAAGAAATCGCTTACGCCCTGGTCTATCTGGGAAGCTGTGAATCTGACTATCTGACCGCTGACTGTATTGATATGAACGGTGGCATTCTGATGCAGACGTAATGCCCTCCGGTGAAAATCAGGGAATGAGAGGAAATAAAACATGAGACGATTGTGGAAAGGAATGTTTATGGCTTCCCATTTATGGGAGAGCATTTACCTGGCCTATAGAGCCGGGTACGACGGCTGCGGGGCTATGCTACTGCCCCGCGGCGGAATCGGTCCCCTGCACGAACTTCTGGAACAACCGAAATTGTGGGAAAAGGTACAGCGAGCCCTGGATGATACTGGACTTTTTCTGGACGGCATCGGGAACTGCATTATTGATGATCCGGAAAACGTCCACCCTTACGGCATGGGGCTTCCGCCGGATCCAGAAAGCCTGCGTCCCTATTTTGCCTTTGCTGGAAAACACCGCATGGGCGGTGTACAAACCAGTATATGGACGGATCGGGAGGATTTTGCCTGCCAACGTTTTGCTCAACTCTGTGATGTCTGCGCTGACTATGGTCTCACGGTCAACCTGGAATTTGTTGCCTGGGGCGTATGCGATACGCTGGCTAAGGCTCGTCAGGTATTGGAGCAGGTAAACCGCCCCAACGCACGGATTACGCTGGATTTAATGCATCTATACTACAGCCATGTTTCTCCAGAGGAAATCTTGGCCTGTCCTCCGGAATGGTTTCATGAGGCTCATATATGCGACGTCCCTCATATTCAATTTCCCCAGGAACATCAGGCGTTGGCCACAGAAGGCCGCAGTTTCCGGCTGTTTCCAGGGGAGAGCGGCGTAGACCTGACTCCCTGGATCCAGGCAATCCCACAAGAAACCCTCTGCGTACCGGAAATCCCTAATCGGGAGCGGGAGGAAAATCTAGGAGCTTTTGAATACGCCTGCCGTACCTTGGAGGCATGCAAAGCATACTACCGGGCAAACCGCATTCCCCTATAAGTAAAAAGTCGTGTTTTCCATGCCCCGGAGAATGCCGTCTCCAGGGCTTTCTACGCCGTTTTTTCAGGTGACCTATTCCCCCAGTCGGCTATCAACTATTTGCCACCCTCTCCCAAACATGCTAAAATAAAGAAAACCTGCCAAAAGGCAAAAATGGATTTCCACAGGAGGAGAGATGACCATGGAATTGCTGGACATGCTGCAGACAAGAAGAAGTATTCGGAAATACACGGATGAGCCCATTCCCCGGGAAACGCTGGAAAAGGTTTTGCAGGCCGGCCTGCTGGCTCCCACCGGAAGGAACCTGCATCCCTGGGAGTTTGTGGTGGTGGAGAACCCGGAGACGCTGGAAACGCTTTCCCACTGCCGTCAGGGCTCCAGCCGTATGCTGGAGAAGGCAGCCTGCGCCATTCTGGTGTGGGGTGACACGGAAAAGACGGATGTGTGGACAGAGGACTGCTCCATTGCCATGGGTTACATGCATCTGATAGCCCACAGCCTGGGCCTGGGCAGCTGCTGGATTCAGGGAAGGCTCCGGGATGCGGAAAGCGGGGAGGAAACCACGGAGGCTTACTGCCGGAAGATACTGGGCATTCCGGAGAACCTGGCGCTGGAAGCCATTCTCTCCCTGGGGATGCCGGCGGAGCAGCCTCCGGCCCGCACCCTGGACGATTTGGAAACCGGGAAGATTCACTGGGAGAAGTTCTGAACCTGCCGGACATGTCAGAAGAAAAGAGCTGCCGCCAACCCCCTTTCGGTCTGTGCGACAGCTCTGCGCTTCAATTTCCCTCTATTTCGTAACAACCGGACACCTGTACCTCCCCTGCGTCCTCATAGGCCGCATACACACGGTAATACCCGTCCACCAGGGTGTAAAAGGTATACTGACCGCAGCCGGACATCCGCACATAGCACAGATCCCCATCCGGGCAGACAATGCCCAGCTGGATCTCAGCCCCCTCCGGTTCCACCGCCGCTGTCACCTGGATGGCGCTGCCGGCTTCCTGATAAAAAGGGAAGGTAGAATGAAGCCCACCGTCCCCCAGGGTCCACATCAGGGGAGTGGCATTGCCAATTTGCTCGTTCACCGGTGCCATTTCTTCCACCAGCAACCGGTCCGGCAGCAAATACTCCCGGTATTCCGTCTCCCAATCCAGAGCATTGGCAACCTCCAGTTCTTCCACCGTCGTCAGATAAGCCCGCTCATAAGCGTGTACGGTTCCCACCGCGCCGACCCATGTGGCGGTAATCCCCAAAACCAGGAACAAAACGGTGCAGGCCGCCGTAAAACGTTTACCCTTTTTCCGGGCATTTTGGCAGCTTTTCACCATCCGCAGCCTGCGCTCCAGATGGGTTTTCTCCGCATAAAACCGGGACGAAACGGCCTTAGCGCCACCTCCTGCCTTCTTCTCACAGGCATGGCCGGCCACAATGGAAAAGTATTCCCGCAGGCTTCCCAGCGCTTTTCCGCTGTGATAATCGCAGCAGGCCTCGCTCCATTCTTCAATCTCCTGGGACATCCGTTTCACCAGCGGGTTAAACCAGTGGATACAGCAAATCAGTTCGGCCAGATAGCGCCACCGGGTGTCTCCGCTGCGGAGATGGTTCATCTCATGAAGCAATGCGGCCCGCCTTTCCGAAACGCTCATGGTGCACAGCAAGGGGAAATAGATTTCCGGCCGCCAAAAGCCATAGACCAGCGGGGTGTCTATGACGCTGCTGTAGCGCACCCGCACCCGTTTCGGATTCATCCCCAGCCGGGCACAGCACTCCTCAATCAGCGCATCCCCCACCGATCCCACCGCCACCGCGTGCCGCCGGATCTCACGGCATTTGCGAGACCAATGGAACAGTTTTGCCAGCTGCTGGTAAAACCCGATCAGCCAGACCAGCCAGATGATCCGCAAAGCATAGCTTGTAAGCCATGAGCTCAAGTAAAAGCGCCCGTCCCAGCCCGAGCCATATTGGGTGCTCGTTGTCAGCAGCATCGGTACCACCGGGAATAGAAAAAACAATACGATCAACCTCAGCAATGTGTAAAAAAGTTGAATGTCATTGGCTTTTTCCAACCGTCTGCTCAAAATAAACCAAACACCAAAAACGCAGCTTCCGCTGACCGTGTTCAGCGTAAGCCCCCGTACCAGAAACTCAGTCCAAATCATCAATCAGTTCCTGGATCTTTTTCCTTTTCTGCTCGGAATAGTTCTGTCTCTGTATAAAGGCGGCCAGAAGCTGCTTCCTTCCGTTTTCATCCCAGAAATCCGCCAACGTCTGAGAATATTTCTTGAGAAAATCCTCCTGGGAAACCAGATAGAAATAATACGAAGCACCTTTCTTGTAGGAGTCTACATAACCTTTATCCTTCAAGCGGCTGAGGAATGTATAAACCGTAGATCCTTTGCTTTCTTTCTGAAAGCGAAATTTCAGGGCCTCAATGATCTCCTCTGCCGAAAGCGGATGATCTTCATCCCAGAGACACTTCATAATCAAAAGCTCTCCGTCTGTGATTTCCGATAAATTCATGGCTCCCTCCATTTGTATTTGTTTTCTTGTGGAAATTCTATCATGGATTTTCAAATTCCGCAACAAGTATTCCTAACCTTATATAAAAATTATATATACCATGCCTCCCATGTTCCGTTGTGTTGGCAAATCCTGCCGCCTGGTTTGTGTATGAAAACCGGGAACTTGACTAAAATAAGACCAGCAAAACCATCGGCACACTGCGGGAGGAATGGATCATGAGCGCACAGAAGGGAAAAAAAGGGACCATTCACTTTGAAAATATCGACTTTTATCTGGACCTGTACGCCCATATTAAATACTACCGGCAAAAGGCCGGCATGCGCCAGGAGGATCTGGCCGCCAAAGCCGGCATCAGCCGGCCTTACCTCAGCTCCCTGGAATCCTCCTCCAAAGTGCGGGGCCTGAATATGGAGACCTTCTTTAATATCTGCCGTGCCCTGCACCTGCCTCCCTGTAAATTCTTTGAACCGCTTCCCTGAATTCCCTGGAATAGTTTTGCCGCGTCTGGACTATACTTAGATGACCGGGACTCTATGCAGTCCTGGAAATTGCCTGCCTGAATGGGCCAAGCCTTCTAGACTTTTGGAAAGGGAAAGGAGCGCGGCATGATCGAAAGACAGTCTGAGCGGCGGCAACTGATCTCAGAGCTGCACCAGACACAAAATGAGCTGGAACGAGCCTTTAACCACCTGGATCAGGTGGTGGACCCCATCCTGGTGGACTGCACCATCCATGAGATTGAGGCGGCCCAGCTCCGGTACCGTTTTCTCTTAAACCGGGTCCGGAGTATGGATTCCGGCACCTGATTTTTCTTGACCCCTCTGTCTGAGTTTGCTATCATAAAACATAGAAAAAGGAGGGTACGGGAATGGAATATACGACAATTACGGAGACCGACCGCTATCTTTTCGGCAAAGGTACTCACTATGAGATATATGAAAAACTTGGCGCCCATCCAGCCGCCCCCGGCGGGGAAAGCGGCGTTTCTTTTGCTGTGTGGGCCCCCCACGCAAAGGCCGTCTCCGTAATTGGGGATTTCAACGGCTGGGACACCGGGGCCAACCCCATGGAGCCGCTGGCAGATTCCGGTATCTGGGCGGCTTTTCTGCCGGAGGCCCGGGAGGGCCAGCTGTATAAGTTCTACATAACCGGCGCCAACGGGGAATCCTTTGCCAAGGCGGACCCCTACGCCACCTGTTTTGAGGTGCGCCCGGGCACGGCCTCCCGGATCTGCGGGCTGGGCGGATACACCTGGGAGGACGGGGATTGGATGAATGCCCGGAAGAAAAAGAACCTGCTCACAGCGCCCATGGCCATCTATGAGATGCACCCGGGTTCCTGGAAGCGCCATCCGGAAGAGGGGGACGTTGCCTTCTACTCCTACCGGGAGCTGGCAGAAGCGCTGCCGCCCTATCTGCAGGAGATGGGCTACACCCATGTGGAGCTGATTGGCATTGCCGAGTACCCCTTTGACGGCTCCTGGGGCTATCAGGTCACCGGCTACTACGCTCCCACCTCCCGCTACGGTACGCCCCAGGATTTCATGTTTTTTGTGGACAGCCTGCACCGGGCCGGCATCGGCGTGATTCTGGACTGGGTTCCGGCCCACTTCCCCCGGGATGCCCACGGCCTAGCCAACTTTGACGGACAGGCCCTCTATGAGTATGCGGATCCCCGCAAGGGGGAGCATCCGGACTGGGGCACCAAGATCTTTGACTACGGCCGCACGGAGGTTTCCAATTTCCTCATTGCCAACGCCCTGTACTGGCTGGAAAAATTCCATGTAGACGGGCTCCGGGTGGACGCGGTGGCCTCCATGCTGTATCTGGATTACGGAAAGCAGGACGGCCAGTGGGTGCCCAACCAGTACGGCGGCAACCAGAACCTGGAGGCCATTGAGTTTTTCCGCCATCTGAACAGCATTGTGAAAAAGCGGGTTCCCGGCGCCATGACCATTGCCGAGGAGAGCACCGCCTGGGGCGGCGTCACCGCAGATCCGGCGGAGGGCGGCCTGGGCTTTACCTTCAAGTGGAATATGGGCTGGATGCATGATTTTCTGGCTTACATGAAGGAAGACCCACTGTTCCGCAAATACCACCACAATCAGATGACCTTCGGCATCACATACGCCTGCAGCGAAAACTTTATCCTGGTCCTCTCCCACGATGAGGTGGTGCACCTGAAATGCTCCATGCTGGAGAAGATGCCCGGCTATGAGGTTGACAAATTTGCCAACCTGAAGGTGGGCTACACCTTCATGATCGGCCACCCGGGCAAGAAGCTGCTGTTTATGGGCCAGGAATTCGGCCAGAAACGGGAGTGGAGCGAGGAGCGGGAGCTGGACTGGTTCCTGTTGGATGAGGAAAACCACCGGAACCTGCAGCATTTCTTCCGGGATCTGCTGCACCTGTACCGCACCCATCCGGCCCTGTACAAGAAAGATTATCAGTGGGACGGGTTCCAGTGGATCAACGCGGACGATGCGGACCGGAGCATTTTCAGCTTTGTCCGCTACAGCCCCACCGGAAAGAAGCATCTGCTCTTTGTCTGCAATTTTACGCCCATGGAAAGGCCGGACTACCAGGTGGGCGTGCCAGCGGCAGGCACCTACACCCTGGTGCTGGATGAGTCCGTGGGCCTCTACGGCCGGGGCCGGAAGAAGCCGCAGAAGAAGGCGGTAAAGGCGGAGTGTGACGGCAAACCCTACTCCATCTCCCATTCTTTGCCGCCCTACGGCATTGCGGTGTATGAGTTCGCCATTCTGGAAGGGCCCAAAAAGAAGAAAAAACGATCGTAAATTTTTTCATCCGCAAACGGCTGCGAGGTTTCCGCCCCGCAGCCGTTTTTTTCAGTTTTTTCCATCTTCTGACCTTTAACACATTTTCCTGTAGTTTCTATGCTAATGTCAAGACAATTGCAGATGTTTGACACGTCAGGAGATGATTGTATGAAGATTTACACATACCAGGGCCGAAAAAACCTGTGCGGGGAAAAGATCCGGGAGGCCCGGGTCAAAAGCCGCCTTTCCCAGTCTGAGCTGGCTGCCAAGGTGCAGACCGAGGGTGTCACCCTGGAGCGGGACAGCATCAGCCGTATTGAAAACGGCACCCGTTTTATTGCCGATTATGAGCTGAAAGTGTTCGCCAAAGTGTTAAATGTAAAAGTAGAATCTCTACTGCAATAGAGCCGGACACATGTCCGGCTCTATCCCAATGCCACATCCAGAATCATCATCAACACAAATCCGGCGGCAAAACCAATGGTTCCCAGATTGCTGTGCTCCCCCTGGCTGGCCTCCGGAATCAGCTCCTCCACCACCACGTAGAGCATGGCGCCGGCGGCAAATGCCAGCAGATACGGTAGCACCGGGCTGATCCGGAAAGAGAGCAGAAGGGTCAAAGCGGCTCCCAACGGCTCCACAATGCCGGACAGGGCGCCGTACAGAAAGGCCCGCCCTTTTCCGGTTCCCTCACTCTTTAAAGGCAGGGAGATGATCGCCCCCTCGGGAAAGTTCTGAATGGCAATGCCCACCGAAAGGGCAAAAGCCCCGGTCAGGGTGATGGTGGCGTTCTCCGCCAGCAGCCCTGCAAACACCACCCCCACCGCCATTCCCTCCGGAATATTGTGAAGCGTCACCGCCAGCACCAGCATGGTGGTCTTTTTCAGCTGGCACTTGGGGCCCTCCGCCTTCTCACTGCCGATATGCAGATGGGGGATCAGCTGATCCATCAACAAAAGGAAGCCCATGCCCAGCAGAAATCCCACCGCCGCGGGTACAAAGGCCCAACGGCCCCTGTCCGCCACCATATCCATGGATGGAATCAACAGCGACCACACAGAAGCCGCCACCATCACCCCGGAGGCAAATCCCAGCAGTGTCTTCTGCACCTGCGGTTTCAGAGCGTCCCGCAAGAGGAACACACAGCCGGAACCTGCCGCCGTCCCCAGAAACGGGATCATCAGTCCCAGTAGAATTTCTATGGAAATCACCTCCCCATCCGCTTACAGCCGTTTTTCCAGCTCTTCCCGTTCCTTCTCATACCCGGGTTTTCCCAGGAGGGCAAACATGTTCCGCTTGTAGCTCTCCACACCGGGCTGGTTGAAAGGGTTCACCCCCAGCATATACCCGCTGACGCCGCAGGCAAACTCAAAGAAGTAGAACAGCTGTCCCAGGGACCGCTCATCCTGGGCCGGGATCTGCACCAGCAGGTTGGGCACCTGGCCGTCCGTATGGGCCAGAATGGTCCCCTTCATGGCACTCTTGTTGACAAAGTCCATGGTCTGTCCCGCCAGGTAGTTGAGGCCGTCCAAATCCACCGGCTCCTCCTCCAGCACCACCTGCGCCCGGGGCTTCTCCACCGCCAGCACCGTCTCAAACATCAGCCGGGTGCCGTCCTGGAGGAACTGGCCCATGGAGTGGAGGTCCGTGGTCAGGTCCACGGAGGCAGGGAAGATCCCCTTGTGGTCCTTGCCCTCGCTCTCCCCGTACAGCTGCTTCCACCACTCGGAGACATAGTGCAGGCTGGGCTCGTAGTTGGCCAGCACCTCCACCTGCTTGCCCTGCCGGTGCAGGAAATTCCGGGCCGCGGCGTAGCGCAGGGCGTCATTTTCCTCGTAGGCGGCGTTCAGCGCCTGCTCCCGGGCCTGGACAGCCCCTTCCATGAGAGCGGTAATATCCGCGCCGCTGACGGCAATGGGCAGCAGGCCTACGGCGGTGAGCACGGAGAAACGGCCTCCCACATCGTCCGGCACCACAAAAGTGGCAAAGCCTTCCTCATCCGCCACCTTTTTCAGGGCGCCCTTGGCCCGGTCCGCGGTGGCGTAGATGCGCTTGGCGGCGCCTTCCCGTCCGTATTTTTCCACCAGCATCTTCCGGAACACCCGGAAGGCAATGGCCGGTTCGGTGGTGGTGCCGGATTTGGAAATCACATTAACGGAAAAATCCTTCCCCTCCAGCACATCCATCAGCTCCCGCAGGTAGGTGCCGCTGATGTTGTTGCCCACAAAATAGATTTCCGGGGCCTTCCGCACCTGGGGCGATACCATATTGTAAAAGCTGTGGCGCAAAAACTCAATGGCTGCCCGGGCTCCCAGATAGGAGCCGCCGATGCCGATGACCAGCAGCACGTCCGAGTGGCTGCGGATCTCCTCCGCCGCCTTCTGAATGCGGGCGAACTCTTCCCGGTCATAGTTCACCGGCAGGTCCAGCCAGCCCAGGAAATCCGATCCGGCCCCCTGGCGGCCCAGGAGCGTATCCCGGGCGGCCAAAACCTCCGGCTTGATGGCTTCAAAATCCTTTTCGGTGATAAAATCGCAGGCATGGCTGCTGTCAAAGTGCAATTGGGACATGTTTTTATCCTCCTTTTCTTTTACGTAAGATATTCCCGGAAGACATCCTCCAGGATTTTTTCCTCCTCCGGCCCCAGGGTCATGGGAGGCTGAACCGGCTTAGGGCTGTGCTCCCCGCCCCGCAGCGCCCGGGAGCGCTGGATCCGGGGGATCAGCTGCTCCTCGAACCGTTCCGTCAGGCACTCCAGGGTCCGTGCCTCCCTTCCGGCGTTGTCAAAGAGAATCCGGAATAGAATCCCGGCGCAGCCCAGCACCACCCCGGAGGCCCCGTACAGGATCCCATACCGATAATCCAGGTGCAGCAGCCAGGCGGCAGCCCCCATGCCCAATCCCCCCAACAGGGAAAGGACGGTGGTCAGCACCGCCAGCCGCCTCCAGGTCCGCAGGGTCAGCCCCAGGGTCCGGCAGCCGGCCGGAATGATCCGCCTTCTGGCCGCCCTCTATAGTATAAAATGAACAGGAAGGTTTTGGAAGAGCTATTTCCAAAAATCGTTCGTCAGGTTCCGACCCCGTTTGCCAAAAGATCCATCAGAATGTCCACGCCAATCTGGATGGCCTGGCTTTTGAAGGACTGGTAATCCCCGGCGGAGGAGTCGTCCGCCCCGTCTGAGATGGACCGCAGAATCAGGAAGGGCACCTGGTTCAGATAGGCCACATGGGCAATGGCCGCCCCCTCCATCTCCGTGCAGGCCGCGCCAAAGGTCTGATACAGCCATTGCTGCTTTTCCCGGCTGTTGATAAACTGGTCGCCGGTGACAACCCGCCCCTGGTGGTACCGCCCCTCCGGCAGCAGCCGCCGGCAGGCGTCCAGGGCCAGGTCCCGCAGCCGCTCATCCGCCGGGAAAATGGAGCGATCCATGTAGGCAATCTCCCCCAGCTGCATCCCCAGAGGCGTAGAATCAAAATCATGGTACATGGCGTCTGTGGAGATAACCACATCCCCCTGGCGCACCCCCGGCGCCACGCCGCCGGCCACACCGGTGTTGATCAGAGTATCCACCTGAAACTCACTGATCAAAATCTGGGCGCACAGGGCCGCGTTGACCTTGCCCACACCGGCGCAGGTAACCGCCGCCGGCACCCCTTTCAAAATGCCTTGGTAAATCCGCAGTCCGGCCCGCTCCGTCAGCATCCGCTCCTCCAGCGCATCGGCCAGCTGTGCAGTCTCCTCCGGCATGGCTCCAATCAATCCCAGCATACGTTACCTCCTCTGCCTGCCGTGCTTCCCACGGCAGATTCCATGTCCAGTATACTGTGATCCCGCAGGGAATGCAAGGGAAATCCGGCGCTGCGGCCAGGTGACCGGCGTCCCTGCCGGGGAAATCCGGCGTTCGCCTCTTGCCTGGAAAAGAATTTGTGGTATACTTTATGGGGAAAGCGCCGGACGGCAGCCCAGCGCATGGCGTGCGGGAGTGCGCAAGCACGGAGCAATCCGAAGGCTTTCCTTTATTACCCATGAGGAGGTATCATCATGCAATATAGACCCAAGGGCGTATGTTCCCAGCTCATCGATTTTCAGGTGGAAGATGGCAAGCTGACCCAGGTACAATTTACCGGCGGCTGCAACGGCAATCTCCAGGGCATCAGCCATCTGGTGGAGGGGATGCCGGTGGATGAGGTCATCCGCCGCCTGGAGGGCATCCACTGCGGCTTTAAGCCCACTTCCTGCCCGGATCAGCTGGCCCAGGCGCTCCGCGCATATCAGGCATCCCAGGCCTGAGGAGGATTTTTATGAAGCGTATTATCCTGACCGGCGGCGGCACCGCCGGCCATGTAACCCCCAACCTGGCCCTGCTCCCGGCCCTGAAGGAGCACGGCTATGAGATCCGCTACATCGGCTCCAAGGAGGGCATTGAAAAGAACCTGGTGGAGGCTGCCGGAATCCCATATAACGGGATTTCCTCCGGCAAGCTGCGCCGGTACTTTGACTGGAAGAATTTCACAGACCCCTTCCGGGTGCTCAAGGGCTTTGGGGAGGCCCGGAAGCTGCTGAAGAAATACCGGCCGGATGTGATCTTCTCCAAGGGCGGTTTTGTGGCGGTGCCGGTGGTGCTGGCAGCCAAGCGGCTGAAGATCCCCACCATCATCCACGAATCGGATATGACGCCAGGCCTGGCCAACAAGATCTGCATTCCCTCCGCCGCCAAGGTCTGCTGCAACTTTCCGGAGACCAAGAAGAACCTTCCTCCGGAGAAGGCGGTGGTCACCGGCTGTCCCATCCGGGCGGAGCTCTTGTCCGGATCTCGGCTCCGGGGGTTGGAGCTCACCGGCTTTTCCCCGGACCGCCCGGTGCTGCTGGTCATCGGCGGCAGCCTGGGCTCCGTGCGGGTGAACACCGCCGTGCGCCAGGTACTGCCCCGGCTGCTGGAGCAGTTTCAGGTCATCCATATCTGCGGAAAGAAAAATCTGGACGAGAGCCTGCAGGGAACCCAGGGCTACCGGCAGTTTGAGTATGTGACGGATCCGCTGAAGGATCTGTTTGCCCTGGCGGACGTAGTCATCTCCCGGGCCGGGGCCAACGCCATCTGCGAGCTGCTGGCCCTGCGGAAGCCCAACATTTTGATTCCCCTCTCCGCCGCCGCCAGCCGCGGAGACCAGATTCTCAACGCGGAGAGCTTCCGGAAGCAGGGCTTCAGCGCCGTGATCCCGGAGGAGGAGCTGACAGACGCCCGGCTGCTGGAGACGGTGGACCAGGTCTATCAGAACCGCAGCCGCTACATAGAGGCCATGGAGAAAAGCCCCCTGGGCAATGCGGTGGACACCATTGTCCGGATGTTGGATGAGCTGGCAGGAAAGTAAGGCTCCTAGCCCTGTTTCTTCGATTCCTACGGAGAAAATGGCTATTCCTGCCAAAATCTCCGTAGGAGATGAATCCTTCCTACGGAGAATATCGCCTTTCCGCAAATTTCTCCGTAAACCAGGAATGATTCCCGCAGAGAAAATACGCTTTCTGTTTTCCCGCCTTATCAAATCCTTACAAAATACGTCCATCGGTGGAGATGGTCACCACCTGCCAGGGAATGAACCGGCCGCTTTCCCGCAGAGCCTCCACCGCCGCCCGCTCCAGGCCGCCGCAGCAGGGCACCTCCATCCGCACAATGGTCAGGCTTTTGATCTCATTCTGCCGAAGGATTTCCAGCAGCTTTTCCTTGTAGTCCACCGGGTCCAGCTTGGGGCAGCCCACCAGGGTAACCCGCCCCCGGATGAAATCCTGGTGGAAATTGCCGTAGGCGTAGGCGGTGCAGTCCGCCGCCACCAGCAGGTGGGCGTCCTGCAAATAGGGCGCCTTCACCAGCACCAGCCGGATCTGCACCGGCCACTGGCTCAGCTGGGAGGAAACCGGCGCGCTTCCCGCCCCTGCCGTCTGGGGTCGGGAGGCAGGCTGTGCCCCGCCATCCCGGCGGATGGCCTTGGCCATGGTGCCCGGGCAGCCGCAGGCCATGGGTTCTGCTGCAGCCGCATCCCCGTTGTCCGCCTGCATTTTCTCTTCCTTTTGCCTCTTATTCTCCTGCACCGCCGCCTCATTGTAGGCCGCCGCCTCCCGCTCCACAAAGCGGATGGCCCCGGCGGGACAGGCGGGCAGGCAGTCCCCCAGCCCGTCGCAGTAGTCGTCCCGCAGCAGCCGGGCTTTTCCGTCCACCATGCCAATGGCCCCCTCGTGGCAGGCATCGGCGCAGAGGCCGCAGCCGTTGCACTTTTCCTGGTCAATCTCAATAATCTTCCGTATCATCGCATATCCTCCTGTTCCGGCAGCCGCCGCTCCGCTCTGGTGCGGTTTCGTTTCCGATGCCGCCCCGGCTTTGGCTGGATTGTCCTTGACGTTGTGTGCTCATTTTATTACAATGGAGTCAATCCGTATGTTGTTCTGACAACATTTCCAAAAAAATTTCTGCTGCAGCGGTTGTCCGCCCAGGCCATGCAGAAAGGGCCCTGCTTCTCCATTCCCTTCAACCGCCAGCAGCTGGCCGATTATCTGGGAGTGGACCGCAGCGCCCTCTCACATGAGCTGGGGAAAATGCAGGCCGAGGGCCTGCTCCGTTTCCGCAAAAATGTCTTTGAACTGAAAGATTCCTAAAGGATAAGGCTTTCCAAAAGGCAGGAAATTCAGGCGCCGGTTCCGTTCTTCTTGCCTTCCTCCACCAGGATCTCCTCGGACTTGTGTTGTCCGGTGATGGAATAGATGACCCACTCGGCAATGTTTACCGCGTGGTCGCCAATGCGCTCAAAATACTTGGCAATCATCAACAGATCCACCGCTGCCGCCACGTCCCCGGATTCCAGGCGCACGATTTCAATGAGTTCATCCCGCACCACCTCAAACAGGTGGTCCACCTCATCGTCCGCCGCCATAATATTTTCCGCCAGCGTCAGGTTCCGGGTCACAAAGGCGTCCACCGCGTTGGTTACCATCTTGGCCGCCGCCTTGGACATGGCCCGAATGTTCTTCAGCCGGTCCAGATCCAGGTTCTCCGGCAGGCGCAGGGAAACCTCCGCAATATCCCCGGCCTGGTCGCCAATCCGCTCCATGTCCGTGATCATCTTCAGGGCCGCAGAGATGGTCCGCAGGTCACGGGCCACCGGCTGCTGGCGCAGTAGCAGCTGCAGGCAGCGGGTCTCAATGGTCTGCTCCAGGTGGTCCACCTCCGTGTCATACTCCAGGGCGGTCTTCACCAGCTTCTCATCCCGCGTAAACAGCGCCTTCTCCGCATAGTCAATGGCCGTCTCAATGGCCTTTCCCATATTGGTCAGTTCCATGTTCAGGAGCTCCAGCTCCCGGTTAAAACTATTTCTCACTTTGCACACATCCTTCCTGCATCAGCCGAACCGGCCGGTAATATATCCTTCGGTCTCTTTCTCCTTGGGCATGGAGAACACCT
>CAZSAF010000030.1:0-13611 GCA_964604605.1 uncultured Lachnospiraceae bacterium
CCCAGGGCCTCCGCCTCCTCCCGCTGGTGGGTGCTCAGAATCAGCAGCCGCTCCCGCCGGTGCCGCAGCACAAAGGCCATCACCTGGGCCTTGGTCTCTTCATCCAGGCCGGTGAAGGGTTCGTCCATCAGCAGCACGTCTGACCCCGCCGCCAGGGCCCGGGCCACCGCCACCCGCCGGCGCATACCGCCGGACAGCTCCCGCACCGGCTGCCCCAGGCAGTCCGCCGGAAGGATCTCCCGCAGCAGCGCCTCCCCCTGCTCCCGGGGGCAGACCAGTTGCAGGTTTTTCACCGCGGACAGGCCCTCACAGAGCCGGTCTTCCTGAAAAACCATGGAAAACCGGGTTCCCGCCGGCACTTCCACCTTCCCGGCGTCCGGCTTCTCCAGGCCGCAGATCAGCCGCAGCAGGGTGGTTTTCCCGGCCCCGGAGGGGGCCATCAGGCACCAGCAGCCCTCCGGGAACACAGCGGAAAAACCGACGAGCACCGGCTTCCCCTCAAAGCTCTTGTACACCTTTTCCAATCGGATCATGGTCATCCCTCCCGCAGCAGCCGCTCCGCCGCCCACAGCACCGCCTTCTCGCAGAGAAAGCTCATCAGCAAAATAACGGCCGTCCAGGCAAACAGGTTTTCCGTCTGCAGATAAATCTTGGCATTGTACAGCTCTGCCCCTATGGAGTACCGGGAGACGCCTATAACCTCCGCCGCCACCCCGGACTTCCAGCCCATGCCCACCGTCAGCCGCAGGGCGCTGAGTAAAAAAGGGGCCATGGCCGGCCGGTACAGATTCCAGAACCGCTTCCAGCCCCGGATCCGGAACACCTGGGCCATCTCCAGCAGCCGGGGATCCACATTGGCCAGCCCTGTCTGGGTCTGGAGGGCAATCACCGGCAGCGTGACCACAAAGACGATGAGAATGGACAGGTTAGCGGAGCCCATGAGGATCAGCGCCAGGATCACAAAGGAGGCCACCGGCACCGTTTTCATCAAGGAGAGCACCGGGGAGACCAGCTCTCCCAGAAAGGGGACCCGGTAGGCCGCGCCGCCCAAAACCAGCCCCGCCGCCAGGGCCAGCAGAAAACCACCGCTGATCTTTCCCAGGGAAGTGCCCAGGGTTCGCCAGAAATCCGGATCCCCCGGCAGCTTCACCAAGGCCTCCGCCACCTGCAGTGGGCTGACAAAAACCAGCGGATTGTCTATGAAAAGGCTGGCTGCCTGCCAGGCAGCCAGCCAGAACACCAGGATGCAAAGTTTCTTTCCGTACTGTTTTTTCAACCCTTCTTCCCTCCTGTCGGGAAAGCGTCTTGCTTTTACGGCCGAAGCCCCAGGGCATAGAATTCGGTGCTGGGCACCTCACCTCCCACTGCCTCCGGGTTCAGGTCGTACAGGGTCTGCAGGTATCCGGCCAGGGCCAGCAGCATATCCTGGTCGTCCAGGTAGGTAATGCCGCAGTAAGGGATGGCCTGCTCCGCCACCTGGGCATTGGCCACAATCCCCAGGTTCACAATCATCTGGGCGGCCTCCGCCGGGTTCTCGTTGGTAAAGGCAGCGGACTTTTCATGCTCCTCCATAAACCGGACCACCACATCTGAGTGCTCCGCCAAAAATTCATTGCGCACAATGGTCACGCCGGTGACCAGGGAGCAGGGCATATCGCTGTCCTCCTGGACAGCCTCCCACTCCGCCCCCAGGTCCAGCACAATCTGCAGAGACTCGTTCTGGTTGCAGGCTACCGTCACAAAGGGCTGGGGCAGCAAGCCGATGGCGCTGGGGTCCTCCCCCAGAATGGAAGCCACCTCCGTGGCCTCCGACCGGTACTCCAGGGTCACATCCTCCGTGCTGAGGCCATTGGCGGAAAGCAGGTACTGGAGAGCATAATCCGGCGTGGTCCCCTTGCCGGTCAGGTACACGGTCCGGCCGGCCAGATCCGCCATGGACTGGATGGAGGTGTCCGCAGACACAATGTACAGCACGCTGAGAGTGTTGATGTCAATGACGGAAACGCCCCCCTCGGTGCGGTTGTACAGGATGGCCGCCACATTGGCCGGCACCAGGGCAATATCCAGATCCCCGCTGATGATAGCCGCCGTCAGGGCGTCCGCTGCCGTCTCCCTCTGGAAGTACATATCCGGGTTATTCTGCATCATGGAAACCAGTCCCATGGAGGTGGGACCGCTGAGGGACCCTACCCGGACCACCGCATCCTCCGGTGCCACGGTCTCTGCCGCGGAAGATTCCGCTGCGCTGCTCTCTGCCGCCGTGGTCTCCTCCTCCGAGCTTCCGCCCGCCGCCGTGGCGGCCTCTGTGCTCTCCGCTGCCGTGGTTTCCGCCGCCGTGGTCTCCGTATTGCTCCCGCAGCCGGCAAAAAGTCCCAGGGACAACACCAGGGCCAGGAAGCATGCCATTACTTTCTTCATTTCGTCTCCTCCTTCTTTTTCCGCGAACTGTTCTCTCTCTGGGGAAGGGCAGAATAGATAGTCTTGGTCTGCACGCCAGGCAGCATGCCCACCTTGCCGGACAGGGCGCTGATCACCGTACCAGGGGCCTCCACCACCACGCTGATGATGGATACCCCCCGCTCCCGGCGGGGAATCCCCATGCGCCCCAGAATATATTCGCCATACTGGTGCAGGATCTCATTGAGCCTGCCGGTGGACGAAAGATCTTCCACGATAATGCCGATCAGCGCAATCCGTTCTTCCATTCCGCTCCTCCTATGCGTCTAAATGGAATCCTGCCATGCTGGATTCCTCGCCTGCGGCGAGACACCAAAAAAGGCTGCCCGCAGGTTTTCCCGGTGCTCCAAAAGGAGACAGCCGGCTGGCCTGTGGCAGCCTCTGTCTGTTTGCCTTTGTCTCCGCCTTGTCTCTCAGGACGAACCTTCGAGGGTCAGTACGCTTATGCAGCAGCCTCTATACGGCTGCCGTCAAAAGTATAACAAACCTGGCGAAAAAATGCAAGCCTATTTTTCCGGCCCTTGCCCGCCGTCCGATACCGGTCTTCCTTCGTCCGGTACCGGTGCTCCGTCCTCCGGGAAGCCACTGGTCCGCTCACTGATGATATACCGGGGCCGGTGCTTGGTCTCCAGATAAATCTTGCCGATATACTCGCCGATGACCCCCAGGCTCAGAAGCTAAATGCCCCCCAGGAAGCAGATAATGCAGACTACTGGCCCAGCCTGCAATGGTCTGGCCGGTCACCGCCATGACAATGGCCCAGATCACCGCCAGGAATCCCAGCACGGAGACAATGCAGCCCAGGGCTGTGATCATCCGGATGGGCTTGACGCTGAGGCTGGTGATGCCATCGAAGGCCAGGGCCAGCATCTTCCGCAGCGGGTAATGGCTCTCCCCGGCCAGCCGCTCATGCCGCTCGTAGTACACCGAGGTACTGTGAAAGCCCACCAGGGGGATGAGGCCCCGGAGGAACAGGTTCACCTCTTTGAAATTGGCAAACTCCTGCAGCACCCGGGAGGAGATCAGCCGGTAATCCGCATGGTTGAACACCACCTCCGCCCCCATCCAGTGCATCAGGTGATAGAAGCCCTCGGCGGTGAAGCGCTTGAAGAAGGTGTCCGTGTCCCGGCGGCTGCGGACGCCGTAGACCATCTCGGCGCCCTGGGCGTAGGCTTCTACCATCCGGTCCATGGCGTTGATGTCATCCTGGCCACCGCAGTCAATGGAGATGGTAATGTCCGCCAGGTCCTTGGCCTCCATGAGCCCGGCCAGCGCCGCATACTGCCACCGCCGCCGGTCCGCCGCCATTACCAGGCAGAGGATCACCAGGGCCACCATGACAATACTGTAGTTGGATTTTAACTGCACCGCCAGGGCCAGCACCCACAGCATCCAGGGGCGGATGCCCTGGGGCCAGAGCTTCCTGCCGCTCCGGTACAGATACCAGATGCCGCAGCCCATGGCCGGGATGTTCAGCACCTGCACCGCAAAGCCGGTGGCGTCCCCAAAGATCCGGTACAGCAGGGAGAAGAACAGAATCAGCCCGTTTTGGTTGGGGTACCGGTAGGCATAGCCTCCCGGGTCAGGGAAGCCTTCTCCAGCACCTCCCGGAGGATCCGCTCCGCGCTCTCCCCGGACTTGGCCCCGGTACGGACCACCGAAAAAGCCACCATCTTCCGGTCCTGATCCATAATCACCGCATTGGTAGAGGTGGAACCGCTGTCAATGCCCAGTACGTACATCTTTCTGTCTCCCTTCTTTTTCCCATCTCCCTGGGGCCGCTTGGGCTGCAGGGACTCCAAAAATGCCTGGATCCGGGCCAGCACCTGGCCATAGCTCTGGCGGGTGTAGTCCGTCTCCACCAGAAGCAGCGGCCGCTGCAGCCAGCTTTTCAGCCAGGCGTACTCGTATGCGTAGTTGTCGCAGAACTGGACCGTGTGGTACAAAATCCCGTCCACACTGTCCGCATGGCGCCGGATCAGCTCATCCCGCCCCGCCGCCTGCTCCATCCGCATACAGGGGAACTGGCTGAGAAGCCCCCGGACATAGCCGGTGAGCACCTGCTCCTCATCCAAAAGGAGCTTTCGCCCCAGCCCGGTGCAGGTCAGGTCAAAGGCAATGTTGACCCCCTGCTGTTCCAGGATCTCCTTGAGCCCGGCGCTGGCCCGTGCCCCCAAAATGCCAATGTTCAGTGCGCCCTTGCGGACGGTCCGCTGGGCCTCCCCCTGACGGTTCCGCAGGGCTTCCCGGAAGGCCTCCTCGTCAAAGTTCCTACCGGAAAAGGCCTCATAGGCCTGGATCATGGCGCGGAACCGCTGCTCGTACAGGGCCACCCCCGCCTCCCCCACAATCCGGGGCGTGTCCAGCATGTAGATAAATTTGTCCGGGAACTCCTCCCGGAGCACGTCGTACAGCCGGTGGATGCTGTCGCAGCAGGTGGTGAGGATCACCCCTTCATAGCTGCCGCCCATCATCTCCTCCAGCCCCCCTTTGGCAAAGCTGCACACGTTGGGGTGCATCTTCACCTCCGCCTGGCTGAAGCTTGTCACCTCCGGCTCTATGCGCTTCATCTCCACGCCCATGGATTCCAGGATTTCCACCGGCGCATACTTGCAAACATATCCTAACATATCTTTTTCCGCTCCTTCTCTTCCGCATCCAGCATTTCCAGAAAGGCCTCCAGCCGGGTTTTGATCTGCCCGTCATGGCTGTTCCGTTTGTCAATCCCGTCCCCGTCCAGAATCAGCATGGGGATCCCCCGCTCCTGGATCCGGTCCTTCAGCAGGACGCTGCCTCCGGCGGACTGCTTGCAGCCCCAGTGGCAGAACTGGATCACCGCATCCGGGTGCAGCCAGTCCGCCAGCTGCCCCACCATCCGGGCCTTGTGGTCGTAGGAGCCGTTGTACAGGTTGTGGATCAGCTTCCGGGCCAGGGAGTGAAAAGGCCGGTCCGGGTCCATCTCCTCCCAGGAGTCCAGAATAATGTCGCTGGCAATGATCTGGTATTTTTCGTTGGTGTTGAAATACTACTGCAAGCTCTCCTGGTAAAAGGGCAGCAGGTGCACCCAGAGGATCTTCTTTCCCTCAAACTTGGGGTACTCCTGGATTTCCCGGTTCATGAACCGCACCAGCTCCAGGAATTCCGGGATGCCGATGAGCGGGTGCATGCCCATCATCCTATACAGGTGGCTGATCAGCTCTCCCGGATAATAGTGCCGGCTCTGCAGGTCAAAGAATTTCACCAGCTCCCTGCGGGTCTCATTCTCCACCCGCAGGGATTCCCGCAGCTTTTCTTCCTGGAAGGGCTTTCCCAGCCGCTCCGCCAGGGTCTCCGCAAACTGGCGAAGCTGGGTGGCCAGGTAGTCCACCGAGGCCTCATCGTCCCCGTAGGGGACGTCCAGGAAGGTAAACGGCACCCCTTTCTTCTTGTCCAGGTACCGGAAGGTGTTCAGGTTCCCATCGCAGGACAGGGAGGTGGTCACCGCATACTGGGGCACCGGCACCGCCCCGCTGTCAATGGCCCCCACAAAGGTTTTGTGGTAGGAGCACAGGGTGGGGGGCAATGCCCGTATTCTGGGCATAGTCAATGAAATAGTCCTCCAGATGGTAGCCGCTGAGATAGCAGGCCAGGCATTCAATGGACAGGGTGTTCAGCTGGAAGCACTGAAGGATCTCACAGGGGGCAAAAATATTCCCCCACACATAGCTGTCCGGCTTGCTCAGGGAATCCGCCACCAGGGACATCATCATGGCCTCCAGCTTCTGGTAGCCTTTGGACAGGTTCTTTTTGGGCAACAGCCGGGTCCGCAGCTCATTGGCCTGGAAGCCAAGCAAAATCTTGTTCCAGGTTTCGCCGGGATGCTTCACGGTCTGCTCCTTCACATATTCAATATATTTGTCTGCAATCCACATACAATCTCCTCCGTATGCCGCGGTTTTTACGGCATTCCGTTGCGCTCGTAGAGTGTTCCTCTTTTATCTTGACACCTAAACGGTAGATATAACACATCCGCCCCCTTCTTTTCAACTGTTTTTCTGCCCTCCCGGCCAAAAATCCACGTCAAAATGCCCCTGGGAATTTCCCAAGGGCATCTCATCCGTTCTCCGATTTTCGAAAAGCTTCTTTAATATCTGCGGAACCACGCCGGTCACAGGCGCCGTGTCACTCCGGCCGCTCCAGCTCCCGGATCAGGTTTACCATCTCCACGGCGCCTTCGGCGCACTCGGAGCCTTTATTTCCTGCCTTGGACCCGGCCCGCTCGATGGCCTGCTCAATGTTCTCCGTGGTCAACACGCCAAAGAGCACCGGCACGCCGGTCTCCAGGGAGACGGCGGCAATGCCCTTGGACACCTCGTTGCACACATAGTCATAGTGGCTGGTGCTGCCCCGGATCACGGCCCCCAGGCAGATCACCGCGTCATACCGGCCGCTTTTGGCCATCTTGGAGGCGATCAGAGGGATCTCAAAGGCCCCGGGGACCCAGGCCACCTGGACCTCATCCTCCAAGACGCCCCGTCGCTTCAGGCCGTCCAGGGCCCCGCCCAGCAGCCGGGAGGTGATAAACTCGTTGAACCGGGACGCCACGATCCCAATCCGCATGTTCTGTGCTGTCAGTTTTCCTTCAAAAGTTTTCATGGTTGCTCCTTTCATAGCGCAGCAGATGGCCCATTTTTTTCTGCTTGGTCAGCAGATAAACCCGGTCGTAGGGGGTGGGCTCCGCCTGGATGGGCACCCGCTCCACAATGGACAGCCCAAAGTCCGAGAGCTGGTATACCTTGTCCGGGTTGTTGGTTAGAAGGCGCATGGTCCGGACCCCCAGATCCCGGAGGATCTGAGCGCCGATATAGTACTCCCGCTCATCCTCCCCAAAGCCCAGGGCCAGGTTGGCCTCCACCGTGTCCATGCCCTGCTCCTGCAGCTCATAGGTCCGCAGCTTGTTGATGAGGCCAATACCACGGCCCTCCTGGCGCATGTACAGCAGCACGCCCCGGCATTCCGCCTCAATCCGGGTCAGGGCGGCGGCCAGCTGCTGGCCGCAGTCGCAGCGCAGGGACCCGAAGGTATCCCCGGTGAGGCACTCGGAGTGGACCCGGCAGAGAACGTTCTCCCCGTCCCCCATCTCCCCTTTGACCAAAGCCACATGGTGTTCCCCGTTGATCCGGTTCACATAGCCATAGGCAGTAAAAGGACCGTATTGGGTGGGCATCTGGGTCACGGTCACCCGGTCCACCAGCTTCTCGTGGCGCTTCCGGTAGTTCTGCAGGTCCCGGATGGTGATAAAGGGCATCTGCCACTTTTTGGCCAGCTTCCACAGCTCCTGTGTGCGCATCATGGTGCCGTCCTCCCGCATAATCTCACAGCAGAGGCCGCAGGCCTTAAGCCCCGCCAGCCGCAGCAGGTCTACGGTGGCCTCCGTGTGGCCGTTCCGCTCCAGCACGCCGTTTTCCCTGGCCAGCAGCGGGAACATGTGGCCGGGCCGCCGGAAGTCCTCCGGACGTGCCCCTTCCTCCACGCACATCCGGGCGGTAACCGAGCGCTCTGCGGCGGAGATGCCGGTGGTGGTGCTCACATGGTCCACGGAGACGGTAAAGGCTGTCTCATGGTTGTCCGTATTGCTTGCCACCATCTGGGGAAACTGAAGACGCTCCACATACTCCCGGGACATGGGCATGCAGATCAGCCCTTTCCCGTAGGTGGCCATAAAATTCACGTTTTCCGTGGTGGCAAACTGGGCGGCGCAGATGAAATCCCCCTCGTTTTCCCGGTCCGGGTCGTCTGTGACCAGAATGATCCGGCCGGCTCGCAGCGCCTCCAGCGCCTCCTCAATGGTGTTAAATGAAGCCATGTGCATTCCTCCTCTCAAAATCCATACCGGGCCAGGAATTCCCGGGTAATCCCCGATTGCCGGGCCGGCATCAGCAGCTTTTCCACATATTTTCCCATGATGTCCGCCTCCAGGTTCACCACATCCCCTGCCCGCTTGGTCCCCAGGGTGGTGGAGCGGGCTGTGTGGGGAATCACGGAGACGGAAAAATTCTCCTTCGTCACCGCCGCCACGGTGAGACTGATGCCATCGATGGCAATGGACCCTCTCTCCACCACATACCGGAGCAGGGATGCCTCCGCCCGAATGGTGTACCAGACTGCCGTATCATCCTGCCGCACCTGGGTGATGACTCCGGTGCCGTCCACGTGGCCGGCCACCAGATGGCCGCCGAACCGCCCGTCCGCCGCCATGGCCCGCTCCAGGTTCACCGGGCTGCCGGGCCGCAGGGCCGCCAGGGAGGACCGGTCCAGGGTCTCGTGCAACACATCCGCCTGGAAGCCCCGGCTGCTCTTTTCCGTCACCGTCAGGCAGACCCCGTTCACCGCCACGCTGTCCCCTATTTTCAGATCCTCCGTCACCAGCCGGGCTTCCATCTCCACCACGGCGGAGCACCGGCCCCGGCGGATCTGCCGGACGGTTCCCACTTCCTCAATGATTCCGGTAAACATGCTCCTCCACCTCTCCTTCTATGAGAAAATCCTCCCCCAGCCGGGTGACCACGCTGTTCTGCAGCCGCACTCCCTCCCCCGGAGAGGGAAAGCCCTGGCCCTCCACCGGAGTTTTGGCGGAGGCGCCGCCCAGCAGCAGGGGAGCCAGATAGGCCTGCACCCGTTGTACCAGCCCCCTTTGAAGGAACTGCCAGCCCAGGGTTCCGCCGCCCTCCACCAGCACACTGTCCACCTTCTCCCGGCCCAGCCGGTCCAGCAACGCCTCCAGATCCACCCGGGCGGTGGCCGGACGGTTCTCCTGCCCGCTCCTCCGGCCGTCCGCCCGCGCCTGCCCCGGACTGCCCTTCTGCGTACCCTCCTCCGGCAGCTCCCACACCTGACAGCCTGCCTGCCGGTAGGCCTCCTGCCGCTCCGGTTCCCGGCAGCAGGTGGCCAGGATCACCGGCGCCTCCCCGGCAGTGCGGACCAGCCGGGAGTCCAAAGGTGTCCGCAGGTCGCTGTCACAGACAATCCGCACCGGGTTCCGGCCGCCTTCCAGGCGGCAGGTCAGAAGCGGATCGTCCGCCAACACCGTTCCCACTCCCACCAGAATGCCCCGGTACCGGTGGCGCTGCCGGTGCACATGGCGCCGGGCCTCCTCCCCGGTAATCCAGCGGGAGGCGCCGGTGTAGGCGGCGGTCTTGCCATCCATAGTCATGGCGTACTTAAACACCACGTAGGGCCGTCCGGTCCGGATATAGTGGAAGAACACCGGATTCAGCCGGTCACAGGCCTCCCGAAGCACCCCTTCGGTCACCTCCACCCCGTGGGCCCGTAGGATTGCCACCCCCTTGCCGCTGACCAGGGGATTGGGATCCGGGGAGCCCACCACCACCCGGCGGATGCCTGCCTCCAAAATGGCATCCACACAGGGGGGCTGTTTGCCGTGGTGGCAGCAGGGCTCCAGTGTCACATACAGCACCGCCCCCTCCGGGGACTCGGTGCAGGACTCCAGAGCATTCCGCTCCGCATGCTTCTTCCCGTATCGGGCGTGGTAGCCCTGGCCAATAATCCGCCCCTCCTTAACGATCACCGCCCCCACCAGGGGATTGGAGGAGACCCAGCCGCAGCCCTTCTCCGCCAGCTTACGGGCCATTTCCATGTATTCCGCATCCTCCATCTTGCCACCTCCTGAAAAACAAAAAAGCTCTGGACCACAGCGGGTTCAGGGCTTTTCTCCGGCGCAGGAAACACTCTCAAACAGGAAACGCTCCAAAAACAGAAAACTCTGGAATGCAGCATACATTCCAGAGCAAAATACGATTCGGGGAGAGCTTCTCCACGCCACACAATCTTCTTTCATCCAGACTATACTGTCGGTTTTGGAATTACACCAAATCCTGCGCCTGCGCGCTCGCGGACTGTACCGCCGATCGGGAATTTCACCCTGCCCTGAAGATGTCTTCTGTTATTTTTTATACTATACACCCAAACAGCCGTGGTGTCCAGCAAATTTTAAAAGAATCTTTCGAAATTCTATCGTTTTTCTGCGGTCTTTCTTCCTTGCCCCCTTTGTCCCTCCAATGGTATACTATTCCTAAATAAATCAAATGAGACGAACGTTTCTCGAAAGCAGGTGAAGTATGCTGGCGAAATTTTTTTCCCAAAAGCGGCTGTGGGTAATCCCCATATATTTTGTTCTCTATATGATCGCGTTCCGCTTGCTGGAGACCCATGTTCCCCAGAAGCTGCACATTCTCCACACGGCGCTGGACGACCGGATCCCCTTCTGCGAATATTTTGTCATCCCTTACCTGCTTTGGTTCGGGTATGTGGCAGCCGCCGTATTCTATTTTGCCCTGGTCCAGAAGGACGTGCGGGAATACTGGCAGTTTTTCCTGGCCATGGGGATCGGCCTGGCGCTGTTTCTGCTGATTTCCTGGGTTTATCCCAACGGACAGAATCTTCGCCCGACACTGCCTGCGGAAGGGAACATCTTCGTGGAGATGGTGCGTTTTCTCTACCGGGTGGACACCTCCACCAATGTTTTGCCCAGCATGCACGTCTTCACCTCCATGGCGGTTGCCACTGCCCTGGACCGCAGCCGGAGCCTGAAGGGCCGCCGGGCATTCCGCAAGGCCTCCTGGATTCTGGCGATTCTGATTATGCTGTCCACCCTGTTCATCAAGCAGCACTCGGCAGTGGACGCATTCAGCGGCGTTCTCCTCTACGCAGTCATCTATTGCCTGCTCTACGGGAAAGAGGCCTTTGGCCGGCAGCCCGTGCGGGTGGAACGCAGCTATTAAACCGAGGCGTTTCCAGACAGGAGGCGATGGCAGCTCCGCCATCGCCTCCTGTTTTTCTTCTCTATTCCGCTTCCAGGCGGCGGAGCAAAAAGCCGCAGGCAGCCGCAAAAACGGCCCCCATCAGCAGCAGCGGCCCCACGTTTTCCCAAACCGTCCCATAGCCGGCCATCAGACGGTATCCCCAATAAGAGGGGAAAAGCCGTCCGGCCCATGCCAGAAGCTCCGGCAGCAGCTCTGCCGGGAACAAAATCCCCGACAAGAGAATGGAGGGCAGGAAGAACAGTTGCGAAACCATGGTCAGCTTTGCCTGGTTCCGCACCGCCAGCCCCAGGGCGCTGCCCAGTGCCAGGGAAACGGCCAGAAAAACCGCCGTCCGTCCAATATGCTGCGCAAGGGAAGCAGGCATCCAGGCCCCAAAGGCGACCGGTGCGGCCAGCAGCAGCACCAGGCTCATGAGCAGCAGGTGTACAAAGGCAGACACAGCCATGGAAACCAGCCCCGCCGGAAGGGGAATGCCGTTGGCCCGGTACATCCGCCGGATATCCCCTCCGTAGGTCTCCGCCACCGAAGGCGGCAGCCCGATCAGCGTCCCCATGGACACCCCCATCACCGTCATGGAGGAAATCAGCGTCTCCCTCGTCTCCGGCATCAGGGAAGTAAAAATGCCTCCCATAATCCCAAAAAAGATCAGAGGCACCAGGTAGCAGGTGACCAGCATGGTCCGGTTGCGGATGTCCAGCCGCCACTGGAGAGCCAGCCCGTACAGAAATCCGTTTCTCATGCGCTCTCCTTTCCGGCCATGGCCAGAAACTGCTGTTCCAGGGTTCCCCGGTCCACCTTCAAATCCAGGACCGTCCGCCCTTCCCTCTGGCAGGCCTCCAGCAATTCCAAAAGCGTGCGCCCCACGTCCGCTGTCTCCCGGACTTCCTCCCCCTGCTCGGTGCGGATCCGGATGGTGCAGCGCCTGCCCACCTTCTCCGCCAGCTCCTCGGCGGTTCCCTGAAAGGCCAGCTTTCCTTCCCGCAGGATCCCCAGCCGGTCGCAGAGGCTCTCCACCTCCGCCATGTCATGGCTGGCCAGCAGAATGGTCTTTCCCTGCTCCCGCAGCTGCCGGATCTGCCCATGGAGAGCCGCCCGCGCCTCCACATCCAGACCGGCGGAGGGCTCGTCTAAAAATAGTATCTCCGGATCCCCCAGCAACGCCAGCGCCAGGTGCAACCGCCGTTTCTGCCCTGTGGACAGCTCCCCGTACTGCCGCCGGGCAAGCGGCGCCAGGTCCAGCGCCTCCCATACTGCCGGGTCCGGCCTGGTTTTCTTCCAACGGGCCATCCATTCCACCGCCTCCAGAGGCCGGATGGCCGCTGGCAGGGAGGCAGACTGAAGCTGGATGCCGGTTCTCCCCTGAATGGTCACCTGGCCGCTGTCATACCGCCGCAGCCCCTCCAGGCACTCCAGCGCCGTGGTCTTGCCGGCGCCGTTGACCCCCAGGAGCGCAAAGATCTCTCCCTGTCCCACCTGAAGGTCTAACCCCCGCAGCACCTCCCGGTTACCGTAGCGCTTCCGCAGGCCCCGAACCTGCACCGCCGCCCTCACGGTATTTCCTCCCGGTGGGGTTCCGGTTGCCCGGCAGGCGGTTCCGCCTCCGGCCCTTCCCGCTTTTCCGGGCCGTTTTCCGGAAAAAGCTGAATTCCATGGGCGGTAAAGTAGGCATCCAGCGCGGGGCCAATGTAGGCGTTGGCCTGGCTCTGCCGTTCCTGCCAGGCTGGGTCCATCCCCTCCGCCTGCCCCACCTCCATCAGCTTGGGGAGCAGGGACCAATCCCCGCCGGTAAAATCTTCCACCATAGACCAGTATTTCCGGGCAAACTCCTGCCCTTCCCGGCTTTCCGGCGGTGTGCCGGCCTCTGCCAGGGAAAGAGCCTGTTCTTCCAGCTCCAGGAATCGCTGAAGAAACTTCTGGCCGCTCTCCAGATCAAACCGTTCCCGGATATGATCCATGGTTTTCTCATCAAAGTGCTTGATCAGCCAGTAGAAATCGTTCTTCATCTGCAGATTCACCACAATATCCGCGTATTTTTTAAAGTCTACCGTCTGCATCTGCAACACCTCCGCCCGCAGTGCCTCCAGCTCCCGGAGCGTTTCCGCCAGAGAATCCATCTTTTCCCGCACAGCCGCTGCCTGTTCCGCCAACACCTGGGCCACCTGTTCCGGCGTATCCAGAGAAACCAGATTATTCCGGATCTCCTCCAGAGAAAACCCCAGATGCTTCAGGGACAGGATTTGGTGGAGACGGATCACGTCCCGGTCTGTGTAAAGCCGGCGGCCTCCCTCGCTCTCCCCGGAAGGCTTCAAAAGTCCTTCCCGGTCATAATATT
>CAZSAF010000030.1:13621-19480 GCA_964604605.1 uncultured Lachnospiraceae bacterium
GGTGCGTACCGTAACCCCCATCCGTTTCGCCACCTGGCCGATGGTCTGATATCCCTCCGGTATCGCCCGTTCTCTACTCATTGTGCGTCACCTCCTGTTTTTCAGTATAGATCATGACGCAGCGTCACAAGCAAGTGTTTTTTAAAAAAAGGATTGTGGGAGTGCGGAATTCCCTGGCCGTTCCCGGCGAATCTTGTAATCCATAAATCCCCCTCTACTCAATGAACATGGCGTCCCCAAAGCTGAAAAACCGATATTTCTGTGCCACTGCCTCCCGATAAGCGGCCATAATGTGATCCCTGCCTGCCAGGGCGGACACCAGCATCATCAGCGTAGACTTGGGCAGATGGAAATTGGTGATCAGGGCATCCACCATCTTGAACCGGTAGCCCGGATAGATAAAGATGTCCGTCCAACCGCTGCCGGCATGGAGGACTCCGTCCTCCGTGGAGGCAGACTCCAGGGTTCGGCAGCTGGTGGTTCCCACGGCAATGATCCGGCCGCCCCGGCGGCGCACCCCGTTGATTTTCTCTGCCGTCTCCTCATCCACCATGTAGAACTCCGAGTGCATGTGGTGCTCTTCCACCTTCTCCACCTTTACCGGGCGGAAGGTTCCCAGCCCCACATGGAGGGTGATCTCCGCCACCTCCACTCCCATCTCCCGGATCTGGTCCAGCAGCTCCCGGGTAAAGTGCAGGCCCGCTGTGGGCGCCGCTGCGGAGCCATCGTACTTGGCGTACACCGTCTGATACCGGTTTTTGTCCTCCAGCCGGTGCTTGATGTAGGGAGGCAGGGGCATCTGCCCCAGCTGGTCCAGGATCTCCTCAAAAATCCCCTGGTAGGAGAAACGGATTTTCCGGTTACCTTCCTCCAGGATTTCTTCCACCGTACCCTTCAGCAGGCCATCCCCAAAGGAGAGCACGGTGCCGGGCCGGGCCTTTTTCCCAGGCTTCACCAGGGTTTCCCAGGCATCCCCCTCCAGCCGGCGCAGCAGCAGCACCTCCACCGCCGCTCCGGTTTCCTCCCGGACCCCCAGCAGCCGGGCCGGTATCACCTTGGTGTTGTTGACCACCAGGCAATCCCCCGGCCGCAGCTCCCGGACAATCTCCCGGAACACGCTGTGCCGGATCTCCCCGGTTTCCTTCTGCAAAAGCATCAGCCGGGAGGAGGAACGGTCCGCAATGGGATCCTGGGCGATCAGCTCCTCCGGCAGCTCATAGTCAAACTCTTCTAGGTTCATCTGTATTCTCCTTCTTATTGTTGCCGCGGTTTTCACGGTATCTGCTTACATCTGTAGGGTGCTTCCGGTCACCTGCCGCGGGCAGGGTAAGAAACGGCGGGGCTTTTGCAAGCCCCGCCCGCTGTCCGGTTGAATGATGTCTACTCCGCTGTTGTCGGCGGCTGGTCGGTCAGCAGATCCGAACGGATATACCGGTAGGTTCCATCCCCATCCGGAAGGAGTACACGGCTCCAGGTATCGCTCTGGCCCGTCACATGAATCCGGGTTCCCGCCGCCACAATGTCAAACTGATCTCCGTCTGTGGTAGGAGCGGTTCTGGCCCGCACCTGATCCGTGGTATACATAATGGTGTCCGTCACCTGGAAGACCATGCCGGTGGTCTGCTCCGTGTATGTATCCCCGCCGGAGGATGCCGCAGTGGTCTCCTGCGCTGACGTCTCCGCGGCAGTCTCCGTGGCCGCTGTGGTCTCCTCCGGAGCAGCCGTGGTCTCCGATGCCGGCTGCGTGCCGTCCGAATTCACCAGGGAATTTAGGGCCGCATCCGCCGCCAGCGCCTCGTTGTACCGGGTCACCACATCCGTCTCCAGCGTCTGGATGGTCTCGTCCTCCGAAATCTCCAGCATATAGTCCAGAACCCGGTCCTCAAAACAGTCCACGGTTACCAGACGCAGGGAACCTGCCGAATCCGTCACCACATAGGCAGGCGTCATACCCGGCGCCAGGGTATCTATATTCCAGAATTTGGCGTCATAGATAATATAGACGGCATATTCGCCTTCCGCCTCACCCGGCGCTGTATAGCAAACCAGATTCTGATAATCCTCAATAATGCTGTTCATCTGGTTCACCGTGTCCTCATCCACCAGGGAGGAGGCGTCCAGCACATTCTCCAGGGTGGTCATGTCCGCCGATTTCAGTGCCGTATAATACTGGCTGACCAGCTGCACCACCGCCTCATTTCCGTTCTCCGTCCAGACGGAAACCGGCGCTTCGCTGGAAGCCGGCGTGGACTCTGTGCTGCTTTCATCCTGCTGGCTGCTGCTCCGGAAAAACCGCAGGGCAATCACCACCGCCACCACAATCACCAGGCAGACCACAATCAGGATCAGATAGTTTTTGCGACCGAAAAAATGTCTGCCGCCGCCCTTTCCGCTGTAGGAGCCGCGGTCATCTTCCTCCGGATCTTCGTCTTCCTCCTCCGGATCCTCCGCAAAGGGATCCTGAATGACTTTTTCAATCTTCCGCACCGGGCGGGCTGATGCCTGCACCGCCTCATGGGGCTCTTCCTCATCCTGATCTCCGGAATCCTCATCCAGGCTGATATCCACGAAATCGTCATCATCCACGTCTTCCCAGACGTTCTCAAACGTATCGTCTATATTCAACGATTCAAAGTTTTCCTCTTTGTCTTTGTCATCAAATGGCTTTGACATTCCATCCGTCCTTCCTATATGTAATATCTTCGTAACATCCTCGTAATACAGCTTTTATTATTTTAACAAAGGCCCTTTCACTTGTCAACTGCCACCGCCTTACGTTTTTTTTAAATTGCTGGCAGGTTATAAATTTTTTGGAAATCCCAGAAAATTTCGCTTGACTTTTTCCCCGCAGATGAGTATACTAATTTCATGCGTCAGTAACTCATTGGATAGAGTTCCAGACTCCGACTCTGGGGGTAGCAGGTTCGAATCCTGTCTGACGCATTTTTTGTTGCCCAAAAGCATGGCGGGAAAAATCCCCGGGAACCACGGTTTTGCGCGGTTTCCCAGGGGTTTGCTTTTCTGATTTTTGCGGGGGCCTTTCGGTTTCTTCTCCGTTTCTTTTTTCCAAAATTTTCCATACTCAAAGAATATACTTTTATAGTATAATGACCCGTAAAGGGTCCCACGGGCCCGACAGGAAATCCGATTCGGAGGTAAGGACATGGAACTTACAAAGGCAGAAACAAAAGTAATCATGGTGATTTGGGAGACCGATCACGACATGGCTCTCCCGGAGATTCTGGAAAAAGTTAATTCCCGGTATCAAAAAGACTGGAAGCCCCAGACGGTTTCCACCTTTCTGACCCGCCTGGTCAAGAAAGGTTTTCTCAATATGTACCGGCAAGGGCGCAGCTTCCTCTACCATCCCTGCTTCTCCCGGGATCAGGTGCTTCGCAGTATTCTCCTGGAGATGGCGTCGGTATGGTTCCGGGGAGACCGGGAGCTTCTGCTCCGGAAAGCGGAAGCCCTCCTGAATGAAGAGGAATCCCAGAAAGAGGGCGGGGCGGAAGAAAGCTGAGCATAGAAAAAGCGGCTGCTGTTTGCGGAACATCAAACGGCTGCTGCCTTTTCTATGCCTGTCTCTATAATGGCCTACGCTTTCCCCTCCGCCAGCCAGTCCAGAAGCTGGCGCACATTCTTCTTCCCAAAGGTGATCCGGCTGCCGTTGAGCACCAGGCAAGGAACGCTCATCACCTGGTAGCGGTCCCGCAGCTGCGGAAAATGGTTCAGATCATACACCTCCGCGGTAACCTGCGGATTCAGGGAGGCAATCCGCTGCGCCGCCGTCACCAGCTCCGGACACATGGTGCAGGAAAGGGAAACCAAAACCTGCATCCGCAGCGGCTGATCCAGGGCCCGGATTTCCTGCTCCTCCCTGGGATCCAGAGATTGCCCCGGCCCTGCCGCATTGTACAGTCCCAGCACAAAGGAGGTAAACTCATGGCCGCCCGGCACGCCGTGGAAGGCCAGGCCGGTGTCTGTGCCGTCAGCCCGGCAGACCCGGACGCAGGGAAGCTCCTCCTCCGGCTCCCCCTCTCCTTTTTCCACCGTAAGGCAGTCCGTCAGCGCTGCCAGGGTCTCCATATAGCCCTCCAGCTCCCGGGAAACCGGGCGGCCGTCCAGATACAGCCGTAGAACCAGCGGCTGCCCCATCCGGGAAAAAACCGTCTGCAGCTGCTGCACCATAGCCGCATCAAAGGGACCTTCCGGCCCTGCGTCCTGTCCCTGAGCTGCCTGCGGCTCCGGCGAGGCCTTGAGGGAGGGAACAGCTGCCGGTGCGGGCCTCTGCTCCGGCACGCCGGGGAAGACCGGATGCAGGCCGGTTTTCTGCTGCAGGGACACCGCATACTTTTCCAGCTCCGTGGCTGCCACCGCCCCGTCGCTCACGGCGGTGACCACCTGCCGCAGGGTTTTGGCGCACACATCCCCGGCGGCGTAAAGCCCCTCCGCGCTGGTCTTCTGGTTCCGGTCCGTCACCACGCAGCCCTGGGCATCCCGCTCCGCAAGACCCTCCAGAATCTCCGATGCCGGCTGGTATCCGGCAAACACAAAGACGCCAAAGCTCTCCCCTACCGGAGGCCGGTACTGGGTGACCTGGCCGGTTTCCGTGTTCCGGTAGCAGAGCCAGCCCAGCGCCGTATCTCCGCCCACCGCTTCCACCACCGTATGGGGCAGCACCATGATTTTTTCATGGTTCCGTGCCTTCTCCGCCACTGCGGCGGCACAGGAAAAATCCGCCCCCCGCATCAAAATGGTCACCTGCCGGGCATATTTGGTCAGAAAGACGCTCTCCTCCGCCGCCGCGTAGCCGCCTCCCACCACAAATACATCCCGGCCGGCAAAGAACTCCCCGTCACAGGTGGCGCAGTAGGCCACGCCACGCCCCCGGAACGCCGCCTCCCCCTCAAAGCCCACCATCCGGGGGCTGGCTCCGGTGGCCAGCAGAATGCCAAAGCAGAACCGGTCGCCCCGGCTGGTGCGCACCCGCTTCACATCCCCGGCCAGCTCCAGCTCCTGGGCCTCCGCCAGCAGGAACTCGGCGCCAAAATTTTGGGCCTGCTGCCGCATGGTTTCCGTTAAACCGGTTCCACTGGCCCGCAGGACCCCCGGATAGTTGACCACATCCTCGGTGATGGTGATCTGTCCGCCAAAGTGCTCCTTTTCCACCACCAGCACCCGGCAGTGGGCCCGGGCCAGGTACAGGGCGGCGGTGAGCCCTGCCGGGCCTCCGCCGATGACCACCACGTCATAGAGATTTTCCAGCTTGTACTCTCTCATAGGCTACAGCTGCCCTACCAGATCCAGGCTGAGCTTCAGGGTCTCTTCCCCCGGCTGCCATTTGGCCGGGCACACCTCATCCCCGTGCTCCGCCACAAACTGGCTAGCCCGCACCTTCCGGAGCAGTTCCTCTGCGTTCCGCCCCACATTGCCGGCATTGACCTCATAGGCCACAATCCGCCCCTCCGGATTGACCACAAAGGTCCCCCGCTCCGCGGTCCCCTCAGCCTCTATATATACCTCAAAGTCCTTGGCCAGGGCATGGGTGGGATCTGCCAGCATGGGATACGTGATTTTCTGAATCCGCTCCGAGGCGTCATGCCACGCCTTGTGGACAAAGTGGGTATCGCAGGAAACCGAATAGATCTCGCAGCCTGCCGCCTGGAATTCTGCGTACCGGTCCGCCAGGTCCTCCAGCTCCGTGGGGCACACAAAGGTAAAATCCGCCGGATAGAAGAAAAACACGCTCCATTTTCCCAGAATCTCCGCCTTGGTAACCGTGCGGAAAGCCTGATTCTGGTAGGCCTGCACGGAAAAATTCGCCACTTCCTTGTTGATCAGAGACATATCAAACCTCCT
>CAZSAF010000031.1:0-16786 GCA_964604605.1 uncultured Lachnospiraceae bacterium
CGGTGACCACCCACTTTGACTACCACTCCATTGACCAGAACCTGCTGAAGCTGGATATTCTGGGACACGATGATCCTACTATGATCCGGCGTCTGGAGGATCTGATCGGCATTGACGCCCGGAGCATTCCCTTGGACGACCCCAAGGTCATGTCCCTGTTTAAGGACACCTCGGCCCTGGGTATCACCCCGGAGGACATTGGCGGGTGCAAGCTGGGAGCCCTGGGCATTCCGGAGTTCGGCACGGACTTTGCTATGCAGATGCTCATCGACGCCCAGCCCAAGTGCTTTGCAGACCTGGTGCGGATTGCCGGTCTTGCCCACGGCACGGACGTGTGGCTGGGCAACGCCCAGGATCTGATCCTCTCCGGCAAGGCCACCCTGCAGACGGCCATCTGTACCCGGGATGACATTATGCTGTACCTGATTTCCATGGGCATGGACAAGAGCCTTTCTTTCAACATTATGGAGAAGGTACGGAAGGGCAAGGGCCTGACCCCGGAGCACGAGCAGGCCATGCGGGACGCCAACGTGCCGGATTGGTACATTGACTCCTGTAAGAAGATCAAGTACATGTTCCCCAAGGCCCACGCCGCAGCCTACGTGATGATGGCCTGGCGCATTGCCTACTGCAAGGTGTACCACCCCCTGGAGTATTACGCCGCCTTCTTCGGCATCCGGGCCACCGGCTTCAACTATGAGCTGATGTGCCGGGGCCGGGACAATCTGGAGATGCACCTGAAGCTGTACCGCCAGAACGGGGACAATTTGACGGATAAAGAAAAGGTCACCCTGCGGGATATGCGGATCGTCCAGGAGATGTACGCCCGGGGCTTTGAGTTTATGCCCCTGGACATTTACCGGGCCCACGCCACCCACTTCCAGGTGATTGACGGAAAGATCATGCCGTCCTTAAACAGCATAGAAGGAATGGGAGAGAAGGCCGCCGAGGCTGTCATGGAGGAGGCCCAAAAAGGCAAGTTCCTGTCCCGGGAGGACTTCTGCCAGCGGACCAAGGTCAGCAAAACCCTGGCGGACACCATGGCCGAGCTGGGGCTGCTGGGGGACATCCCCATGACCAACCAAATCTCCCTGTTCGATTTGGAGCTTTTGTGAAAGCTCCGGCAAGCGATTGTGGGAGAAGGAGGAGACCATGCGTATGTTCAACAGCCCCATTCAGGTGGGCTCTCTGACCCTGAAAAACCGTCTGGTGATGCCGCCCATGGCCACGGCCAAGGCGGAGGAGGACGGAACCGTGAACGATGCCCTCTGCGCCTATTATCAGGAAAAGTCCCGGGGCGGGTATCTGGGGCTGGTGATCGCAGAGCACAGCTTTGTGAGCCCGGAGGGCAAAGCCAGAGAACGGCAGATTTCCATATCCCGGGACGCAGATGTGGAAGGGTTAAAGCGGCTGGTGGATACGGTCCACCAAAACGGCACGCCCTTTTTTGCCCAGATCAACCATGCGGGAGGCGCTGTCAAAAAGGCGGTGGCCCGGTATGAGCAGATCAGCGCCAGCGCCGTAGCAATCCCCGGTGCGGCGCTGGCAGAGGGACTGCCCCGGGAGATGACGGAGGAGGACATCCGGCGGGTTACCGACTGCTTTGCCGCTGCTGCCGGCAGAGCCCAAAAAGCCGGATACGACGGGGTGGAGATCCACTCGGCCCACGGCTACCTGCTGAGCCAGTTCTTCTCCCCGCTGACCAACAAGCGGCGGGATGCCCACACCGGAGAGACCCTGGAAGGGCGGACACGCCTTCTCCTGGAGATCTTCCAGGCGGTTCGGGAGACTGTGGGAGCGGACTACCCGGTGGCAGTGCGGCTGGGAGCCTGCGACTTTATGGACGGCGGCATTACCTTGGCAGACAGCCTGTATGCCTGCCAAAAGCTGGAGGAGGCCGGGGTGGATTTGCTGGACATCTCCGGAGGATTCTGCGGTTACACCAACCCGGAGATCGCAGAGCCGGGGTATTTCAGCGGCCTCACCCAGGCCATCAAGCAGGTGGTCCGGGTGCCGGTGATCTGTACCGGCGGCATTCGGGAGCCGGGGACAGCGGAGGTCCTCCTGCAGGAAGGAAAGGCAGATCTGATTGGGGTGGGCCGGGCCATTTTGAAGGATTCGGACTGGGCCCGGAAGGCTATGGGAAAAAGGCTTTTCGGATGAGAGGTTTTTTGATACGATAAAATTGGGACGAGAGGAGGGGCTTCATGCCGGTCATTTCAAGATTTTATGGAATTGTGATCAAGATGTATTTTCGGCAAGCAGAACATAATCCACCTCATTTTCATGCGATTTATGGAGAATTTGTTGGTTCGATTGATATACAAACCGGTGAAATGTTGGAGGGGGATCTGCCAAGGAGAGCACTGAAAATTGTGCAGGAATGGGCGGAGCAGCATCGTTCCGAGTTGCTCACTATGTGGGATACTCAACAGATTACAGTTTTGCCGCCCTTGGAGTGACTCAGTATACAATAGGGGGGATAGGAATGTTTTATAAAATTCAAAGTGTGATTCCGGAGGAAGACTTTATTTTGCAGGTACGGTTCACGGACGGTGTGGAAAAGAGATATGACATGAAACCGTTATTTAAAAAAGTTCCGGAATTCTTGGATTTAAAGACGATTCCGGGACTGTATAAGCAGGTAAAAGTGGATACGGGAGGGTACGGAATTAGCTGGAATGATGAAATTGATCTGGCAGGAAACGAATTACGGGAAAACGGTATATAGGAGCGTATAGGTATATGAACGAGAGAAAAAAGGTACTGACCATCGCCGGCTCCGACTGCAGCGGCGGTGCGGGGATTCAGGCAGATTTGAAGACCATGACCGCCTACGGCATGTATGGCATGAGTGTGATTACGGCGCTGACGGCCCAGAATACCACCGGTGTCTATGGGATTCAGGAGGCTACGCCGGAGTTTGTGGCCCAGCAGCTGGACTGCATTTTTACAGATATTGTGCCGGATGCGGTGAAGATCGGCATGGTATCCAGCGTGCCGCTGATTGAGGTGATTGCGGAAAAGCTGGCCCAGTATGGGGCCCGGCATGTGGTGGTGGACCCGGTGATGGTCTCCACCAGTGGCAGCCGCCTGCTGGCGGAGGACGCTGCGGAATGCCTGGTCCGCCGGTTCCTGCCTTTGGCGGAAGTGATTACCCCCAACATTCCGGAGGCGGAGGTGCTCAGCGGCATGACCATTGCCACCCTGGAGGATATGGAGCGGGCGGCGGAGGCCATTGGGAAAAACTACGGCGCTGCGGTGCTGGCCAAGGGCGGCCATCACTTAAACGATGCCAACGATCTGCTGATGCAGAATGGAAAGGGAACCTGGTTCTATGGCGAGCGCATTGACAATCCCAACACCCACGGCACCGGCTGCACTCTCTCCTCGGCCATTGCCTGCGGCCTGGCAGACGGCCTTTCCCTGGCAGACAGCGTGCGCCGGGCCAAGACCTTTGTGTCCGCAGCCCTGGGCGCTGGCCTGAATCTGGGCAAGGGCAGCGGCCCTCTGGACCACTGCTTTGGGATTCCGGTATTTCAGGGATAAGGTTTCTGGCCAGAAATGGTATCTTTTTCATAGAGACAAAAGACTGCCTACGGATTTTTTGGAGGAAATCGTGTTTTGCTCCGTAGTGGAAGCTCCTTCCCTACGGAGCATTTCGTAGAAACCTCATTTTTCTCCGTAGGGGTCAGGAAAAACGGAGTTGGGAAAATAGGCATGTTGGATTTCGTCTGCATGCAGCGCCTGTACCAGAAACCGGGTGAGCCTTTCCCGATAGCAGCCCAGCCGGGAAGCTTCCTCGGCTTCATCGTATTGAAGATTGCCCTGCTCGGTAAAGTAGGCGAAGGTGGTGCGGTTCAAGGAGAGGGAATCCAGGGGCCAGCCAATGTGCCTTTTGGGGGAAGGGGTATCTACCATGTAGAAAGCGCTTCCTCTGGCAGATTCCCTGCTTTCCATAAAAGAGGTGAGAATGCCTTTGTAGTAGACGGCAATACCGTCCAGATAGTAGGCCAGTACCCCCCCGCCCAGGGAGTGGATCCGATCTGCGTAGTAGGCAATCATGGCTTCATCGTCCAGGCGTTCCATCCTCTGGGGTGTCCGGATCTGGAGGCCAGGCTGGCGGGGATCAGTGAGGGGCAGGGAGTCAAAATACAGACCGGAGTCATTGCAGAGAACCACATCAAAAAAATTTCCATAAAATCGGGCCTTGATCCGGGCATTTTCCTCCGGCGTGCTTCCGGTTTCCGGCGGGGACTGGGTAATATTTTTGTCCTTCAGGGTCAGAAACTCCACATCGTAATCATGCAAAAGATCTTGAAACCTCCGCACTTTGGAGGGATTGGTTGTGCCGATCAGAACCTGCATCTCTTCTCCTTTCCATTACGAATAGAGCACCTGCATCAGGGTAAGCCCCTGGACCGGCGCTGTGGCGCCGGCATACCGGCGTTCCCGGGCTTCCAGAATGCCAGGAATCTCCTCCGGGCTCTTTTGGCCGGAGCCCACCTCCAGCAGGGTGCCGGTGAGGATCCGCACCATCTGGTACAGGAAGCCGTTGCCCCGGTAGGTCAGGCGCAGTTCCCCGGGTAGCTGCTCCAGCCGGATTTCGTCCAGCCGGCGAACCGTGGATTTCTTGCTCTTCCGGGCGCAAAAGCTCTGAAAGTCATGGGAACCCAGCAGCAAGCCGGCAGCCTGCTCCATGGCGGGCACATCCAGCGGCTCCGCCCAGGGCGTCATATATTTTCGTTCCAGTATGTGGCAGGCCGGATCCGTGGCTAGCCGGTAGCAGTAAATTTTCCCAATGGCGTTGAGGCGGCTGTGGAACCGGTCTGAGGCCGGGGCTACGGACACAATACCAATATCCTCCGGCAGATAGGTGTTCAAGTAGTCCCGGATGCCCTCCGGGGAAAGCACCGTGTCCAGCCGGACATTGGCCACCTGGCCCAGGGCGTGGACCCCGGCATCGGTGCGGCCGGCGCCCTGGATTTCCACCGGCTTCCCCGCCAGGCGGCTGAGAACCCCCTCAATCTTTCCTTGGATGGTGGGGGTGGAGCCGGACTGCCTCTGCCAGCCGGCGTAGCGGGTGCCGTCGTATTGGATGATAAGGCGGTAATTCATGGAAACCTCCTGGCGGAAGGGGGCAGGCGGGAAACCTGCAGCCTTCCGGATTGCGGAACAGAAAAAACTTGCCGGTTACATACTCCAAAGTATAGCGGTTTTCCGGAGAAAAGACAAGGGTTCCGGTGTCTCTGGCTCCCAGGGATGCAGTTGCCTTCTTTGTACTTTTGTGATAGATAATATTTAATTGAACTCGATAATTTGCAGTTTTTATATTTTTTGGTATTTGTAATGAGAATTTTTATGCTTGTCTTGTAAAAACAAGACCGAAGGTGCTGCTGCAGATTATTGAAAATTACGGAGTGAGGGGGTAAGGATCAGATGCTGAAGGTTTTTTCTCTGTAGTATGCTTCTTGATCTTTTGGTTTTTGCTTGATCCGGTTTTTCAAAACACGCTCAGTGCATTTACGAATGTTTTAGCAGTATTTTGTCTGTTCATCGCATTTATCGTAAGCGTCTGGCTGGCGGAATATACGGTAAAAAAGATTAAGGATGAGTATTAAAAAATCGTTTTGAGCAAAGAGGATTCAGCGTAGACTTTGTCCCCAAAATGAAAGAATGAAAAGGATCGTTGTAAAGGTGGGCAATCTGCTGGAACAACGGTTTTTTATTACAATTTTTGTGGTTAAATACGGTGAATAAGATGTACCCGCACCAAACAAAGCAGATGGAAACGCCTCCGATGTACTCTCCATTATCCGTGCCATCCCAAAAAAGTCTCGTCAAATAGAGCAACGTCTGGTATAATTCGTAGAGAAAGGGAGTTTCCCTGTGTTTTTGTATGGATCCAAGAACAGTGCCAGAACGGAGGATTTCCCGGCTGCGGTACAAGTATGCTTGGTAGAAGAGAAGGAGGAACTATGCGCGCGTATGAAAGACTTTTAAAGTATGTAACCTACCCCACCGCCAGCGCGGAGGGAGCGGAGAGCACCCCCAGCACGCCGGAGCAGTTTGCGCTGGCCCATGCGCTGGTGGAGGAGCTGAAAACCCTGGGAGCAACAGACGCCGTGTGCTCGGACACCTGCTATGTCTATGGCCATCTGCCTGCTTCACCGGGCTGTGAAGAGGTACTGGCCATCGGCTTTATCGCCCACATGGATACCTCCCCGGACTTTTCCGGCCAAGGGGTGCGGCCGCAGGTTCTGCCCCACTATGACGGCGGGAATGTGGAGCTGGGCGGCGGCCGGGTCCTTTCGGTGCAGGACTTTCCGCACCTGCCGGAGCTGGCCGGCCGTACGCTGATCACCGCCTCCGGGGATACCCTGCTGGGCGCGGATGACAAGGCCGGTGTGGCGGAGATCATGACCCTCCTGGAGTGCCTGGCGGAGCGTCCCCACGGAAAAGTAGCGGTCTGCTTCACGCCGGATGAGGAGGTGGGGAACGGTGTGCTGAACTTTGAAAAGGAGCGCTTCGGCGCGTCGGTGGCCTTTACCGTGGACGGCGGGGTGGAGGGAGAGGTCTCCTGGGAGAATTTCAATGCCTCCGCCGCCAAAGTGGAGGTGCAGGGCTTTAACGTCCACCCCGGCTCCAGCAAAGATACCATGATCAATGCCGGGCTTCTTGCCTGCCAGTTTGCCGCCATGCTTCCCGGGGATCAGACGCCGCGCCAGAGCGCAGGCCGTCAGGGCTTTTACCATCTGACCGGAATGGAAGGCAATGTGGAAAAAGCAAAGCTGGGCTATATCCTCCGGGATTTTGATTTTGCGGAGCTGCAGCGCCGGGAGCAGGCTTTGCAGGACGCTGCCGCGAAGATCAACGCAGAATACGGGGAGAGCACCGTCCAGGTGACCATCACCCCTGGCTACCGCAATATGTCAGAAAAAATGCTGCCGGACTATCAGTGGCTGGTGGATCTGGCCCTGAAGGCCACGAAAGATGCCGGGCTGACCCCGGTGACGGACCCGGTCCGCGGCGGAACAGACGGCGCGGTGCTCAGCTGGCGCGGCCTGCCTTGCCCCAACCTGGGTACCGGCGGCCATGCCTTCCACGGCCCTTATGAGCACATCACCGCCGAGGGGATGGACGCCTGCGTACAGGTGCTGCTGGGGATCGTGGAGGAGATGCGCGGCAGAACCGGACGATAAACCATCCGGCAGAGGCACGGCAGCTATGAAAGGAGAAGTGTTTATGATACAGGTCAATGCCATGGGGGACGCCTGCCCGATTCCCCTGGTCAAAACCAGAAAAGCCATTGCAGAGCTGGGCGGATCCGGTGTGGTGGAGACGCTGGTGGACAATGAGATTGCGGTACAGAACCTGACCAAAATGGCCCAGCAGAAGGGCTACGGCCTGAAGGCCGAAAAGCTGGGGGACCATGCCTTCCGGGTGATCCTCCAGGTGGAGGCGGCGGAGAAAAACGCAGATGGGACGGAGGGCGTGGAGACGGCAGAGAGCACGGCTGCAGAATCTCAGGCTGTGGAAGGGACGGGGGGAGCGGCCGCGAAAAACCAGGCGGACGCACCGGAGGCCTGCCTGGTACCCGCCGGAGGCAGCACCTCCGGTACCGTGGTAGTTATTTCCTCCCAGCGTATGGGCGAGGGAAGCCCGGAGCTGGGGGAGACGCTGATGAAGAGCTTCCTCTTTGCCCTGACCCAGCTGGAAACGCTGCCCCAGACCATTTTGTTCTACAACGGTGGTGCTTTCCTGACCACCGAAGGCTCCGCCTCCCTGGAAGATCTGAAAACCCTGGAAGCCCAGGGAGTGGAGATCCTCACATGCGGCACCTGCCTGAATTTTTACGGCCTCAGTGAGAAGCTGCAGGTGGGCGCCGTCAGCAATATGTACGAGATTGCGGAAAAGCTGGCCGGCGCCAGCCGGATTGTGCGCCCCTGAGAGGAGGCGTTATGCGGCAGAAGAAGACGGCGCTGGTCATCACCTTTGCCGCTACCACAGACGCCATGGCCATGGAGAAATACTGTGGGGAACATGGGCTGCCCGGTCGGCTGATCCCGGTTCCCCGGGAGATCACCGCTGGCTGCGGCCTGGCCTGGAAGGCGGCCCCGGAGGAAAAGGAAAAACTGGAGGCGGCTCTGGCGGAGGCAGGGCTCCGATGGCAGGAGATGCGGACCCTGGAGCTGTGGGCGTGAAGGATTGGCCAGCGCCCGGCCTGCAGATGGAAAGGCAGGAAGACGAAAGATGATTTATCTGGACAATGCGGCCACCACCCTGCGGAAGCCCCCGGAGGTGATGGAGGCCGTGGTGCAGGCTATGACAACCATGGGAAATGCCTCCCGGGGAGCTCATCCGGGGGCCCTGTCGGCATCCCGGGGCATCTACGAGGCCCGCTGCAGGCTGGCCCGTTTTTTTGGCTGCCCCCGGGCGGATCACGTGGCGTTTACAGCCAATTCCACCGAAGCCCTGAATATGGCCATCTGCGGTATCCTCTCCCCGGGGGATCATGTGATTACCACGGACCTGGAGCACAATTCGGTGCTGCGGCCCCTGTACCGGATGGAGGCGGAGCGGCAGGTGCAGCTGAGCTTTGTAGCGGCGGATGCCCGGGGACAGGTGGATTACCAGGATTTTGAACGGCTGATCCGTCCGGAGACCCGGGCTATTGTCTGTACCCATGCCTCCAACCTGACCGGAAACCGATTGGATGTGGGGCAGATCGGGGAGGCAGCCCGGCGCTACGGGCTGCTGCTGGTGGTGGATGCCTCCCAGACTGCCGGTTCCCTTCCTCTGGATATGGAGGCCATGGGCATCCACATCCTCTGTTTCACCGGCCATAAGGGGCTGATGGGCCCTCAGGGCACCGGCGGCCTGTGCGTGGCGGAGGGGGTGGAGATCCGGCCCTGGAAGGTGGGAGGCTCCGGCGTCCAATCCTACCGCAGGGAGCAGCCGGCGGAGTACCCCTCCCGCCTGGAGGCCGGCACCCTCAACGGCCACGGCATTGCGGGGCTTTCGGCGGCTCTGGACTTTCTGGAGCGGCAGGGGCTGGAGACGGTGGGGCGGCGGGAGCGCCGCCTGATGGACCTCTTTTACCAGGGGGTGATCCCGGTGGCGGGGGTGACGGTGTACGGGGACTTTGCGGATCCGGAGCGGGCGGCCATTGTGGCGCTGAACCTGTGGGATGTGGATTCCGGAACCGTGTCGGATCTGCTGAGCCAGAAATACGGCATTGCCACCCGGCCCGGGGCCCACTGTGCGCCGCGGATGCACCGGGCCCTGGGAACCCAGGAGCAAGGGGCGGTGCGGTTCAGCTTTTCCTGGTTTAACACGGAGGATGAAGTGGAGCAGGCCGTGCAGGCCGTGCGGGAGCTGGCGGAGGATTTCCGCCCGGAAGAGGCCGGCGGACGGTAGCCGGAGGGTGCGGACCGGTTTCCGGGTAGCGCCTCTTCCAAAAGAAGGAGCGAGCAGGATGAAGGAGCAGCAGGAGTTTGTATTTTGCAAGGGCGGCGGCTGCACGGCCAAGCTGGGGCCGGCGGCGCTGCGGCGGGTGCTGGAGAAGCTGCCGCCGCCGGAGGATGAAAATCTTCTGGTGGGCTTTGACGGCAGCGATGATGCGTCGGTGTACCGCCTGACGGAGGACCTGGCCATTGTCCAGACCCTGGATTTTTTTCCGCCCATGGTGGAGGATCCCCAGACTTTTGGGCAGATTGCGGCGGCTAACGCCCTCAGCGACGTGTACGCCATGGGCGGCACCGTGAAAAACGCCCTGAACATCGTCTGCTTTCCGGAGCAGGGGGATCTGAACCTTTTGGGGGAGATCCTCCTGGGCGGCAGCGAGAAGGTGCGGGAGGCCGGCGGCGTCCTCTCCGGCGGCCACTCTATTATGGATACGGATGTGAAGTATGGCCTGGCGGTCACCGGCGTCATCCATCCCCAGCAGATCCTGCGCAACAACACCTGCCGCTCCGGGGACCTGTTGCTTCTCACCAAGCCGCTGGGCGTGGGCATCATCAACGCGGCCCGGCGGGTGCAGGAAGCCTCCCCGGCGGCGGTGCGGCAGGCGGAGGCCACCATGACGGCCTTGAACCGGTACGCCTCGGAGATTTTGCGAAAGTACCGGGTCCACGGCTGTACGGACGTAACCGGCTTCAGCTTCCTGGGGCACCTGTCAGAGATGATCGCCGGGGGCTTTACCGCGGTCATCCAGGGGGATGCGGTGCCTTATATCCCGGAGGCCCGGGGATACGCGGACGATTTTTATTTGACAGCGGCGGGACAGCGGAACCGGAATTTTGTGGGCGGCCTGGTGGAATTTCGCCGGCAGGATTTTGCTCTGGAGGAGATTCTCTTTGACCCCCAGACTAACGGTGGCCTGCTGGCGGCGGTGGACCCGCAGGATGCGCCCCAGGCGCTGCGGGAGCTGGAGGAGCTGGGGTTCCCCTGCGGGATTGTGGGGGAGATCCAGACCGGGGAAAAGAAGATTCTGGTGGAGTAGAAAGGCAGAAGCATGAGAGAGAAGATACTGGTCCGGGGCGGCGGAGACATGGCCACCGGCACCGTTCACCGGCTGCACCGCAGCGGGTTTTCGGTGCTGGTGCTGGAGTGTGAGGCCCCCACGGCCATTCGGAGAAAAGTGGCCTTCAGCGAGGCGGTGTACGAAGGCACGGCGGAGGTGGAAGGGATCCTCTGCCGGCGGGTTCACCGGCTGGAGGAAACGGAGGCTGTGTGGCGGGCCGGGGAGGTGCCTCTGCTGGTGGACCCGCAGGCACAGTGTGTGGAAGCCTTTGGCCCCTACGCCCTGGTGGATGCCATTCTGGCCAAGCGGAACCTGGGCACCCGCCGGGACATGGCACCCCTGACCATTGCCCTGGGCCCGGGGTTCACCGCCGGGGAGGACGTGGATTTTGTGGTGGAAACCATGCGGGGCCATGATCTGGGGCGGATTTTTTCCACCGGACAGGCGGCTCCCAACACCGGCGTCCCGGGCATCATTGCCGGCTACGGGGCGGAGCGGGTGATCCACGCCCTGGCGTCCGGCACCCTCCACAGCCTGGTCCACATTGGGGACTGGGTGGAGGAGGGCCAGCCTCTGGCCCGGATTGGACAGGTGCCGGTACCGGCCAGCCTCACCGGCGTGGTCCGGGGGCTGATCCGGGACGGCTTTTTGGTGGAAAAGGGATTGAAGATTGCGGATATTGACCCGCGCAGCTCCCCGCAGAAAAACTGCTTTACCATCTCGGACAAGGCCCGCTGCATTGCCGGCAGTGTGCTGGAGATCCTCCTCCACAGCCTTGCGGAGCGGGAGGAAAACTTGCCATGAAGCTCTGGGATGGCGAACTGCGGCGGCGGGGGAACCTGGCGGAGGCTCTGGCCCTGAACCTGAACGGCCCGGGCCTGGTGGCAGCGGTGGGGGGCGGTGGAAAGACCAGCTTCCTGTTCCGGTTGGCGGAGGAGTGCCGCAGCCAGGGCAAGACTGTGGCGCTGACCACCACCACCCACATGGCGCGGCAGGCGGATTTCCCCCTGCTGGTGGGCGCCTCCCGGGAGGAGATCCGGGAAACCCTGCGGCAGGAACAGGTGGCCCTGATCGGGGAGGAGGACCCGGAGACCCCTTGGAAGATTGCGGGGGTGGATGAGGAAACCCTGGACTTTCTGAGGCACACGGCGGACCTGGTGCTGGTGGAGGCCGACGGGGCCAAAAAGAAGCCCCTGAAGGCCCCGGCAGAGTGGGAGCCGGTGATCCCGGAGGGCTGCAGCGCCGTGGTGGCGGTGGTGGGATGCGCGGGAATCGGCAAAACCGTGGAGGAGGCCTGCCACCGGCCGGGGCGGGTGCGAGCCCTGCTGGGAAAGGCAGAGGGAGAGCTGGTGACACCGGCGGATGTGGTGCGGCTGGCCTGCCTGCCCCAGGGGCTGCGGAAAGGCGTGAAGGCCCCCTTCCGGGTGCTGGTGAACCAGGTGGACGGGCCGGAGCAGTGGGCCATGGCCCAGGAGCTGGCGGAGGCTTTCCGGCAACAGGGAGTCCTGGCTGCCTTCGCCCGGCTCCGGGAGCCCGGACGCTGAGAAGAGCAGGGCGAAAAGAGGACGAATACAGACCGAAGGAGACGCTATGATACGAACCATCCTGTTTGACTTGGACAACACTCTCCTGGATTTTAACCGGGCGGAGCGGCAGGCGCTGACCCGCACCCTGCAGGAGCTGGGGATCGAGCCGAAGGAGGCGACCCTTCGCCGGTACAGTGAGCTGAACCTGGCCCAGTGGAAGCTGCTGGAGCAGGGGAAGATCACCCGGCCCCAGGTAAAGCTCCGGCGCTACCAGCTGCTGTTTCAGGAGCTGGGGGTGGACTGCCCGGCGGAACAAGCCGCCCATCTTTACGAGGGCTATCTGGCGGAGGGCCACTTTTTTATGGAGGGGGCGGAGGAGCTGCTCCGGGAGCTGGCGCCCCGGTATCGCCTGTACCTGGTCACCAACGGCACCGCCCAGGTGCAGCAAAAAAGGCTCCGTAGCGCAGGGCTGGGAGCCTGGTTCCAGGGCTATTTTATCTCGGAGGCCATCGGTTTTGACAAGCCCCGGAAGGAATTTTTTGACCTGTGCTTTTCCGTGATCCCGGACTTTGTCCCGGAGGAGACGGTGATTGTGGGGGACAGCCTCAGTTCCGACATCCAGGGAGGAAAGAACGCCGGCATCCGGACCATCTGGTTTCATCCCGGGGAGCCGGAGGAGGGGCAGGCAGCCCCCGATCCGGTTCCGGACTATACGGTCCGCTCCCTGGGGGAGATTCCGGGGCTGGTGGGGAAGCTTTAAAACACCAGCTGCACCAGCAGCATGTAGCAGACGGTGCCTCCGGCAATGGAAATCAGCATCTGGCGCTTCCACAGGTGCAGCAGGATCACCAGCATGCCGAACACGGCAGCGGGCAGTACCTTCCCCAGATACTGAATGTACCGGGGGGGTGGGTTTTCCCGCGGGGAAGAGCAGAAACGGGAGGAAACGGGTGAGCATGGTGCCCAGCACCACCATAGCGATGGTTACAACCTGTTGGGTTAAGGTCATGGTCATGGAAGTCACCTGCTTTCTTTAGTTGGTAAGGCTGCTTCCGGCCCAGGGCCGGCGGATTCAGAGGAAAGGGATTCATGGGAGGCGGCTGCCTCCTCCTTTCGCAGCCGGCGGGTCAGTGGCTGCCGGATCAGGGTCAGGGAGCCCAGGATGGCCAGCATGGAGGGGATGATAAAGTCGTCCGCCCCAAAGGCCAGAAGGCAGAGGAGGGAGAGGCCGATTCCCACCAGGGCGCCGGTGTGGTTTTTCTCCTTCAGCCATTGCTCCAGGAAGATGACCACAAACATGGCGGTCATCACAAAATCCAGGCCCTCGGTGTTGAAGGGGATCAGGGAGCCAAAAAGGCCGCCCAGGGTGGCGCCAAAGAACCAATAGAAATGGTCTGGCAGGGTCACCCAGAAATAGAAGCAGCCCTTGTCCCCCCCCTCCGGGATGACAGCGGTATAGTTGATGGAAAAAGTCTCGTCACAGAGGCCGAAGATCAGATAGAACTTTTTCCAGCCGGAGCCCCGGTATTTGTCCAACATGGAAATCCCGTAGAACAGATGGCGGGCGTTGAGCATCAGAGTCATGGTCAGGGCCTGCAGCGGATTGAAAGCCCAGAAACCGGCAAAGATGGGGAGTGTCAGGAGAAAAGCCGCTTTCCGGGCTTTCCGGTATTTTCCGTTCATAACAAAACCTCCGCAGTATCCGGGGCAGGGATTGTCTGCGCCCTGCTATCTAGTATAGCATTCCCGGGGATTCCGTACAACCGGAAAATACGGTGATGGCTTAGGATACGGCGGAGCGGGAAAGATGCGGCGGCGAGCAAGGGCGATGCGGTGGCGGAGCAGGAAGAAACAGGAGGCAGGAATGAAAAAAGGCGACTGGTTTCTCATAGGAGGGGTGGCGCTGCTGGCGGCGGCCTCCCTGGCATTCTGGGGGCTGACCCGGCAGGATGGCGCCCGGGTGACCGTGGAGGTGGACGGGCAGGAGGTGGCCTCCTACCCTCTTTCGGAAGACCTTTCCGTGGAGATTGCAGGCTGGAACGGGGGCACCAACCAGCTGGAAATCCGGGGTGGCGTGGTCTCGGTGACGGGGGCCAGCTGCCCGGATCAGCTCTGCGTGCATCAGGGGGAAATCCGCTACAGCGGCCAGACCATTGTCTGCCTGCCCAACCGGGTGGTGGTGACGGTGGAGGGCGGAACGGAACCGGAGGTGGACGGCGTTGCGGGATAGAAAGGTACAGGAGAGAATGAGAGGAAGAAAGACGGCGCTCTATGGCCTGCTGGTGGCGCTGGCCCTGGTGCTCAGCTATGTGGAGGCGCAGATCCCGGCCTTTTTTGTGGTGCCGGGGATGAAGCTGGGGCTCACCAATGTGGTGGTATTGGCGGCCCTGTACCGGCTGGGCCGCCGGGATGCGCTGATCCTGAACCTGGTGCGGATTGTGCTGGTGGCCTTTACCTTTGGCAATCTGTTCAGCATGCTGTACAGCCTGGCCGGCGGCATCCTCAGCTTTCTGGCCATGACCGCCGGAAAGAAAAGCGGGAAATTCAGCATCGTGGGGGTCAGCGTGCTGGGCGGCGTGGCCCACAACATCGGCCAGATTCTGGTGGCCATGGCCGTGCTGGAAAACCGGAACCTGGCCTGGTACCTGCCGTTTCTGCTGGCATCCGGCCTGGGCGCCGGTGTGCTGGTGGGAGTGGTGGGCGGCCAGCTGGTGAAACGGCTGCCTACCTGGGGCGGGGCCCGGTAGAAGGAGGTTCCTGGAAGCGGAACAGGGGAAAAAGCGAAAAATGAAAAAAGAACCGAGCAGAAAAAGCTGTACAACAGACCAGTGTCTGGGGTATGGCTTTTTTGTTTTGCCTTACCGCCGTTCCTTCCGGGACTTCCTCCTCAGCACCAGCATCCCATCCGGCCATACATAACATTTTCCACAAGGTGCCATCGGAATTTTTTAATAATTTTCTGGTGACGGCAAGGTCAAGGGAAGGGTATTGGACAGGGCATGGGTAGCCACACTATAATGACAGCAGAAGATATGTCAGCCTATAAGAGGGAGAATAGAAGAAATGACAGAAAAAAAGAAAGAACGGCAGAAAATCCGGATTCGAACCGGAACCAGGGTGCCGGTCCTGACCGCTGAACCACAGGTCTGGGCACCTTCATTGACCCCCGGCAGCAGGGCGGCCGGCTGAACTAGGTGACTACGGAGGAGCTGGTGGAGCTCCGGGAGATCCGGGGGGAAGAGTACCTGTTCTACCCTTCGGTGTTTCCGGATGTGGCGCTGATCCGGGGCACCACCGCGGACACGGAAGGGTACCTGAGCATGGAGGACGAGGTGGCCTACATAGACAACCTGGCCCAGGCCATGGCAGTGCACAACAACGGCGGTCTGGTGATTGCCCAGGTACAGTGGGTGGTGAAAAACCGCTCCCTGCATCCCAAGCGGATCCATGTGCCGGGCTACCTGATTGACGCGCTGGTGGTGGTTTCGGATCAGCCCCAGCTGTACGATGTCCCGGTAAACCGCTTTATGTCCGGGGATTATGTGGTGGATGAGGGGCAGGTGACGGAGATGCCCCTGACCGAGCGGAAGGTCATTGCCCGCCGGGCCTTGCTGGAGGCAAAGCCGGGGGATATCGGCAACATCGGCGTGGGCATTGCGGACGGCATCGGTGTCATTGCCCGGGAAGAGGGGGTGGAGCAGGAATTCACCCTGACCGTGGAGACCGGGCCGGTGGGCGGTGTCTCGGCTCAGGGCATCTTCTTTGGGGCCAGTGTCAACCTCCACGCCCTGCTGGACATGCCGGCCATGTTTGACTTTTACGACGGCGACAGCCTGGATGTCTGCTTCCTGAGCTTTGCGGAGGTGGATGCCGTCGGCAACATCAACGTCCACAAGTTCAGCGGGAAGATTGTGGGAATCGGCGGCTTTGTGAACATCTCCCAGAATACCAAGAAGGTGGTGTTCTGCGGCACCCTCAAGGCCAAGGGGCTGCGGGTGGTGATCATCCGCAACAGCGGCAAGTATTTTGGCGCCGGCGGCGATGTCAACGAGATGAAGGAGAAGGACTACCATGTGGACAAGCTGGACGGCATCATCCAGCGGATTGGGGCCTTGCCCATGCCCACCATTGCGGCCATGGATGGCGGCGCTTTCGGCGGCAGCTTTGAGATTGCCCTGGCCTGCGATATGCGCATTGCGGCCAGAGGCAGCATTCTGGGGTTGACGGAGGTGAACTTTGGCTCCTTCCCCGGCGTGGGCGGCACGCCCCGGATCATCCAGCTGATGGGCCGGGCCAAGGCCATGGAGGTGATGCTGCTGGCTTACCGATGGCCGGCGGAGGAGTGGATGCGCTACGGCGTCATCAACGCGGTGCCGGATTTGGAAAGCGTCTATGATATGGCGCTGCGATGGGCCAACATCATCTACCAGAAGCCGGCCAGCGGCCCCCGGGCGGTGAAGGAGACGGTTTCCTGCTTTGCGGAGCCGGCCTGTCGGGAGTTCCTTCCCCATCAGCACCGGATTATGGAGGAGCTGGCGGGCAAGAGCGATATTATGGAAAGCTCCAAGGCCTTTTTGAACAAGCACTGAAGCCAGGCGTGGAAGATCAAGAAAAAACAAAAACTGCCGGAGCAAAGCCCTGGCAGTTTTTGTGTCCCGCAAACGGCGGGTTCAAAAGATTTTGGACATAAAAAATAGTCCCTAGGGGAATCGAACCCCTGTTTCCGCCGTGAGAG
>CAZSAF010000031.1:16796-18945 GCA_964604605.1 uncultured Lachnospiraceae bacterium
TTAACCGCTTGACCAAGGAACCATTTTCTTTGTTTCAGCCGTATCAGCTGAGGACGGAAGTCATTATACCTGAGGAATCCCGGATTGTCAACCACTTTTTTGAAAAAAATAAAAAGAATTTTTTCCGGGAATTTTCCCGGTCATTTCCGTGGGGGTTTTTGATATAATGGCCGCAGAGCGGACATGATACCGGCGCCGGTGCGGGCCCGACCGAAGGGGGGGGCAGCGTCCGCGTTGTTTTTCAGACAGGAGCGTTTACAGAATGGAAATTCTTCACTTGCGATATTTTATACGGGCGGCGGAGCTGAACAGCATTAGCAAGGCGGCAGCGGAGTTCCACGTGTTTTCCTCCGCGGTCAGCAACCATATCAAGTCTCTGGAGCAGGAGCTGGGGGTACCGCTATTCCACCGCAGCGGTAACCGGATTTCCCTTAATGCCAACGGGGAGATCCTGTACCGCCACGCCCGGCGGCTGCTGAACCTGCTGGAGGATTCCCGCAAGGAGATTGTGGACAACTGCGGCAGGCTGGACTATGAGCTGACCATTGCCACCTCCACCCTGCCCAAGCTGATCCCTTTTATTATCCGGGATTTTAAGCGGAAGTTCCCGGAGGTGCGCCTGCGGATTGTCCAGTACCAGAAATACATCCATATCGATGACACCAGCAGCGATCTGCTGCTCTACGCCAGCGATCCCCAGAGCCTGGCCCCTTGTTCCCGCACCATCTACCAGGAGGAGATCGGTCTGGCAGTGTCCAAGGACCATCCCCTGGCGCAGCTGCGGTCCGTCTCCGCTGCCCCGATGGCCCGGGAGCCGTTTATCCGCCGTTCCTACCTGTCGGATTTCCGGCAGCTTTCAGACAAGTATTTCCATATTCTGGGGATCCAGCCGGAGACGGTCCTGATCAGCGACTATCCGCCCTTTATCAACGAGCTGGTGGCTTCCAACATGGGGGTGGCGCTGCTGCCGCTGCTCACCTGGCTCTATGCCCTGGAGAAGAACATCCATTTTCTGCGGATCCAGGATGCCCGGGTATTCCGCTGCATCAACATCCAGTGGCGGAGAAGCGGCTACCTGTCCCGGGCGGCCGAGTAGTTTATTCAGCACATCACCGAGTGTTTTCAGAACCTGCGGATTCCGCAGTAGGAAAGGGGAGCGTCTATGGATTTACAGCAGCTGCGATATTTTAAGAAGACGGCGGAGCTGGAGCACATGACCAAGGCGGCCTGCGAGCTGCTCATTGCCCAGCCCTCCTTGAGCAAAACCATCCGGGGCCTGGAGGAGGAGCTGGGGGCCCCGCTGTTTGACCGGGAAAAGAAGCGGATCCGCCTGAACAGCAATGGCAAGATCCTTCTGGACTGTGTCAACCGGGTGGAGCAGTGCCTGCAGGATATCCGGAAGGACCTGGAGCAGAACCGGCAGATGGAAAACCGGCAGGTTACCCTGCTGCTCAAATCCACGCCCATCATTCTGCCCAAGGTCATTCAACAGTTCTGTGAGGAAAATCCGGGGGTGAATTTCCGGATGCTGACCTAAAACACCTCGGTGGACGAGTCCAAGCTGGAGTACGATTTTCTCCTGGATGCCTCCTCCCAGCCTGCCCAGGACAGCGGGACGCTGAATGTCCTGTATGAGGAGATGGCGCTGGCGGTCCCCCAGAGCCACCCGCTGGCCGGGCGGACGTCCATTGCCCTGCAGGAGGCGAAGGAGGAGCGCCTGCCCTCCAGCTATGCGTTCCACCATGAGTTCCTCCACTACTGCCGCGTTGCCGGCTTCCGGCCCAACATTGTCCTGGAGAGCAGCGACCATTTTACCATTCTGGGGATGATTGAGGCGGAACTGGGGATTGCCCTGGTGTCGGCGGTGAGCTGGGGCTTTCAGAATACGCCGGGCGTTGCCTTTGTGCGGGTGCGGGAGCCGGCCTGCCGCAATGTGATCTACCTTTCCTGGAACCCCCAGCGGGGCCTTTCGGAGAGCTGCCGGCTGTTTCTGGAGTATATGCGGGCCTTTGCGGCTGGGATGTTGGAAACCAACCTTCCGGTCCGCTGATGCGGACACCACGAAACAGAAAAACCCCGGAAGGTTATCACCTTCCGGGGCTACCGTTTTCAATCGAGGCGACAGGATTTGAACCTGCGACCGCGGCGT
>CAZSAF010000032.1:0-18842 GCA_964604605.1 uncultured Lachnospiraceae bacterium
AAAGGAGTCCTCGCCAGGTATGAGGCCGAGACTTCTCCCATTATCAAACAAACAGTGGACTGTCCCAATATCATCTACCATCTCAACGGTTCCCCTCGTATGCTCTTCCACCGGACGGGGATCCTCTCCCATACGAAGCACCATAATTCGGGTGCCGGGCGGATACTCTGCCTGGTACCGCTTGGCCTGCTGTTGCATGCGTTTCCATTCATTCATCGCCTACATCTCCATTCTGAAATTAATATTTTTTGCCCGGCAGTAGGGCATAAAAAAAGCGACCACTTTCATGGTCGTTCCTACCTTACTCCATACACACGTTTCTCTTTCTGCTGTGCTTTCTGTACCGTTTTACCTTCCTTCTTCCACTCTATACACCGATATACACAGTATAAAGGAGGCTCTATTTTACGTCCAATAAATATAGGGACGCCCACCGGCTTTCCATCCACGAGCAGCTCCCCGGCGGTTGGCTGCAGGAGCCCGGCGGCAATCTTAATCAGCGTGGTTTTGCCGCTGCCGTTGGGCCCCAGCAGGCCCACAATCCGCCCCCGGGGAATCCGCAGGTTTACGCCCTGCAGCGGCGCCTTGGTTCCATATTGTTTTGCCAGATCCCGGCATTCCAGAATCGGTGTCATTGGCCTACCTCCTCCCGCACCTGCCGGAGCATTTCCAAAACTTCCTCCGGGGTATAGCCCAGAGGCGCCAGCTTCTGCAGCGCCTCCCGGATATAGCCCCGGGCCAGGTTCTGCCGGTAGCTTTCCAGCAGATGGCTGTCGTTTGTCACATAGCGGCCGCTGGTCCGCTGGGCATTGATCATGCCGGTGGCCTCCAGCTCCGAGAGAGCCCGCTGCATGGTGTTGGGGTTCACCTCCGCCACCAGCTCCCGGACCGACGGCAGCTTATCGCCCGGCTCATAGACGCCGGTCACCACCCGCAGCGTAATCTCTTCCATTAGCTGCAGGTAAATGGGCCGGTCCGCCGTAAATTTCCATGCCATCCGCGCCCTCCTCCCTAGAGAATGTGTTCAGACACATTGTTCCGTTCCCATGTGTATTATTGATCTAATACAAATAGTTTATAGGGGTTTGGGCCTTTTGTCAAGAATAAACCGGCATTTTTACAGTTTGGCCTCCGAGTTCTGCTCTTCCGGCAGCCCCAGGTACCGCCGTACCACCTCCAGCCGGCGGTACGCTACCCGGCGTCCCGCCGTGTACAGGTCTTCCAGCCTTTCCGTATTCTTTTCCATCCGGGAAACGGTCACCGGCGCCTCCGGCCGGATTACCAGGACCTTCCCTTGCCGCTCCAGCTCTTCCAGCTCCACATGGTCCCGGTTGTAGGCTTCCTCCATAGAAAGCAGCGCCTGGACCAGCCGGGGATACCGCCGGTAAAACCGTTCATAAACCGCCTGCATGGCTTTCCGGGGCGACCGCTTCCGGTACCCGGCCTGCCGGGTCAGCACCACCACCAGCTTCTCACAACCCTCCTCCAGGGCCCGCCGGTAAGGCACGGACACGGTAATGCCGCCGTCCAGGCACTCTGCCCCGTCCACATGGACCATGGGGGCCAGCAAGGGCATGCTACTGGAAGCCCGGGCCGCCAGCAGGATATCCTGGCTTTTCCCCTTCTCATGGTACAGGGCCTCTCCGGTTCGGCAGTTGGTGGACACCGCCACAAACCGCACCGGGGAGTTCTCAAAGGTCTCCCGGTCAAAGGGAATCAGCTCTTCGGAAAGCTCCCCGAACAGGAAGTCAAAGTTGAAGATGCTGTGCCCCTGCTTCACTAGATTGCGCATACTCAGATAGCGGCTGTCATTGACATAGTCGATGTTAATCTGAGCCGTCCTCCCCGGCTGCTTGGAAAGATAGTTGAGGCCGCTGAGGGAACCTGCCGAAACCCCGATGACATAGGGAAACTCAATTCCCGCTTCCATAAAAATATCCAGCACGCCTGCCGTAAACAGGCAACGAAGGGATCCCCCTTCCAAAACCAAACCTGAATGCAATGCTATGCTCCTCCTACAGCCCCAAATCTTCTCCCACCACAATCACCCGAATCCGCCCCGGGATCTTGCTGTAGCGGGTGGTCAGGAACTGGCAGCATATTGTATCCGGCGTCTTGCAGTTGCCGCAGGCCCCGGTCTTTTTGCAGGGCGTCTGGATGTCAAACCGCTGGGCGTTGCAGGGGGCCGCCAGATACCGGGCCCGGGCCAGGGCATCCTCCTCGGTTTTGACCACCTTGTTGATGCCCACAATCATCAGCACATGGGCCGGGCCGAAGGCAATGGCCGCCACCCGGTTGGCAAACCCGTCTATATTCACCAGGATTCCGTCCTCGCTGACCGCATTGCTGCTGGCCAGGAAATAGTCACAGAAAAAGGCTTGGCGCATAATCTGCTGCCGTTCCTCCGGCGTCTGGGCAATGTCCCGGTCATACACCAGCATCTTGTCATTGGCTTTCAGGGCGTCAATCAAACCAATCTCCGTCACAGACTGGGAGCCGCCCCAGCTGACGGAGCTTCCCTCCGGGATCAGGGACAGGGCCTTTTCCAGGGCCTCCTCCTTGGTATCCGCATACCAGGCGTCCATGTTCCGGGTCTTCAGGGCCTCCGCCACCTTTTTCCCCAACAGCTGATTCCGCATTTTCTTACACTCCTGCATCACACATCCTCCTTTCCGCCGTGGACTCCACGGCCTCCCTTTGCCTTGCGGCTATTTGCTCTCCGGCTTTTCTCCCGCCTGGAGAGCATCCCCCGCGTTCTGCCGGCGGATCCACTCCAGGATCACATCATAGTGCTCCGGCTTGTGGGGGAAAATACAATTGGTACAGTCTTTGATCCTCCTGCCGTTTTTCTCCCGGAACGTGGGATTTCCCGGGCATTTTTCCCGGAGGTAAAAGGGGCAGTAGCAAAACAGGCAGTTCATCTCCTCAATCCCCTTGTGGCAGGGATAGTATTCGCACTCCCGGTTGGCGAAAAAACGACTGGAATTCTTCATGGGTACACCTCCTTGCTCACAGATACAGCCGGTCAAAGCTCTCCCGTCGGTACCGGGCCAGCCGGTCCGCCAGCCCCCGGTGCTCCGGCGCATCCAAGGACGGATCCTCCTGCAGCACCTCCTCCGCCGCCTCTGAGGCTCCCTGCAGGATCCGGCTGTCGGTGAAAATGTCTCCCAGGGCAAACTCCAGGTTTCCGCTCTGGCGGACCCCAAACACGTCCCCCGGCCCCCGGAGTTTCAGATCCTCCGAGGCAATCCGGAATCCGTCATTGGACTCCTGCAGAATCTTCAGCCGGGCATTCTCCGTACTCTCCCCGGAGCCATCCACAAAAATGCAGTAGGACTGGTACTTCCCCCGCCCCACCCGGCCCCGGAGCTGGTGCAGCTGGGCCAGGCCGAACCGCTCCGCATTCTCCACCAGCATCACTGTGGCATTGGGCACATTGACCCCCACCTCAATGACCGTGGTGGACACCAGCACCTGGATCTCCCCCTGCTGGAATTCCTCCATCCGCTGGTTCTTTTCCTTGGCTTTCATCTTTCCGTGGAGGTACTCCACCCGGATGGAGGCGGGCAGGGCCTCCCGCAGCTTTTCCGTATAGTCCACCACGTTCTCCGCGTCCAGCCCCTCGCTCTCCTCCACCATGGGGCAGATCACATATACCTGGCGGCCCGCCTCCACCTCCTTCTGAAGGAAGCGGTAGATTTTGGGCCGGTAGCCCACATCCACCACGCAGTTTTTAATGGGAAGCCGGTTGGCCGGCAGCTGGTCCACCACAGAGATGTCCAGGTCCCCGTAGAGGATAATGGCCAGGGTCCGGGGGATGGGCGTGGCGCTCATGACCAGCACATGGGGGCTCTCCCCCTTGCCGGAGAAGGCCTCCCGCTGCCGGACCCCAAACCGGTGCTGTTCATCCGTAATCACCAGGGCCAGCCGGTCGTAAACCACCTTCTCCTGGATTAGGGCGTGGGTGCCAATGATCACGTCCGCCTGGTGGCTCTCAATGGCCTCGTAGGCCCGGCGCTTTTCCGCCGCGGTCATGGAGCCGGTGAGAAGGATGGGGCGGCAGGGGATGCCGTAGGTTTCATAGATCTCTGAAAAGCTTTCCCAGTGCTGCCGGGCCAGCACCTCCGTGGGGGCCATCAGCGCCCCCTGGTAGCCGTTTTCCGCCGCGTCCGTCAGAGCCAGCAGGGCCAGGATGGTCTTGCCGGAGCCCACGTCCCCCTGGACCAGCCGGTTCATCAGCGTACCGCCCTGCAGGTCCCCCCGGATCTCCCCCAGCACCCGCTGCTGGGCCTCGGTGAGCCGGTAGGGGAGCTTCTGGATAATGGCATCCGACCAGTTGGTCTTTTGGAAGGAAAAGGGGTTTTCCTGCTCCTCCTTCCGCTCCCGCAGCATGCGGATGGCCAGAATAAACAGGAAAAACTCGTCAAAGACCAGCCTCTCCCGGGCAAACAGCAGCTCCTGCCGGTCCGGCGGGAAATGGATGGTGCGGATGGCATAATTCCACTCCGCCAGGCCGTACCGGCGGCGGATTTCCGCCGGCAGAAATTCCCGCTCCAGGTCCGCCGCCTCCAGGGCCTGGGCCATGGCCTTGCTCATAACCTTTCCGGACAGGTTGCCGGTGGTGGCGTAGACCGGCTGCAGGGTGTTCTCCCGGCCGGCATACTCCTCCGGGTGGAACAGCTGGGGCTGCTCCAGGCTTAAGCCAAACCGGTTCCGGACCAGCCGCCCCCGCATCACCCACCGGTCACCTCTGCGCAGGGTGTTTTTCAGGTAGGGCTGGTGGAACCATACGGCGCTGACCCGGCCGGTGTCATCTCCCAGGACAACGGTCACCGCGGCGCTGCGGCCAAAGCCCCGCGCCTGGGGGGCCGTGACCAGGGTTCCCGCCACCACCACCGTCTTTCCCTCCTCCGCCTCCCGGATGGGCACCGGAGCGGCGTAGGAGTCATACCGGGCCGGGTAGTGGCGCAGCAGGTCCCCCACCGTCTCAATCCCCAGCTGCGCCAGGGAGGCCGCGGTCTTAGGGCCGATTCCCTTCAAACGGCTCACCGGGTCTGTCTCCCGCATACTTCCACCTCCTCTACCTGCCGCGCTTCCCACGGCAGCTTCACCTGAAAAACCGGGGAACCTGCCGCCAGATTCCCCGGATTTCGGATACTCCTGCTGTTGGGCAAAAGCGCGCCATGCACTGCCTCCGCGCTTCCGGGCCAAACCTTACTCCACTGAAATCACATAGTAATAGATGGGCTGCCCGCCGCTGTGGACCTCCACATCGCAGTCCGGATAAGCGGTCTCCACCGCCTCCTGCATCTGGGCCGCCCGGTCATCGCCGATGTCCTCGCCGTAGTAGATGCTGATCAGCTCCGCGTCCTCGTCCATCATGGCCGCCAGGGTCTCCCGGGCCACGGCGTCCACCTCGCTGCCCACGGCCAGCAGCGCTGAGTGATCCCCGATTCCCATAATATCGCCCTCGTGGATCTCCTTGCCGTCTATGGTGGTATTGCGCACCGCGTAGGTCACCTGGCCAGTTTTCACCGTCTCCATCTCCTCAGTCATAGTCTGGAGGTTCTCCTCATCCGACCGGGCCGGGGAGAAGTTGATAATGGCCGTAATCCCCTGGGGGATGGTGCGGGAAGGCACCACCAGCACCTTTTTGTCCTTCACCAGGCCGGAGGCCTGCTGGGCCGCCAGGATGATGTTCTTGTTGTTGGGGAAAATGAAAATGGTATCCGCGTTGACCCGGTCAATGGCCGTCAGCATATCCTCCGTGCTGGGGTTCATGGTCTGGCCGCCCTCAATGATCTCGTCCACATTGAGGCCACGGAAAATCTCGTTGAGGCCTTCCCCAATGGACACGGCAATAAAGCCGGTGGGCTTCCGGGGCGCTTCCTTCTCCGCTTCCGCCTCCTGCTTTTCTTTCTCCTCCCGGGCAATCCGGGACGCTTCCCGAATCAGCTTTTCCTCATGCTCTTCCCGCATATTGTCCACCTTCATCCGTGACAGGCTGCCGTAGGTCAGGCCCTTCTCAAAGGCCAGGCCCGGATGGTTGGTGTGCACATGGATTTTAACAATATCATCATCCGAGACCAGCACAATGGAATCGCCGATGGATTCCAGGTACGCCTTCAGCTCCTGCTCATCCGCCTCGCTGTACTCCTTCTCCAAGTTGATGATAAACTCGGTGCAGTAGCCGAACTTAATATCGCCCAAGTCCTCGCTGGAGGCCATCTCATGCTGCTCCTCCGGCTCCTTCTTCTCCGTCTGCACACCTGCCGGCGCCACAATCTCCTTGCCCAGGAAACCGTCCAGAGCGCCCTTGACCACCTGCATCAGCCCCTGGCCGCCGGAGTCCACCACGCCTGCCTGCTTCAGCACCGGCAAAAGCTCCGGCGTGTAGGCCAGCACCTCATCTCCCCGGACAATGATCTCCCGCAGGAAGGTCTCCATATCCATCTCCGAGCCGGCCAGCTCCGCCGCCCGGTCCGCCATGCCCTTGGCCACCGTAAGGATGGTGCCCTCCTTGGGCTTCATCACCGCTTTGTAGGCGGTCTCCGTGGCCCGCTGGGCCGCCCGAGCAATCTCTGCCTTTCCCGGCACCTCCACGGTGCGAATCTCCTTGGAAAATCCCCGGAACAGCTGGGAAAGGATGACGCCGGAGTTCCCTCGGGCCCCCCGCAAGGAGCCGGAGGAGATGGCCTTAGCCAGGTTCTCCATGGTCACCTGTTCCAGCTTCTGCACTTCCTTTACCGCCGAAAGGATGGTCAGCGTCATATTGGTGCCCGTATCCCCGTCGGGAACCGGGAACACATTTAGGTCATTAATCCAGTCTTTGTTGACTTCCAGGTTTTTTGCGCCCGCCAAAAACATGCTGCGCAGCATGTTGGCATCAATCGTATTCATAGCCACAACAACTTCCTCCTCCGGCGGGTCAGTCGATCACCCGCACTCCTTCCACATATACATTCACTTTCTCCACCGGCACTCCGGTAAACTCTTCCACCTTGTATTTAACCGTCTCAATGAGATTGTCGGAGACGGCGGAAATGCTGACCCCGTAGGAGACGATCACATGGAAATCAATGCAGATCTTATTGTTTTCCACGGTCACGTTGATGCCGCTGGATAAACTTTCTTTCCGAAGGAGCTTGACCAGGCCATCTTTCACATTGATGGACGCCATACCCACAATACCAAAGCACTCCACCGCTATGGTTCCTGCGTATTTGGCAATCACATCCGTATCAATGAGGATTTCGCCCATCGGATTGTTCATCCTGCATTTCATAGATATCCCTCCTAAACTTGTATGCCCGCTGGTGCGGGCACCACCATCATACATGTAAGTATCTTTATTATACCTATTTTCCCCTAAAAAGCAAACAGAAAATGCTGTGCATTTTTTTCAATTTCCGCTTGCAATTTTGATTTTCTTCTGGTATCATACTATATGTTCTGGGTTCGGCGGGTTCCGTCCGACCTATTGTGGATGGCAAGGAGGTGCGATTATGGCAAAATGTGCGATTTGTGGCAAGAGTGCTCATTTCGGTAATGCGGTGAGCCATTCCCATAGACGTTCCAACAAAATGTGGAAAGCCAATGTGAAATCGGTTAAGGTAAAGGTTGGCGAGGCCAACAAGAAAATGTACGTTTGTACGTCCTGCCTGAAATCCGGTTTGGTTGAGAGAGCGTAAATGGCATTTGTTTTCCGGAGAGGATGCGGTGTGAACCGCATCCTCTTTTCTTTTCTCCTACCGCAGCTCCAGCGGCGCTGAAAGCGCCAGGCTCCGGGGCGTGGGCAGCCCGTCAAACTGGATGGTGCAGGTGCCGCCCTCCCGGTCCACCTCCACCACGGTTCCCTCCCCGAAGATTTTGTGGCGCACCCGCCGCCCCGGCTCCGGCCGGTCCTGCGCCGGCGCCCCGGTAAGGCGCCGCTGGTTGGCGGCTATGTACCGTCGGGCCTCCGCAATAAGCCCCTCCCGGGGCGGTTTGGCAAAGGTGAGCAGGCTTTGGTCTATGTCCAGGAGGAAGCGGGAGGGATACCGGAGGGAACCGTCAAAGTCCCAGCCGCCCGCCTGGGACAGGTACAGCCCCTGCTCCGCCCGGGTCACCGCCACAAAGGCCAGCCGCCGTTCTTCCTCCATAGCCTCCCAGGTTTTGGTTTTCTTGGAGGGGAAAATGCCCTCGTTCATGGCGCAGAGGAATACATAGGGGAATTCCAGCCCCTTGGCCGCATGGACCGTCATCAGCTTCACTGCATCCCCCCGCTCCCCGGTATCGCTGTTGGTAAACAGGGCTACGTGGGACAGATAGTGCTCCAGCGTTACTTCCTCCCCGCAAGTGGTCTCATACTCGTACACCGACTGCTTCAGCTCCGCCAGGTTGTCCAACCGCTCCTGGCTGCCCTCGGTGCGCAGCATCTCCTCATAACCGCTGGCATCCAGAAGCTCCGCCAGCACCTCGGAGACCGGCCGCTCCCACTGGCCGGTGGAAAACCGCTCCACCAGTTGCAGGAACTCTTCCAGCCGACTGTTCCGGAAAATCTCGTGCTCCCGGTTCTGCTGGGCAGCCAGGTACAGGGAACAGTGGTTCTGTTCCGCATATTCCTGGAGGAACTTCATTCTTCTCTCCCCCAGGTTCCGCTTGGGCACATTGGCAATCCGCAGGAAGGAAAGGTCATCCTGGTAGACGATCATCCGCAGATAGGACAGGGCGTCCTTGATCTCCATCCGGCCAAAGAACTGGACGCCGCTGTAGATGGTGTAGGGCACCTCTTTCCGCAGGAACACCTCCTCCACGGTGCGGGTCACGTAGTGGGCCCGGTACAGCACCGTTATCTCCCGGTAAGGGACGCCGGATTCGTGGAGTGCCTGGATCTGCTCCGCCATCCACTCCGCCTCCTGCCGGGAATTGTCCGCATAGCAGCAGACCACCGGCGGGCCATCCAGCCGCACCGGCACCAGGTCCTTGGGGATCCGGGTCTGGTTTTTGGCAATCAGGGAGTTGGCCACCGCCAGGATCTGCGGGGTGGAGCGGTAATTCTGCATCATCAGGATATCCTTGGTGGGGGCAAAATTCCGGTGGAAGTCCAGCAGGTACCGGACATTGGCTCCCCGCCAGGTGTAGATGGTCTGATCCGGATCCCCCACAATAAACAGGTTGTGGTGATACCCGCAGAGCACACACATCAGCTGGTACTGCAGTGCGTCAATGTCCTGGTATTCATCGATCATAATGTACTCCAGCCGCTTCTGCCATTTGAGCCGGATATCCGGAAACCGGTCAAAAATATAGAGGGAAAACTTGATCAGGTCGTTGTAATCCAAGCCAAAGCATTTCTTTTGCTGGTACAGGTACCCATAAAAAAGAATGTCCGCCGACTTCACCGCCTGCCGGTACTTCTCCTGCAGCTGTTCCAGGGACATGGCAATCAGATCCAGATAATACTCCGGCTCCTCAAACAACTTGCGGATCTCAAACATATCCCGGGCCTTGCTGAAGGTCATGTGCCGCAGGGTCAGCCCCCGCTCCTCATAGATGATCTTCAGCATGGCGTCAATATCCGCGTTGTCCAGCACCAGAAAGCTCTTGGGATACTGGACCGCATGGCTGTCCTCCTGGAGCACCGAAACACAGAAGCTGTGGAAGGTACAGATATAGCCGGTATCCTGGTCGCCGGTCAGATTATGGATCCGCTGGCGCATCTCGTTGGCGGATTTGTTGGTAAAGGTGACGCAGAGAATATGGCCGGGCAGAATGCCGGCCTCGTTAACCAGATAGGCAAAACGGCTGCTGAGGGCGCGGGTTTTTCCGGAGCCGGCCCCCGCAATGACCCGCACATAGCCTTCCGTGGAGGTCACCGCCTCCCTCTGGGCCTCATTGAGCCCTTCCAAAAGTTCTTCCACAGTCCCTGCCTCCTCCCACTGCCCGATCCGCTTCCGGGAAAGGAGTCTGCCGTTCTCCCCGGACACGTCTCAATTTCAGAAAAGATTGTACCCCACCAGAATCAGCGCAGTAATCAAACAAAGCACGGAAAACCGTTCCGGGAGCAGCAACATGATGGCCATCCTCACGCCCGTGCAAAACAATATCAATCCGATGACCCGCTTCATAAAACGCCTCCCCAAGGTCCCTGTTCTACAGTCTATTGGGGAGGCATTCCAAATATGCGCCGGTGAGCCCCGGCGCTGCGTTTCACGCCGTCTCCGGAGCTTCCGCCGTTACTCCTTCTCCGCCTTCATGGCTTCTTCCACGGCCTTCTCCACCTCCGGATCCGCCGGCTGGCTGCTGCCGCCGCTGCGGAAACGGTCAATGAGATCCGGCGCCATATCCAGGATCTTGGTCACCGTATCCTGGTTCTTGATGTTCACCAGCCGGGTGGTTCCGTTCTGGATCACCAGCACGGCGCTGGGGGACATTTTGGCCGCCATGCCGCCGCCTCCGCTGTTTTTCTTCTTCTCCTCGTTTAAGCCCGCTCCGGCCCCTACGCCAAAGGAGACATCCACCAGGGGCAGAATGATGGTGTCCTTCACCTGGACCGCATCTCCCACCACCGTCTTTGCCGTTGCAAATCCATCCAGTCCCTTGAGCAGGGAATCTACCACTGCGCTGAAATTGTTCTCTGCCATCTTCAATTCCTCCTATTTTTGATCCGCTCCCGCACCGCCGGATTCCGATAGATTCTCAGACCTATTATAAGCAGCGTCAGAATTCTTATTCTTCCCCGGAGGAGCGCTTTCCCCTCCAGCACCGTCTCCTCAAACTCCCCGATCACCCGGATGTGATCCTCGTACAGGGGGTAGAACATATACACCACCCCCAGCACCGCACCGGTGGCCGCCGGGTCCTCCAGCCCCACCCGCACCTGAATGTCCACGGTGCGGGGGAGGATATGCTTTAAGACGGCGGCCAGCTGTTCCCGCAGGAAGGCGAACAGCTTCTGATTTTCCTCATCCTGCAGAAAGTCCAGCGCCTGCTCCACCTGGCTCCGCAGGCGGGACAGGCGGTCCTTTATGCCGCCGGACGGCTGGCGGTCCGTTTCCTCCCAGTCCGGCTCTTTCCGGTCCCGTTTCTCCGGGGCCGGTTCCTGCCAGTCCGGCTCTTCCCGGCCCAGCTCCGCCACCTGCACCTCTGCAGTTCCCTGATCCCGGCTGCCGCCCTCTTCCGGGCCGGATGCTTCCGGCGCTGCCGGCCCATAGGATAACTCTGCAGGTTCCGTCTCAGGCGCTGGATGTTCCTTCTTTTTTTCTGCCGCCGGGAAACGAAATACCGGGATCCCCGCAATCCGCAGGAAACCGGTCAGCTCCCCGTCCTGCCAGTTTACCTGTCCCCAGAGCAGCCGTCCCAGCCAGATGACCCGCCCCCGGGCCTTCGCGGTGTGCAGGTCCGCCGTCTCCCCTCGCAGCTCGTAGCGGAAGGGGCACAGAAAAAGGCTCAGAATCAAAAGGAGCAGCAGGCCCAGGAGAATTAAAATCAAAATGCCCAGAATTTTCAGCAGGGTCAGAATTACGCTAACCATCCTTCCCCTCCTGTTCCCCCGTGCACCGGGCAGCCAGGAATGCCCGCAGGTCCGCCTTTCCGGTGGCCTGCACCGCGTCCGCCACAATCCGCTGCAGCACGGTCAGCGCTTCCGGATAGCCGCTGGCCAGCCCCACCACCATCAGCTCCTGGTGCCGGTAATAGGGCTGTTTTAAAAAGGCGGAGGAAAGGATGTCCAGCTGGTTTTGCGGGTTGGTGGAAAGCATCAGAACATAGACATGCCAGCGTAGCTTTCCCCGCTCCATGTCCTCCTGAATCTTCCTATGCTTTTTCTCCACGCCCTCCCCCAGGTACAGCCCTTCCATCCATCTGATCATTCTGTCCCGCTCTTCCCGAATACCTCTTGCACACATGCTGCCGCAAACTCCAGCGCCGTCTCTGTAGCCTGGCGGCGCACCGCCTCCCGGTCTCCCTCAAACAGGCATTTCCGCAGAAACACCTGATCCCGGCAGAAGCAGCCAATCCACACCAGTCCCACCGGCTTTTCCGGCGTTCCCCCGTCCGGCCCGGCAATGCCGGTGGAGGAAATGCCCACCTGGGCGCCGGCGGAGGCAGCGGCCCCCCTGGCCATCTCCTCTGCCGTCTGGGCGCTCACCGCCCCATAGGTTTCCAATGTCTCATGCCGGACGCCCAGCAGCCGCTCCTTGGCCTCGTTGGAATAGGTGACCAGCCCCTGGTCAAATACCCAGGAGGCCCCCGGCACATTCACAATGGTGGCCGCAATCTGCCCGCCGGTACAGGACTCGGCCGTGGCCACATGCAGCTGCCGCTGCCGCAGCAGCGCCAACAATCGTTCTTCCCGCGTATAGGTTTCAGATTCCACTCTTCTCGCCGCCCTTCAGAACCTGCCGGTTCTTATAAATATAGTCCACCAGAGAAAGTATGGTCAGAATCAGGGAAACCCATACCAGAATCTGCTCCAGGGCCTGCCAGACCGGATGGTCAAAGTGCAGCATTAAGGCAATGGTCATAAACATCTGGCAGGTGGTCTTCAGCTTTCCCCATATACTGGCGGCAATGACCACCCCGTTCTCCGCCGCCACCAGCCGGAAACCGCTGATCACAAACTCCCGGCCAATGAGCACACAGACCATCCAGGCCGGCAGCAATCCCCGCTCCACCAGGCAGATGGCCGCGGAGCCCACCAGCAGCTTGTCCGCCAGCGGGTCCATGAATTTTCCGAAATCCGTGACCAGATGGTTCTTCCGTGCCAGATGGCCGTCCAGATAATCGGTAAAACTGGCCAGGCAGAAGATTGCCAGCGCTATATAGTCGCCGGTTTTCCCAAAATCCAGCACCAGAAACAGTACCATCAGCGGGACCATGATCACCCGCAGGATCGTCAGCTTATTCGGCAGATTCATCGCTCAGCTCCCCCATCAAATCGTATTCCAGCGCCCCGGTCACCCGCACCTGGGCAAAATCCCAGCTCATCAGCTCCCGGCCGGTCTGGATGAAAATGTACCCATCCACCCCGGGGGCATCCCGGTAGGTGCGGCCCACGTAGGCGTTTTCCTCCGGCAGCCTGCCCTCGATCATCACCAGCAGCTCCTGGCCCACCAGGGCCTCCGAACGCTCCAGGGAGATCTCCTGCTGCAGCTCCATAATCTCCTGCCGGCGGGCCTCCTTGACCTCCTCCGGCACCTGGTCCGGCATTTGGGCAGCCGGCGTATTCTCCTCCTGGGAATAGGCAAAAACCCCCAGGCGGTCAAACTCCATCTCATTCACAAATTCCAGAAGGCACTGGTGGTCCTCCTCCGTCTCCCCGGGGAAGCCGCTGATCAGGGTGGTTCGCAGGGCAATGTCCGGGATCTGCTCCCGCATCCGCCGGATCCGCTCCGTCAGCTCCGCCCGGGTGGTGCGGCGCCCCATGCGCTTTAAAATCCGGTCGCTGGCATGCTGGATGGGGATATCCAGGTAGGAACATACCTTGGGCTCCTCCCGGATCACCTGGATCAGCTCCTCGGTAACCTCCTCCGGATAGCAGTACTGGAGGCGGATCCAGACCAGGGAGGGGATTTTTGCCAGCCGGCGCAACAGCTCCGGCAGCATCTTTTTCCCATAGAGTTCCACCCCGTACAGGGTGGTCTCCTGGGCCACCAGAATCAGTTCCCGCACACCGTCCCGGCACAGGGCCTCCGCCTCGGCCACCAGTTGTTCCATGGGAACGCTGCGGTATTTTCCACGCACCTGGGGGATCACACAGTAAGTACAGTGCTTGTCGCACCCCTCGGCGATTTTCAGGAACGCATAATACCCTCCGGTGGTTACCACCCGAGGGGCTGTACGCTCCGGCGTCTCGTCTATGCTCCGAAAGCACCGGTAGGGGCCCTTCCGCTCCAGCACTTCCTCCACCGCCTCCACAATCCGGTCATAGGCGGTGCTTCCCACCACCGCGTCAATCTCCGGCAGCTCAGTGAGGATTTCTTCCTGATACCGCTCCGCCAGGCAGCCGGTGACAATCAGCGCCTTGCAGCAGCCGTTCTCCTTCTGCTTGGCCATCTCCAGAATGGTATCTATGCTTTCTTCCTTGGCATCTCCTATGAAGCAGCAGGAATTGATGACAATCACATCCGCCTCCCGCTCATCCCCGGTCAGCTCAAAACCGCGGCGGGTCAGCAGGCCCAGCATAACTTCCGAGTCTACCAGATTCTTATCGCATCCCAGCGAGACAAACAGTATTTTCATTCTTCCGGCTGAGAATCCGGTTCCTCAGCATTCTCTTCCTCCGGTTCCTTCTCCTCGGCCCCCTCCGGCAACTCCTCGCTGGAATCCTCCAGCGCCTGGGCCTCCTCCGGCAATTCTTCATCTTCTCCCAGAATCCGGATATCGCCGTTCCACAGCTCCTCCACCGCAATGGAAAGGGGCTTCCGCTGCTCGCCGTTTAAGGTATCGCAGCCGGCGGCCACCAGCTGTCTGGCTCTCTTGGCCGTAGCCAGCACAATGGAATACCGGCTCTGCACAACGGGCTCCTGGCCCTCCGGCACATTCTCATTTACCGCGTCCATCAGTTCCAAATAAGAAGGGTGCAACATATATTTTTTCTCCTTTATTCTACCTCTTTTAACAGCGCCCGAATCTCCTCCTGCAGTGCCCTGGCCCGCTCCCGGTTTTCTTCCCGGAAACGGGAGGCCAGCTCCGGATGCTGGATCACCTGGTGCAGCTGTTCCACACAGGTATCCAGATCCTCATTGACCAAAATGCAGTCATACTGTTCAATGTACGCCGCCTCCTCCGCCGAGCGGAGCATCCGGTTCCGCACCTTCTCCGGCGTCTCCGTGTGCCGGTCCACCAGACGGCGGTACAGCACCTGGGCGGTGGGGGGGATCAAAAAGACCATCAGGGCATCCGGACAGCGCTCCCGCACCTGGAAAGCCCCCTGGATCTCAATGTCCAGCAGCACATGCCGCCCCTGCTGCCGGTGTTCCCGCACCGGGTCCGCCGGCGTGCCGTAGTGGCTGCCGGTGTATCCGGCATACTCCAGAAGCCGGTCGCTCTGCGCCAGCTCCTGGAATTCCTCCTCGGTGAGAAACAGATACTCTCTCCCGTGGACCTCCCCCGGACGGGACTGCCGGGTGGTCACCGACACCGAGAAGAAAAACTCATCGTAACGTTTCATCAATTCCTTGATGACCGTCCCCTTCCCCACACCGGAGAATCCGGAGATGATCACCAGTTTTCCCGGTTCACTCATTTTTCTCTTCCCTCACAGCGGCTGGCAATGGTCTCCGGCAGGAGGGCGGACAGCACCAGCACACCACTGTCTGTGACAATCACGCCCTTGGTCTTGCGGCCCTGGGTGGCGTCCACCGCCGTCCCCGCGTCCTTGGCCGCCTGGACCATCCGCTTAATGGGAGCCGAATCCGGACTCACCACCGAGACAATTTTGTCCACATTCATCACATTGCCATAGCCGATATTGATTAGCCTACTCAATATTCTGCACCTGCTCCCGAATTTTCTCAATCTCTGTCTTCAGCTGGATGGCCGTGGCGGACACCTCCCGGTCGCTACACTTGGAGAGGATGGTGTTGGCCTCCCGGTTCATCTCCTGGGCCAGGAAATCCAGCTTTCTCCCCACGCTCTCGCTGCTTTCCGCCTCCAGCGCCTCCCACATCCCGGCTATATGGCTGCGCAGCCGCACGGTCTCCTCATCCACGCAGGTCTTATCCGCAAACACCGCCGCCTCCGTCAGCAGCCGGTTCTCGTCCACCGAGGCGTCCGCCAGAAGCTCCCGGATCCGGGCTTCCAGCCGTTCCCGGTACTCGGTCACAATCTCCGGGGAGCGGGCCTCCACAAAGGACACCAGCTTTTCCATGCCGGACAGCTTCTCCAAAAGATCCGCCTTCAGCCGTTCGCCCTCCCGACTCCGCTGCGCGGCGAATTCCCGGCCGGCCTGGCGCAGGGCCTCCTCCAGCAGCTGCCACAGCTGTTCCTCATCCTCCTCCGCCTGCTCCATGGTAAACACCTCCGGCAGCCGGGCCAGATGGGACACCCGAATATCGTTCTCAATCTGGAATTCCTCACTGATCTGACGGAAATACTCCATGTATTCCTGGGCCAGACGGCGGTTGTACTGAAGTGTCAGCTGTTCCCCACTGTAGTCCTCGTAGGAGATGAAAATGTCCAGCTTTCCCCGGCTGGCATACTCCTTCATCAAGTTCCGCACCCGGGACTCGAACAAGCAGAATTTCTTGGGCAGCTTGATGCTCATATCCAGATACCGGTGGTTCACCGCCTTGATTTCCACCAGCATCCGGTATCTTTCGTTGGAGAGCTCCGCCCTCCCAAAGCCCGTCATGCTTTTTACCATGATTTTGTTTCCTTTCGCGTCCTGCGCCGCCATGGCCAACCATTGACTTTGCGCACACAGTCAATTATAATCCATATAAACAACGAAGTCAAACATTTCCAACCGAATTGAGGTAAGAATCCCCCTTCGGGTATCGGAATGCCGTGAGGGACACGGCAGAAGGAGGAACCATGGCATTAGATGGTATGGCCATCGCCTGTATGGCGGCGGAGCTGCGGAAGCGCCTGGTAGGCGGGCGGATTTCCAAAATCGCCCAGCCGGAGGCGGACGAGCTGATGCTCACCGTAAAAAACCAGCGGGACCAGTCCCGCCTGCTTCTCTCGGCAAGCGCCAGCCTGCCGCTGCTTTATTTCACAGAAAAGAACAAGCCGGGACCCGCGGCGGCCCCCGGCTTTTGCATGCTGCTCCGAAAACACATTGGCGGCGGGAAGATCCTCTCCGTCACCCAGCCGGGGCTGGAGCGGATCCTGCGCCTGGAGGTGGAACACCTGGATGAGATGGGCGATGTGTGCCGGAAATTTCTGATCATTGAGCTGATGGGCAAGCACAGCAATATCATCTTCACGGACAGTGAGGACAAAATCCTGGACAGCATCAAGCATATCTCCCTGAACGTCAGCTCCGTCCGGGAGGTGCTGCCGGGCCGCCCCTACTTTATCCCGGAGACCGTGCACAAGGAAAACCCGCTGGCCATCTCCGAGGAGGATTTCTACGGCAAAGTCTGCGCCATGCCCCAGACCACGGCCAAGGCCCTTTACATGGGGCTCACCGGCCTCAGCCCCCTGATGGCGGAGGAGATCTGCTTCCGGGCCGGGCTGGATTCCGCCCAGCCGATCCAGGCCCTGGGGGAGGCAGAGCGGCTGCATTTGTTCCGCACTTTCTCCCACCTGATGGACGACGTGCGGCAGGAGCGGTTCACCCCCAACATTGTCTACCGGGGCAAGGAACCGCTGGAGTTTGCCCCCTTCCGGCTGTCCATGTACCCGGAGGAGACGGTGCGGGAATTCCCCACCATGAGCCAGGTGCTGGAGACCTACTACGCGGAGAAAAGCACCGTCACCCGCATCCGCCAGAAATCTGCGGAGCTGCGCCGGATTGTGCAGACGGCCCTGGAGCGCAGCTACAAAAAGCGGGACCTGCAGCAAAAGCAGCAGAAGGACACGGAAAAGCGGGAAAAGTACCGGGTGTGGGGGGAACTGCTCCAGACCTACGGCTACCAGCTGTCCGGCGGGGAGAAATCCATCACCGTGCCCAACTATTACGAGGACAACAAGGAGATCACCATTCCCCTGGTTCCGGAGCTGACTGCCCAGGAAAACGCCCAGAAATACTTTGACCGGTACGGGAAGCTGAAGCGGACCCACCAGGCGCTTCTGACCCTGCTGGAGGAGACCGAGGCCGAGACCCGGCATCTGGAATCCATTCGTACCTCCCTGGACATTGCCCGGGAGGAGGCGGACCTGACGGAGATCAAGCGGGAGCTGCAGGATTCCGGCTACATTAAAAAGCACGGCGGGGAAAAGCGAAAGGCCAAGGTAACCAGCAAGCCCTTCCACTACCTCTCCTCCGACGGCTTCCATATCTATGTGGGGAAGAACAATTACCAGAACGAGGAGCTGACCTTCCAGTTTGCCAACGGCGGAGACTGGTGGTTCCACGCCAAAGGGATCCCTGGCTCCCATGTGATTGTAAAAACCGAGGGGAAGGAACTGCCGGACCGGGTTTATGAGGAGGCGGGCCAGCTGGCCGCCTACTACTCCAGCGGCCGGGAGGCCCCCAAGGTGGAGGTGGATTACATCCAGAAAAAGCATGTAAAAAAGCCTACTGCCGGAAAGCCGGGCTTTGTCATCTACCACACCAACTATTCCCTGATGGCCATCCCCACTCTGGAGGGGCTGACCCTGGTGCCCTGACCCTGATGGCTGCAGCCGCCCTGGTATTCCGGGGCGGCGCGCACCGGCAACCGATCCGCGGCGTTTCAGAACGCCTTGTAGGCAATGCTCAGGGCGTGGCCGGTGACAGTGACCCGCTCAATCACCTGGTCCACCACCGCCCGCCGTTCCATGAGGGTCATGGCCGGCCACACATCCCGCTGGCTCTGGATTTTTTCCAGGGCCTTCTTTTTTCTCCGGGAAAGGGTCTGGCGGGTTTCCTCCATGGCAATCCGCTCCCACAGGGAGGCCAGCTCTTTCTGCTGATCCCGCACCGCCTCCCGCAGGGTTTCATCTTCCCCCTCGCTGTACAGGGAGTACAGGCGCCGCAGCTTCCGCTCCTCCTTCTCCCGCTGCTTTTCCAAAAGCTCCCGGACGCTTTTCCGGGTCTCCGCCTCCGGCTCCAGGGTCTTTTCCGCACTGAACCGGAACAGGTCCTCCACCACTGCTTCCTCCACCTCGTCCGCCCAGACATATTCCTGGGTGCAGCTGGGATCCCGGACGAGATAGCCGTAGGGAGCAAAGGGGCTGAGGAACAATCCCTTTTCTGCCCGCATACGCTT